>DATGLW010000022.1:0-12854 GCA_035293965.1 Acidimicrobiales bacterium
CCCCACGTACCTATGAGGGGTTGCACAGGTAGTTGCCGTTGTTGGCGGCCACGAACTTCTGGTGCTTGATCTGGGTGACGAAGAAGCAATCGGCGATCTTGTTCGTCGGGTCGGTGAAGGTGAGCGGGCCCGTGAAGCCACCGAGGGTCTGGTCCTTGAACTTGGCGAGACCAGCAAGGACGTCGGCACTCGTCGGTACGCCGGTGGCGCCGCTCAGCTTCACCGCTTCTTGGAACATGAGGCCCGATGCCCAGGCGTCGGGAGCGAGGAGCGGCTCCTCGACCTTGTTGAAATTGACGGTGGTGTACTTCTTCATGGCCGCCCGGTAGTCCTTCATCACCGGCGCCGTCGAGTACCACGGCCTGGTCGCCGAGAAGTTGAAGGCGTTGTCGAACGAGGGCGTCGTCAGGTAGCCGGGCCCGATGGCTTCACCGGGGATGACCCAGGCGGGATGGTAGTTCTGGCGCGCGCAGTCGTCGGCGATCTTGACCCCCTCGTCGGCGGTCGGGATGAGCAGCTCGAAGATCTGCACCTTTGCCGACTGGGCCGCCAGGCAGTTGGCCGTGTAGTCGGGGGCGGTCGAGCTGGCCACGGCCTGGTAGACGTCGTCGAGGCCACCCTTGGCCGCCAGGCTCTTCAGGAGCGCGTTGGCCTGCGAGCACTGCACCGCCTCCGAGCAGGCAAGGGAGCCGATCCTCTTGTAGCCGGCCTTCCTGGCGTAGGTCACGGCGGCCAGCTCCCCCTCGATGGCAGTCAGGCCCTGGGGGAAGAACATCGGGTCCGAGTTCCACGTCAACGTGTAGATGTTGCCCCCGAGGACCGGCACCTTCACCTGGTCGAGGTAGCTGGCGTACCCGCCGATGAGGGAGCCGTCCTGGTTGGAGACGAAGGCGACGACGTGGTCCTGCTCGACCAGCTGCTTCACATCGGAGACGGCGAGCGCCTGGTTGCCCTGGTCGTCCATGACCACGAGCTTCACCGGGTGCCCGTTGATCCCGCCGTGGGCATTCACCCACTTGGCCCAGGCCTTGATGGGGGCTTCCCCGGGCCCGACGGCCGCGAAGCCCGGGGTCGAGTACGACCCGACGCTGCCGAGCACGATGGGCGAAGTCGACGGCGATCGCTTGGTGGCGGCAGCCATCGTGGGCATCGCGGCCCCTGCCGATGCGATCCCGATGCCCAGGGTCACGAGCAGGCGCACCGAACGGGCGCGCCCGAAGCGAGTGGTGCCAACCAAGGAGTCTCCCGTCTGCAGCCTCACGCGGGCACGATGTCGTGCCCGCCACCCCTCCCACGGCGCCGTTCAACGCCGTTGGCCAACGTCGTTGAACGGTAACCAGCTCGACCCGAACCTGTCAATGACCGCAGGGCCGGCACACGGGCGCCGGCGCTGCTCACGAGCGCTCGTCGAAGCCTGCGGCAGCGATGGCTTCGATCTCGGCGACGTCGGCCGCCAGGAGGAACCCGGCCTCGACGGCGTCCGCAAGGGACCGAGCGAAGCGCTCGAGGTACTCGCCCTTGCCACCTGGGTACGCACGAGCCAGTTCGCGGGGATCGAACGGCTCGGTGGTCCCGAACAGGAAGGCGAAGCCGGCTCCGGTCTGGCCCAGGCCCGAGAGCCGGGCCGTCGGCACGTCCACCCAGGGCGTGCGGACCCCGCCCTTGGCAATCCCGTGCTCGTCGGGCACGAGCCCGGCGCCACCCTCGAGGAGCTCGAGGCGGTCCGCGGTCGGGGGCGCCGTGCCGTCCCTTATCCAGCGCTCCAGGTGCGAGATGGCGGCCTGCAGCACGTAGTGCTGCTGGGGACCGGCGTTGACCGGGAGATCGGTCGTCCCGACGAAGGTCTCGGTCGTCGGCCGGAGCAGTTCGGCGAGCGCGGCCGGTTCGAGGGACCCCGAGTCCTGCGCGGCGGCTACCAGCAGGTAGGTGTCGCCGTGGGCACTCCCGGCGATCTCCCAGAGCCGGTGCCGGTCGGCGTCGGGTTGCCGGGCGAGCCAGCCGCCCAGGGCCACGACATCGGTCTCGCTCTGGACGGTGAGCACCGGGACCCGTACGTCGGCACGGATCCGCTCGCCGGCCCGCCTTATGGCCGATCGGTCCGGCCCTCCTGGCGCGGCTCCTCCCTCGGGCTCCTCGGTGCCGAACCCGGCGAGCCCGGCACCGCTGCCACCTCGGCCGTGGACGAGGAAGCCCTGGTACACGGGATCCAAGGGATCGATGGCGTTGATGTAGGTGACGAGGAACGCAGCCGACTGCGACTCGCCCGCCGCGACAAGGCGCTGGGGGCCCAGGGGGGCCAGCGGCGACGCCCCGTTCGGCGTGCGCAGGACCCTGCCGGCCTGGGTGAAGATGTCGTAGGCGAAGGCGTCACCGGGATGGTCCAGCGGCGCGTAGCGCTCGGGATCGGCCTTCTTGAGGTGCAGCCCCTCGACGAGCCCGCCACCGTCGATCCCCGCCCTCTGCGCCGAGACCCCGACCCAGGCGAACCCCTCCCGGACCAGATGCCGGTGGGCGAAGCTCCACTCCGGTGAGCCGTCGGCTCCGGCGCTGACGTTGAGCCACTCCACGAGCACGGTCCCGTTGAAGCGGGCGGGGTCGGCGGGGCGACGGACGAGCAGCCTCGTGGTGAACGGCGCCGTGGCGGCCGTCTCGACCGCCCACGCGCCGTCACTCCCTCGAGGACCGGCCATCCGGAACGACCGACCCACGCCGGCAACGAAGAATTCCTCCTCGAGGTAGCCGAGGCCCTCGAGGTCGAAGGCCCCGCCCACCGTGACCGATCGGCCGGGAAGCGGCCCGCTCACGACGGGAACCGAACCGGTTGCGCCGCCCATCGTCACAGCAGCGTGCTCCTCTCCGTCGTCGTCACTCCGCCACGGGCACGTGGTCGCTCGAGTTGCAGCGTGTGCCCGGTCCCCAGCGTGTCCCCGATCCCCAGCGTGTGCCCGGTCTGCAGCGTGTGCCCGGTCCTCGCGCCCAGCCCACCCCGGTCAGGGTGCTGGCACTGTTGCCTCTGTGCCTTGTGATGTCAACGAGGCGTACGTGGACACGCCCTTCGTGCCGACCAGGTCGGTGGAGTCGAGAGCTTCCTGGCCGTGCGTCACTCGCCGGTCCGAGCCCACCGTCGGCCAGCGCGACGACGCCCGCGGTCGGCCACTGGCAGCACCAGGCGTGAGGGCCGCTCGCTGTCGTGCAGCACGCGGTTGACCGAGGGGAGGGGGTTGCACTCGAAGAAGGGGAAGTCGCTCGTCGAGACGTCGACGCGGACCCGGTGACCACGCCGGAAGAGGTTTGCGATCGGCCAGACCTCGATGTCGAGCTCGTACACCTCGCCCGGCCGCAACGGCCGAGGATGCTCGTGTGAGCGGGCATGAGAGCCTTTGCGAGCGCCCGTGTTGAGCAGCCTCGACCGACCCGTCTCGTCGACGTCGCAGAGCCGCACGCACCAGTCGACGTCGGGCGCGTCACTCTCGGCGTACAGAACGAGGTGGGGCGTCCCCACGACCTCGAGGTCGGCGTCGAGCGGGGGCGACGTGAAGGTCAGGCAACCCGTCTCGAACGGGCGCTGGTCACCGACCTCACGGGGCGTCCGGTTCGGCGAACCGGGGTCGTGCGCGACGACGTCGGGTTCCTCCGATCGACCCGGCGCGGACCCCAACAGGCCGTCGTTGAGGGAGCGAGCCGATCCGCTCGGGCCGGTGCGGAGGAACAAGGGTCTCTCGACCGCGGGAACCGGCCAGACCGGCTCGTCGACGTAGTCCTCCTTCCCCAAGAGGTAGATCCGCGCGGCGGGGCCCTCGGGTGCGGCGTTGCCCGACCGGCGCAGGAAGTGGTCGAACCACTCCACCTGCAGCGCGCCGTACCCGCCGTCGCCGAGGTCGCCACGGGTAGCCAGGTTCCCCGGGCCGACGAAGAGGCGCTTCGGGACCTCGATCGCCTCGTGGCTCGTGAGGGTCCCGCGGATGAAGTGGTCGAACCACACCCCGCCGTGAAGGGTGGGGATCTCGATGTCCGACGCCCGACGGATGAAGCTGCGCCGCTTCCAGAACTCGTCGTAGGTCTTGTGCGCGTACATCTCGGTCAGCCAGTCGAGGTTGGCAGCGTTCTTCCCCGCAGCGATGCGAGCCCCGAACTGGTGAAACCGTGCCTCGTACACGGCGCGCCTTCGCTCGTAGGCGGGCGCCCCGGGATCGCCCGGGTCGATGGGCGAGATACGGGGATACATGCCGGTGGCCCAGCTGATGCGGTTCTCGTAGCGAAAGACACCGCCGACGTACCATTGGTCGAAGTAGAAGTCCCCCGGATGCATGTTGGCGGCCATGGCACGAAGGTGGGGCGGGTGGGTCAACGCCGTCATGTAACAGTAGATCGCAGCTGCAGACGCCCCCATGATCCCGACGC
The DNA here is from genome assembly GCA_035293965.1 of Acidimicrobiales bacterium. Lineage (GTDB taxonomy): Bacteria > Actinomycetota > Acidimicrobiia > Acidimicrobiales > RAAP-2 > DATGLW01. The sequence goes on from DATGLW010000022.1 coordinate 4,402, forward strand.
TGCCGGTGCACCAGGGTCGGGTGGCCAGCCATTCGACGAGGTCGTAGCCGTCGAAGGGACCACCGTCGAGGTTGTAGTAGTCGTACGTTCCTTCGGAGAACCCCGTGCCACGCGCGTCGGCGACAGCCACGACGAAATCGGCGTCGACCAGCGGCTTGACGCTCAACAGCATCGGATTGAGGCCCGGCGGCAGCGGTGGGAGCGGCAAGGACGGGATGGGTCGTCCGTCCGAGCCGAGCGGCATGTCGAACGCACCGTCCTTCTGGTACGGGGTGACCAGCAACACCGCCGCATGCCTCGACTGCACGTCGGGGCAGTAGAGGTCCATCGCGAGGTGCACCCCGTCACGCATCGGCACAGAGAGGTCCTTGATCACCTTCATGGAGTGATCCTCACCCTTTCGACCGCCGCTCCAGCGAGCATCTCGGGCGTGCACGCATGTCGGCATGCCGCCACCCGCCCGTCATCCCTCCGCCGCCTCCGACCAGCTCCTCCACGAAGGCATCGCGCGCTCGCCTGCTGCGTGACCTGGCGCCGCTCACCTGTGCAGGCATCCACGCAGGTGATCTGCACCACAGTCGATGGGCAACTCCGCCAGCGAACGAGGAGCCCCGTGGCCCAGATGCACGGGCGCAACATAGCCCTCCATCGGTTGGCGATCACGGGCAGCCGGTCGCGGCTCGCTCACGGGGCGGGCCGCCCGTCGCCTCCGGACCCCGCTGGTCGTCGGCGCCAGGTACGCTCTCGCGCAGCGAGGGGAGGGCCCGTGGCGCAGATCGAGACCGACTATCTCGTCGTCGGGGCCGGGGCAACCGGAATGGCCTTCGTGGACACCTTGGTCGCCGAATCGGACGTGGACGTCGTGATGGTCGACCGTCGGCATCGCCCGGGGGGCCACTGGCTCGACGCCTATTCCTTCGTCCGCCTCCACCAACCGTCCGCCTACTACGGCGTCGATTCTCGTGTGCTCGGCAACGACCGGATCGACCAGTGCGGACCGAATGCCGGCTTCTACGAACGCGCCACCGCCGCCGAGATCTGCGACTACTACAACCGGGTGCTCGAAGAGCAGTTCCTCGCCTCCGGGCAGGTGCGGTTCTTGTCGATGGCCGACTACCGCGGCGAGGACGCCGACGGCCATCACGTCACGTCTCGGTTGACCGGCACCGACACGACGGTGCGAGTGCGCCGAAAGCTCGTCGACGCGACCTACCTCGAGTCGTCCATCCCCTCGCGTCACGTCCCTGGGTACGACGTCGACCCGGGCGTGCGAGTGATCCCGCCGAACCTCCTGCCCGACCTCGACGAGCCCGTGAGCGGCTTCACGGTCGTCGGCGCCGGCAAGACGGCGATGGACACCTGCACGTGGCTCCTGGGCGCCGGCGTCGAGCCGGACCACATCCGCTGGGTCCGACCCCGCGACGGCTGGTTTCTCGACCGTGCCCTCACCCAACCCCTGGAGCTCGTGGCCTCCTACATGCAACTGCAGGCGCGGTGGACGACGTGCGCGGCGGACTGCTCGGACGCGAACGATTTCGTCCATCGCATGGAGGAGGGTGGCGTGATGGTCCGGATCGATCCGACGGTCGAGCCGGGCGTGTTCCGTGGCGCCACGATCAGTCGCCATGAGCTCGAGGCCTTGCGACGCATCGAACATGTCGTGCGGCTCGGCAAGGTGCGTCGCATCGGGACGAACCAGATCACCCTCCGCAACGGTTCCATCGCCACCGATCCACGACAGGTCTACGTCGATTGCACTGCAGAAGGCCTTCGGCCCGCCATCCCGCGGCCCGTCTTCGACGCGGCTCGCATCGTGCCACAGTTCGTCACCATCGGGATCGCCTCATGGAGCGCCGCCACGGTGGCTGCGTTAGAAGCGACCGTCGCAGACGAGGAGCTCAAGAACGGGTTGTGCCCGCCGGTCTCCTTCACGGGTGAGGTGGCGTCGCTGCTGCCCATCACCCGCGCGGGCATCACGGGCCTCATGGCACGCGCCGCCGTGCCGGAGCTGGCCTCCTGGAACGACCGGTGCCGTCTGAACCCGGCCCGCGGCGCCGCCGATCACCTCGACGACACCCGAGTGCATTTGGCCTTCACCACGCTCGTGGCGAGCCTCGGGCCTGCCGTCGAGAACCTTGCACGCCTTCTTGCCTGAACGGCGGGTGCGGGACGACGGGCCTGGCCAGCAGGCGGCAGGGGTCCACAAACTCACTGCTTGATATACTTAGCAGCGAGTGGTATACTACGCACCTGAAGACAGCAGGCCGGGTAGTCGCCCGGACTCCCCACCCCCCGGAGGCATGGCATGACCGACACGACCACTTCCACCAGCGGCAGCCGCGGTGGCGGGAGCAGCTCCAAGGGCACCGACGCTACGAAGGCGCAAAAGGCCTTTGCCGACGCCTTCCGCGCCTACCTGGAAGCCTCGCTCAGCGGATCCCAGGTCCTGACCGCCACCGCGGTCGCTCAGGCCCGTGCCGCCCTGGAGGTTGCCCTCGACCAGACCCGCCGGCTGTCCACAACCCTCGGCGGAGCCGTCCTCGACTCCACCAAGCAGGGCCAGGAGCTCACCCTCGAGGCTTTCAAGGCGCTCGCAGACGCCGCCTCCGGCGCAGGCTCATGGGCAAACGTCCGCTTCCTGGCGCCGAGCGACGCGGGTGTCGCAGAGTTCGTCTCGAGCGCCGTGCAAGCGAGCAAGGACCTTTTCTCTGCGGGCGTCGTGGCGGGCAAGGAGATCCTCGGTGCTCAGCGCCAGGTTGCCGAGGAGCTCATCAGCGCCGCGACGCGCTGGTGGAACTGATCCCCCAGTCCCGACGCCCCCGCCGAGCCCTGTGCTGAAGAGATACTGGAGCCGAGATGGCACCTGACTTCTCCGAGCAGCGCAGGGCACTTGGTGCCTTCATCAGGTCGCAGCGAGAGCTCACCAACCTCTCGCTGCGCCAAGTGGCGGCGCTTGCCGGCATATCCAATCCCTACCTGAGCCAGCTCGAACGCGGTATGCACGAGCCGTCGGTGCGGGTCCTTCGCTCTCTAGCCCGGGCGCTCAACCTCTCTGCCGACGTGCTCTTGGAGCAGGCCGGGCTCGACCGCGAGGAGCCTTCGGGCGACCGCGACCTAGATGATGCCATCCGCAACGACAAGCGCCTGACCGACCAGCAGAAGCAGGCCCTCCTCGCCGTCTACCGCAGCTATTGCGCTGCCAACGCAGCGGACGACGACTGACCCACCCACGCCAATTCCCGACGTTCTGCGCCGAGCTGAGCGAAGCGTCCGAACGCGACCGGGAGGTTGTCCCGCATGCGCGTGGGAATTGAAGTGACGGTTCCCCGCCTGAGACCTGCCGAGGTGGTTGGGATCGGGCGTCCTGAGAGGACATCCAGCACAGCAAGGGGACCGCCGTGAGCAAGACCGACCAGACACGACCCGCCACGCCTGCACCGGGCGCACCGAAGAAGCAGGTCCATCGTGTTCAGGGCTACCTGCGCCTCCGCTCGCTGCGCGCCGCGCTGGAAGCCTTCGCTCCACCCGCTGGCTACGCTTCGCAGAAGGAGGAGGCCGCGTAGCTGCCAAGCCGGGGGCCGTCAGCGAATTCCGCGGCAGTCGGGGCATCCTCGAAGCGTCCACACCGGTAGCCGACGCTGCTCCCTGCTCTTCATATCTAGCGCGCGGTAGCGAATTGCTCGTTGTGTGCCCGGGGTCGGCACGCTAGAACTGGCTGTGGCCAGAGCTTGCCCCTAGCCTGCCTGGGAGGCGAGATGCCCGAAGCGAGACCACAGCGCGACGAGACCGAGTACAACGGCTCGCCGCCCGCTGTAGCCGCTGCTCTCGAGCGCCTTGGCGTGGCGCCCCTCGTAGGCGACGCGCTCGACCCCGTCGGGCTGGCAAGGGCGCTCGGGCGTGCCCTGGGCCGCGCCCTGCTGGATCCGCGAAGCGCCTCGGTGCTCGTACGACACTCAGCGGGTATTGCGGTCGCCACCCTTGCGGCCGCCGCCCGCGCCCTTGGGGTCGATGTGGCCGCTCCGCTGGCCCCGGCTCCCAAGGACGGCCGCTTCGCCGAGCCCGCCTGGAGTGAGAACGCCGGCTATTACGCCTTGCTCCAGGCGTACCTCCTCAACCGCCAGACGTTCCTCGAGCTGGTCGAGAGAGGTGCCACGCCCGAAGAAGCGCCCAAGGCGCGCTTTGGCGCGGGCCTCTTCGCCGACGCCCTGGCTCCGACCAACTTCCTCCCGACCAACCCGGCGGCCCTCCGGCGGGCCTGGGAAACCGGCGGCAAGAGCGTCGCCCGCGGCTGGCTCAACTTCTTGAGGGACCTGCGCGACAACGGCGGATGGCCGAGCCAGGTCGACCGGTCAGCCTTCGAGGTGGGGCGCGACCTCGCGGCCACCCCTGGACAGGTCGTCTACCGTAACGAACTGATCGAGCTGATCCAGTACGCCCCCGCCACAGAGCAGGTCAGGGAGACGCCCCTTTTGATCTGCCCTCCTTGGATCAACAAGTACTACATAGTCGACCTGGCGCCGGGCAAGAGTCTCGTCGGGTGGGCCGTGTCCCACGGCCTCACTACCTTTGTCATCAGCTTCCGCAATCCCGACAGCTCCATGCGTGACGTCGGTTTCGACGACTACCTCTTCAAGGGCCTTCGAGTGGCCCTCGACGTGGTCCGCGAGATTTCCTCGGTTCCGGCCGTCAACATCCTCTCGGTCTGCCTGGGTGCCACTTTGACCACCACCCTGCTCGCGTTCCTCGACGCCACCGGCGAGCGCGGCTTGGTGCGCAGCTCCACCACGCTGAACAGCCTCGTCGACCACTCCAAGGCAGGCGCCCTCTCCTCGGTCTTCACCGACGAGGCCGCCGTCGCCTCCCTGGAGCGCAAGATGGCCCGCCAGGGCTACCTCGAAGCTAGGGATATGGCGCACACGTTCGACCTGCTGCGCGCCAACGATCTCGTTTTCAACTACGTGGTGTCGGGGTGGCTGATGGGCCAGCGGCCCCCCGCGTTCGACTTACTCGCGTGGAACGCCGACTCCACCCGCATGCCAGCCAAGATGCACTCGTTCTACCTGCGCAAGTGCTGGGTCGAGAACGCGCTCGCAGAGGACCGCATGGAACTCGCTGGAGAGCTGCTGCGCGTGAGCGAGATCGACGTCGACCACTACATCGTCGCTGCAGTAGAAGACCACATCGTGCCCTGGCGCAACGCCTATCGCACGACCCAGCTGTTGCGGAAGGCGTCGTGTCGCTTCGTGCTCTCTTCCTCGGGCCACATCGCCGGCATCGTCAATCCCCCTTCCCCCAAGGCGCGCTACTGGACCAACGACGTGCTGCCTGCTGACCCTGAGGAGTGGCTGCGCGCGGCCACCGAGCACGCCGACACTTGGTGGAATGACTGGCCGGAGTGGATCATCCCCCGCTCTGGCGAGCTTCGCGATCCGCCGGCGTTCGGAAGCGCCAACCATCCACCTCTCGGTCCGGCACCGGGGACCTACGTGAGAGGCTGAGGCACGGGGCCCTTCCGGGCCTCTCGAGAGCACTCCCCCAGCCCACCGCCGACGGGTTGGCCCAGCGGCGCGGTCGCTCAATTTGCGTTGCCGAGAAGCCTGGCTGCAACGAGTCCCTCCGGCGTCCGTCGTTGTGACTCACGTGGTCCGCAGGGGTGGCCGTCGTAGGTCCCAGCGAGACCTCGTTCCTGCCCGTACGGCACTTCGAGGACATCGCCGACTCCAACGCACCTGGAGGTGTCGACCCGGCCGAAGTGCCCCGGCAGGTCAGGAACAGTGGTCTTGACTTCAAGCGCTTGAAGTGTGATCTGCTGGTGCCATGGCCGTTCTTACCATCCAGGAAGTGTCCCGGCGCAGCGGGCTGAGCGGGCCGACGCTGCGCTACTACGAAGAGATCGGGCTGATCGGCCCGGTCGCCCGCGACCCTCGGAGCCGACACCGCCGCTACCGCGACGACGACGTGGACGACCTGCAGGCGCTGGCTTGCCTGAGGGCCATGGGCCTCGGGATCGACGACATGCGCACCTACCAGGCCAACCGACGTCTCGGACGAGCCAGGGCGGGCGAGCAGCGCGTCCTCCTGGTCCGCCACGCCGAGCGGGTCGAGACCGAGATCGAGACGTTGCGCGTCCACCTCGACTACCTCAGGGCGAAGGCGGCGCTGTGGGACGCCCGTGACCGTGAGGATCAGGGCGCGGAATCCGAAGCGAACCAGCGGGTGCAGGACATGCTCCCACGCCTGAGGGAGGTGGTGCGCCGATGAGCCCAAAGGTGCTGGTGACAGGCGGGTCCGGCTATCTGGGCACCCAACTGATCGCGGCGCTGCTCCGTGCCGGGCACGAGGTGCGCACGACGCTGCGCTCCCTCGACGCCGAGGCAGGGGTCCGCGCGGCAGTCGGCCGCGGCGGTGCCGATGACACCACCCTCGAGCTCATGGAAGCGGACCTTGCCTCCGACGACGGCTGGGCTGCTGCGCTCGACGGCATAGAGGAGGTCCATCACGTCGCGTCGCCGATCCCGCCGGCGCAGCCCGCGGACCCCGACGAACTGATCGTGCCGGCCCGCAAGGGCACGCTGCGCGTGCTGCGAGCAGCCCGCGTCGCCGGAGCCCGCCGGGTGGTGCTGACCTCCTCGTTCGCCGCAGTCGGCTACACACCAAAGGCAGTCCGCGACTACACCGAAGCGGACTGGACCGACCCCGACACGCCCGGTCTCCCGCCCTACCCGCGGTCCAAGGTGATCGCCGAGCGCGCAGCCTGGGACTTCATCGCCACCGACGGGGGCGACCTCCAGCTGGTGGCTGTCAACCCGACCTTCATCGCCGGCCCGTCGCTGGTGCGCGAGCTCCGATCGACGCTGGCGGGCTTCAAGGCGATCATCGAGGGCACGAGGCCGGCGCTGCCCCGCCAGCGATTCGGCGTGGTCGACGTGCGGGACGTCGCCGACGCGCACATCAGGGCGATGGCCGATCCTGGCGCCGCCGGGAAACGCTTCCTGCTGCTGGCCGACGGGCCGACCATGACCTGGCGGGAGCTGGCACAGGTCGTCCGCGACCACCTCGGTCCCATGGGTGAGCACGTCACCACAGACGAGGCACCTGGCGAGGATCCTCCCCCGCTGACCATTCGGAACGACCGCGCCAAGCGAGAGCTCGGCTGGCAGCCTCGCCCCGCCGCCACCACGATCGCCGAGACCGTCGACAGCCTGCGCGAGCTCGGCCTGTTGGCGCAACGATGAGCAGCCGGGCGCGCGGTGACCGGTCAGTGCGCTGATGCTCGGCGCAGGCCGGTCAGCACGGCCGAGGTCGCCCGGCGCAGGTTCCGCAGCTCGGACGGCTCGAGCAGCCCGGCAAAGTGCCGGTCGACCGCACGCACGTAGGCAGGCTGGGCGGCGGCGAACGTCTCGAGCCCGAGGTCGGTGAGGGCGGCGTAGACGGTCCGGCGATCGGCGGGATCACTCTGGCGGACCAGGAGCCCTCGCTGCTCCAGGCGGTCGACGGTCTTGGTCACCGCGCTCTTCGCTATGTCGAGACGCGCGGCGATGTCCACCATCCGCAGGCGGCGTTCGGGGGCCATGGCGACCTGGCACAGGACCAGGTTGTCGGCCAGGGTCAGGCCGACGTCGGCCTGGAGCTGTCGGTTGACCAGGATCCGTACCGCATCGACCAGCTCGCACAGACCTGCCCACGCCTCGAGCCCTTGGGGGCGCCCTCCGCTCGGAGTGTCCGCCCGGCGCGCGCCCTGCCCGATCGCCGCATCCTTTCGGAGCACGCCGTGTTCACGCGTCCCTCTGGGCCCTCCGGGCTGCCCCCGGGGCCCACCGTCTCGCTTTCCCCCCGGGGCGCCCCCGACCATGGCCCGATCCTAGCATCCGTTGACAGGAGTATCGTCCTCTCTATAACATTCGCTAGAGAACTACTTTCCCTCGAGGAGGGTGAACATGTCCAGCGTGTTCTCTGCCGCCGAGTTGGGCTACCTCGGCGAGCGTCGCCTCGGCCGTCTGGCGACGGTGGACGCGGCCGGCCTGCCCCACGTGGTCCCGCTTGGGTGGGCCTACAACCCGGCGACCGACACCGTCGACGTGACCGGGCGGAACTTCGCGCGCACGGCGAAATTCCGCAACGCCCTCGCCAACCCGCTCGTCGCCCTGGTGATCGACGACGTCCTCCCCCCATGGCAGCCCCGCGCGGTCATGGTGCGCGGTCGCGCCGAGGTTCGTGGCGAAGCAGCGGGAGAGGGGGGCGCGCCGACCGAGCGGATCCTGCGCATCCACCCAATCCAGGTGCTGAGCTGGGGCCTCGCGTCCGCTGACGAGGTGCCGACCACGCCGTCGGGCGATCTCGGCTGATGTGGAACGGAATGTCAAGTGGTGGCGGCGCCCCGCTTCGCCAGGAGTTTTTGGGCGCGCCGAACCAGAGGTTCGGCGTCTGATTGCTGCCTGGCAGGCGACGGGGCC
>DATGLW010000023.1:0-3267 GCA_035293965.1 Acidimicrobiales bacterium
CGGTCGCTCCATCCCGTCGTGTAGGACGATCACGTCGCCGTCGGACGGGCGCCCGACGGCCTCCACGATGCTGGTCGCCGTCGCGCCGGGCTCCCAATCACGAGGATCGATCGACCACAACCAGGGGTCGACGGGTAGCGCCCGCATGGCGATGGCTTGCGTCGGGACGATCGAGCTCTTCGGTGGACGGAGCAGGCGGACGGGCCTCCCCAGAATGGACTCGAGCATGCGGCGGCCCGTCACGTACTCCACGACTGCCTGGTAGGCGGACAGGGTCCACATGTCAGGGTGTGTCGCGGAGTGCGAGCCGATCGCGTGGCCCTGCTCGGCGACGCGACGGACGAGATCCGGGTACCGCGTGGCCCGGGAGCCGACCATGAAGAAGGTGGCGCGGACGCCGTGCTCGTCGAGGATGTCCAGGATCTTCGGAGTGAAGACCGGATCCGGACCGTCGTCGAAGGTGAGGGCGACCGACCGATGGCCTGAGGGAAGGGTCCTTCTCGCTCCGGCGATACGACGGGCGCCGCGTTGTGGCAGGCTGATCAGCTGCCGGAACGTCTGGAAGTAGGACAATCCCGTGTCTCCCCGCTGTCGTGGCGTTCGCCCACCCAAGCATATCCTCAGCGATGTTCGAGGCTCCCTATTGAGGGAGGCCTCCGGATGGCCTTCGGGTCCGCACGATGTCGCTGAATGATGCACCAGGAGCGGGCACGGAGGAAGGCTGGCCGTCGCGACGTGTCGGAACGGAGCGTGCCGGGCACCTGCGGGACCTCAGTATGCGCAGCGGCGCCTACCTCATGTTCCGCGGCGGGATCGGGATCGCGATCCGCCTGTGCGGCATCCTGCTGGTCACGCGACTGATCGGTCCGTACGCGTTCGGGCTGTATGCGAGCGCGGCTGCCTTTGTAGCCGTCGTTGCGACGATCTCCCAGATGGGCGTGGAGGTGTACCTGATCCGGCTCGGGACAGAGCCAGCCGAGCGAACATATCGGACAGCCTTCACCTTGCTGCTGGCCATCTCCCTGTTTGCCACCGGAGCGGGCATCGCGGCGACCTACGTCGTCGGCGCGCTGATGCACTCACCGCCGTATCTGGCTGCCCTGCGCGTGCTGTTGATCTCAGTTCCGGTCAATGTGTGCTGGGCTCCGGCGCAGGCGAGGATCGAGCGTCGCTTCCAGTACCGGAAGATGGCTGCGCTCGAGATCGTAGGCGACGCCGTCCTGTATGCCACGTCTGTACCGCTTGCGGCCCTCGGGGCAGGCGTGTGGGCGCCGACGATCGGGTTCGTGGCCTGGCAGACGTTCCTGTTCTTCGCCAGCCTCTGGCTGGCAGAGATGGCACCGGCGTTGGCCTGGGATTGGTCCGAGGTACGGCGCATCCTCCGCTTCGGTGCCGGCTACTCCCTGACCGCCTCGGTCGCGAGCCTCGTCGGGTTGGTGAACCCCCTTGTCGTCGGCCATTTCTCTGGACCCCGCGGTGTCGGCTACGTCAGTTTGACGCAACGCATCTTGACGACGCTCGGATTCGTGAACCAGGCCGCGTGGAGGCTGGCGACCGTCGCCTTTGGGCGGATTGGGGACGATCGGGCGCGGCTGAGACGTGGGATCGAAGAGGCGATGAGGCTCCAGGTGCTGGTGCTCGGGGTGCTCCTGGGTGCTTTCGCGACCTTCTCTGCCATCGTCGTGCCGCTCGTGTTCGGCCACGCATGGACGGGCATTGTGGCCATCTATCCCGTCCTCGCGTTGGCGGCCATGGTCAGCGCCGCGTGCCTCGTTCCGCAGTCCCTGCTCTACGCACGAGATCGCAATTACGTGGTGGCGCTCTCGCAAGCGGCAGTGCTCGCCATACTGGTCCCGACGGCTTGGGTGCTCACGGCCCATTTCGGATTGTTGGGATTCGGCGTGGCCTTTCTTCTCTCACGGCTCGGGCTGCTCGTGATCGTCACGGTCTCCTATGGCATCGTCAAGTACACCTACGAGGGCACGATCGTGTGGACCTGTGCGTTGGCACCCATCCTCTTCGCGGAGTCGGTGCCGGGACCTTGGCGACCCCTGCTCTTCGTTCCCGCCATCGTCGTCGCAACCTTGCCGTTCGGCAGGCATCAGATAGCCGAGTACTCCCGGGTCATTCTTTCGTCGTTCCGCCGCCAGTTGACCTGACGGGAGGGAGCGACGTCTCACCCGTGACCACCACCAATGCTGCGGGTCCTCTGCTCGGCCGGGTGGACGTACCGTTCACGACGCGCTGATGAGCACCGCCAGGCTCGCGGAGGGGTCGGCCATGGTCTGGGTGGCCACCGGGGCGACGGTGGAGGTCACCGAGGGATCAAAGGCCACGATGTTGCCGTCCGCGGTGATGTCGAAGGTGAACCCCGGCGTGCTCCCGCCCGCTGGGGGCGCGTCCGGCAGGACCGCGTAGCCGAAGTAGAGCTCGCCTGAGCTGGTCGGGGTCAGGCTCGGGTAGGGGACGGCGGTCGACGAGGGATTGGCCTGGCCGCCGGCCACGTCCTTGGACCAGGTGGTCTGGGCCCCCGTGCTCGCCGCGAACTCCTGGAGCGCGAGATCGGTGTCGACGCCGCTCACGCCGGCCGAGAACGTGACGGTCACGGTGTGGGGGCCCGTCGAGGTGACCGGGCCCAGCCAGACCTCCATGTCGTGGGAGCCGTCCTGGTAGGAGGTCAGCCGGGTCCACGTGCTGGCGCCGCCGCCCGACACCGACGACACGGTGATCGACGACGAGTGCGCCTTTACCAACAGGACGAGCGCGTCACCGCTGGCCTGGGGAGAGTCGCCGAGCGTGGTCACGCCGCTGCCCGAGCTGTTGGCCATCGAGCCGACGGCGGAGATGGCGTTCGAGGTCGTGTACGTGAAGCGGTCGGCCGGGCTGGTGGCACTCGTGCCCGCGGGCGTGGTCACCGTCACGTCCACCGTCCCCGACCCCGCCGGCGCGGTGGCGGTGAGCGAGGTCGACGACGACACGGTGACGTTCGAGGCAGGCGCCGTCCCGAAGCTCACCTGGGTCGCGCCGGTGAGGTTGGTCCCGGTGACCACGACCGAGGTCCCTCCGGCCGCGGGCCCCGACGTCGGGCTGATCCCGGTGACCGTCGGGGTAGAGGGCGGTGGCGAGCTCCCTCCCGACGCGCTGATGAGCACCGCCAGGCTCGCGGAGGGGTCGGCCATGGTCTGGGTGGCCACCGGGGCGACGGTGGAGGTCACCGAGGGATCAAAGGCCACGATGTTGCCGTCCGCGGTGATGTCGAAGGTGAAC
>DATGLW010000024.1:0-10628 GCA_035293965.1 Acidimicrobiales bacterium
CAACCTCGAGGAGGCGGCGGCGCTGACCGGCCGCGCGCCAGACGACCTCGGCTCGATCGACGCCATGGCCGCAGCCGCGGCCGAGATCCGGTCGCTCGGCCCCACGGTGGTGGTGGTGACCGGCGGCCATCTGGCCGCCACCCCGAACGGCGCGTCCCGAGGATCCGGGGTCCCCGGCGAGGTTCCCGACGTGGTCGCGGGGCCTCACGGCGTCGTCGTCCTGCGGGGCGCGCGCATCGACACCCTCAACGACCACGGCACCGGCTGCACGCTGTCGGCCGCCGTCGCCGCCCGCCTCGCCCTCGGCGACGACCCGCTCGCCGCCGTGCGCGCCGCCCGCCGCTACGTGCGTACCGCGCTGGCGGGCGCCCGTGGCTGGCGCATCGGCACCGGGCGGGGGCCACTCGCCCACCCGCGCGCGCCCGGCCGCCGGGTGTCGGCACCCTCGGAGTGAAACACACCGCGACGGCCGAGGGTCGAGGGTGCAGCGCGTGGCCTCTGCCAGGAGGACGTGCAGCCGCGGGGTGCCCGGTTCCACGGGAGCGCGAAGGCAGCTCCGCTGCCGAGGCGTGGGCGCGTGCCCTCAGGCACCACCAATGGGGAGCCGGTAGGCCTCGATGGCGTTGCGCGCCGCGATCTTGCGGCGCGAGGCCTCGGGCAACCGCTCGATAGCCGCCCCGAGCTCCTCGACCACGTCCTCGCGGTACTCGGGGTGGGGGTAGTCCGAGGCCCACAGGATGCGGTCGTCACCGATCCACTCGGCGCTCGCCGCCAGGTTCCACTCGTCGGGGTCGAAGCTGACGTAGCACTGGCGCCGGAAGTAGTCGCTCGGCTTCATCGTGAGCCACCGGCGCTCGAGGGGGAACTCCTCGACCTGCTCGTCCATGCGCTGCAGCTGAGTGGCGCACCACCCGCCGCCCGACTCGAGGAAGACGAAGCGAAGCCTGGGGAAGCGCTCGCAGACGCCGCCCATGATGAGTCGGCCCATGCTCACGATCATGTCGACCGCGTTGCCGATGGCCTGGCCGAACCCCGACCCCCCGAACTCGGGCGTGGGTGCCGAGTTGGTGATCATGATGTCGCGGTCGTGGTGCACGAGGCCGAACTTCGAGCACGCGCCGGGGGTGTCGACGTGCACGCCCGGGTGGAGGGCGACCGCCAGGTCGAGCTCCTGGCACGCCTCCCAGAACGGGTCGTAGACCCGGTGGCTGAACGGCAGCTCGTCGACGTAGGGCGACGGGCGGATGAAGACCCCGACGAGCCCGATGTCCTTCACCCGCCGGGCCTCTCGCACCGCCAGCTCGACCGACTGCAACGGCACCGCGCCCACGCCGAAGAGCCGCGCCGGGTCCGCTCGGCAGTACTCGACCAGCCAGTCGTTGTAGGCCTGCTGGCAGGCGAGGACGAACGCGGGGTCGTGCAGCGCCGCGATGGGGTCGTTGGGACCGTAGAAGAGGGCGGTGCTCGGGTACAAAACGGCCGCGTCGATGCCGGCCCGGTCCATGTCCTCGAGGCGGGCGCGCGGGTCGTAGCCGCCGGCGCGCCCGAGGCTCTGCTGGGTGACAGCCAGGGCGTCGACGATCTCGGCGACGGGGATGCCGGTCAGCTCCGCGGCGCGCTGCAAGGTGGCAGCACCCCCGGAGCGCACCTCGCCGCCCACGTAGCCGACCCCCGTGGCGGGGTCGGTGTGGGGCACCCAGTCGCCCCACCGCTCGTGGTCCATGCGCGACCACCACAGGTCGGTGGGCTCCATCACGTGCCCGTCCGCGTCGACGGCGAGCAGTCCCCCGAGTGCCATCTTCGGCCTCCGTGCTCGGATCTCCCCCTCTGCCCGCGCCAGCGTGTTCCGGCTGGGCCTCGAGCGGTGGGACGTCCAGCAGCCCTTCGACCCCACCTGCCCCCGCGTGGCGCGTGACGCCCCAACTATAATCTGTGCGCCCCTTTTCGTTGGGCCGGCGAGGCGCCAACCCGGGGGCGAACGCGACGAGGGGGTGGCGCCGTGGGGGTCGGGGGTGCCGGTGACCGGCAGCGTGGGCACGCCTGCCGCGTGCGGTCGGCGCGATCCGAACCCGCGGTTCGCAGTCCCAGGTGCCGACCGGCACCACCGCCTGCGGCGTGCGCGGAGGTGGAGCGGTGATCCCCCTCGAATGGCCGGACGGCGCCAGGATCGGAGGGCGGCCGTTGCCGGTCGTGCCCGACCTCGCACGGCTCCGAGCCGAGCGGGGCAGCCGCCTGCGATCCCTCATGGAGGTCAACGGCGTCGACTGCCTGCTGCTCCTCGCCACCGGCAACGTCGCCTACGCCACCGGTGCCACCGCCCCGGCGGCCGACGCCGGCAGGGCGGCCCTGTTCCGGAACGTCGCCGTCGTCGTTCGCACCGACCCGTACCCGCACGTGTTCACCCCTGTGCCCGAGGGTGCTCCCCCCGAGCTGCCGAGCGACCACGTCCACCCACCGCTCTACCCCGACCTCGCCGAGGGGATGGGCGCGCTGGCTTCCGCCCTGGCCGAGCTGGTTGGGCCGGGCACGGTCATCGGCGTGGACGAGCAGACCCACCCGATGCTCGCCAGGCTGGACGGGTTCGAGTGGATCGATGCCGGCGCGGTGCTCGGTGCAGCCAAGATCTGCAAGACCCCCGACGAGGTGGCCTGCATTCGCGCCGCGCAACGGATCAACGAGCTCGCCATGGCCGACGTCCAGGCAGCGCTGCGCCCGGGGCTCCGGCAGACCGATCTGTCGGCGGTCCTGCTCCGCCGCCTCTTCGAGCTCGGCGCCACCTCCAATTGCATCGACCCCATCTGGCAGGTGATGGAGCCGAGCAAGGAGTTGGGCCCTTGGACCGTGCACGGCGACCTCGCCTTCCCCACCCCGACCACCGACCGCTTCCTCCGTGCCGGCGACGTCATCTGGAACGACTCGGGCATCTCCTTCGAGGGGTACGCGTCGGACTTCGGGCGCACGTGGGTCGTCGGCTCGAGCAGGCACGTCGAGGCAACCAAGCGCGCGCAGTTCCGGCGGTGGCGCGACGTCGTCGACGCAGTCCTGGCCGTTCTCAAGCCAGGCTGCACCGCGCTCGCCATGGACCGGGCAGCGATCGAGGCCAACGGGGGCAGCAAGCCGTGGATCGAGCACTTCTACCTCGCCCACGGCGTGGGCACCGAGTCGGCGGAGATGCCCCTCGTCGGCACCGACCTCGGCGAGGCCTTCGACGAGTCCCTCGAGATGGCCCCAGGCATGGTCCTCGTCCTCGAACCGGTGATCTGGGAGGAGGGCGCGGCCGGGTACCGGGCCGAGGACATCGTCGTCGTCACCGACGACGGGTGGGCGCCGATGTCGGACTATCCCTACGATCCTTACGAGCTGGCCCCGTGAGCGTCCCCGCGGCCTCCCCGCCACACGCCGCGCACGCGGGAGCGGGCACGCACACGCTCGAAGAGGGGCCGCGCATCGACCTCGCCGGGCTGCGGGCGGACAGGCGGGTGCGCCTCCTCGCCACCATGGAAGCCGAGGATCTGGACGTCGTGCTGCTGGGCCGGCCGGGCAACGTGCGGTTCGCCTCGGGGGCGCGTCAGCTGTGGACGGCAGGTGCCAGGTCGTTCGCCCCTTCGTGCGTCGTCGTGCGCGAGACGGGCGGGGTTCACCTGCTGTCGGTGTGGGACGAGGGGGTGCCGGCCGACATCGACCGGTCGCATCTGTTCGGCATCTCGTGGAACCCCGGTTCGCTCGCGGCCTCGCTGCGCCGCATCCCCGGCCTCGAGGGTTGTCGACGGGCGGGCACCGACTCGCTCAACCCCCTCTTCCGCTCGCTCCTCGCGGACGTGGCGCCGCGCGCGACGTTCGTGGATGCCGCCGGCCCCCTCGAGCGGTGCCGGCGGCAGAAATCGCCCGAGGAGGTCGCGTGCATCGCCACCGCCGCCTCCATCGCCGAGTCGCTCCTGGCCTGCCTGGTCGAGGCCGTCCGACCCGGGGTCACCGAGCGAGAGCTGGTGGGGCGCTACGCGGAGCAGCTCGCCAACCTGGGCGTCCCGACGCCGCCGACCGAGGCCGTGTGCACTGCCACCGCGCGCCGCGGGCCGGTGACCTTCCGCCAGCTGAGCCTGGCGCGCCCGATCGGCCCGGACGAGCTGGTGGTGCTGTCGCCCGGGGCGCTCTATGCCGGCTACGAGGCCGCCCTCGCCCGGACCACCCTGGCGAGCGGCGACCCGTCGCCGGCGCACGTGCACCTGGCCACGCGAGCCCGAAGCGGGCTCGAGGCGCTCGTCGGGTCCTGCCGGCCGGGTGCCCGCGGCATCGACCTGCTCGGCGCGTGGCAGGCGGCGACCGCCGCGCCGCTGCCCTCCGTCCCCCTGGTGCACGGCCTCGGGCTCGGCGCCGAACCACCGGTGGTCGGCGCGGGCCTTGGCGAGGGTGCCGTGCTCGAGGCCGGCATGGTCCTATCGGTGCAATCCTGGAGCGCCGCCGAGGGGACCGGCGGGGTGCTGCTACGCGACACGGTGCTCGTGGGCACCGACGGGCCGGTCAGGCTCACCCGCTTCCCCACCCTGCCCGTGCGGCCCGGCTCGAGCGAGGCGGCGCCGTGACCGCGGCGAGCGGCACCGCACCGCTCCACGACGCCTCGCCGCATGCTCGGCAGCCTTGCGACGCCGGGCCGTGACCGAGGTCAGGTGACGGGCGCGGCGAGCTCGGCTCGGCGTGCGACGCGTCACGAGGATGCAGCGAATCACACAGCGGCGGAGGAACGAGACGAGGGGGGTCGGCATGAGGGGGTTCGAAGGCACGAGGGCACGTGGCGCCCGACCGACGAGATCCTGGCCGCTGGGTCCGGCGCTGGCGGCCAGCGTGCTGGCGGTCAGCGCACTGCTCGGCGGGGCGGTGTCCGCTCCGGCGAGCGCCGCCGGGGCCAGGGGCGCCCCGATGAAGATCGGGCTCGTGTGCAGCTGCTCGGGCCCGCTCGCCTCGAGCTACCGCGTGGGACCCCCCGCTTACGAGGCGTGGGCGAAGTCCGTGAACGCCCGGGGTGGGATCAACGGCCACCGGGTGCAGGTCATCGTCAAGGACGACGGCTCGAGCCCCGGCACCTCGCTCGCCGAGGTCGAGTCGCTCGTCAACGACGACCACGTGCTCGCCCTCGTCGACAGCACCAACAACGACGTCGCCTGGGGCGACTACGCGAGGGACCACGACGTGCCGGTGATCGGCGGCGGTGCGGTCACCATCCTCGACCTCACGAACCCGGACTTCTTCGCCGCGGGGCAAACGGAGGACGACTTCATCGTCGCCCAGGTCGAGGCAGCCAAGAAGGTGGGAGCGACCACGATCGGGGAGCTGTACTGCTCAGAGGCCGCCACCTGCCAGGAACTGGTCCCGCCCCTCAGGGCGACTGCCAAGGCCCTCGGTGTCAAGATCGGCTACCTGGCGCAGATCTCGGCCGGCGCACCCAACTACACAGCCCAGTGCCTGGCGGCGAAGAACGCCGGTGTGCAAGCGCTCAGCATCGGCGAGGCGGTGGACACGGTGGAGGCAGTCGCCCGCGACTGCGCCCGCCAGGGCTTCACGCCCTACGAGCTCGTCGGGAACGGCGGCGTGGCGACTTCCTTCACGACGTCCCCCGGGCTCGGGGACCGGTCCATCGGCTTCGAGACCGACATCCCGTTCTTCGTCGACAGCACCCCGGGGACCAGGGCGATGAACCGTGCACTCGAGCGCTACGCGCCGGCGATCCTGACCTCGCCGGAGTACAACGAGATCGCCACGATCTCGTGGATCTCGGGGCTCCTGTTCGGGGCGGCAGCCAAGGCCGGAGGTGCGGGCCTGCACGGCCCGGCCACGACAACCCAGATCTACGACGGCCTCTACAAGCTGCGCGACGACACCCTGGGCGGGATGGCGCCCCCGCTCACCTTCCGCAGAGGGGTGCCCAACCCAGTGGACTGCTGGTTCTGGATCGCCATTCGCCACGGCAAGTTCACGACCCCCTACGGCCTGAAGCCGCACTGCGAGAAGCCCCCGCCGGGCACCCTGTAGGCACGTCGCGGCGGGCGCAGCCGGGCGCGGGAGGCGGCGCGACACGCACGGGTAGGCTGGCCGGTAGATGAGCGAGGTCGACGCCGCGGCCACGGCGCCGCAGGCGCCTGGAGACCTGGCCGGGCCTCCTGTGTCGCGCCCGGTCCCCCCGGCGCGGCGAGGACCCGGGCTCCGTCCCGCCCTCGTGGTCCTCGGGATCGCTGCCTTCATCGTGATCGTCTTCTCCGTGGCTGCGGGGCTCTGGACAGGCGACCGGGGCACCCCGAGGAGCGGGTCGGCGACCGCACCGAGGAAGGTGGCAGGCACGTCGCTGCTGGCGGTGCCGGCCGGGCAGGCGTTGCACGCCATCCTCCAACCGGGCTCACCACCATCCAACATCGTCGACGCGCTGGCCGTCCCCCGGGGGAGCTGGCCGGTGGGCTCCGACAACCTGTCGGGCAACCGGGCGCAGTTCGACGCCCAGGTGGACCTGCGGGTGCGCGCCAGCGAGTCGAGCGTGATCGCCTTCTACCGCCGGGTGGTCCGTGCCATGGGCTGGCAGGTGGCGAGCGAGGGCCCGGCCACCCGCCAGCCCGGCTACCAGGTGCTCGCCAAGAAGGCCGGCGACGACGGCTGGTACTGGGAGGTCGGGGTGATCGTCTCCCCCACCGTCTTCGGGCCTTCGGGCGTGGAAGCGACGACGGGCACTACGCCGTTCGTGATCCGGCTGCTGCAGGTCCCCGACCTGCAGTGAGCCACGGCGCGCGCTCTTCGGGTCGGCCCCCGGCTGGGCCAGGGAGCGTTGCGCCGGGCGCGATGGTCGAGAACGCCCGCACCACTGGGCCGGCCACCACCTCCCCGGGTTCGCGCAGGGCCCATCCCCAGACGGCGAAATTGATCGGGTACAGCAGGTAGCCGACCCTGGTGGCCGGCGCCACCATGGCGGCGCCCAGCATCACCCAGGCAACCACGACGCACACCCGTGCGGCGGTCGAAGGGGGGTGCCGCCAGAGGTGGCGCACCAGCAGGCCCCCGCCGACGAGCACCGCCACCAACGGCACTACGCGGTGGAGCGCGGGGAAGGCAGCCACCAGCAAGTGGCCCGGGAGCGGGCTGGCAGCGGGCGACGGCACCCCGGACAGCCCGAGGGGGAAGAGGATCACGTTCTGCAAGAAGGCCTCGGGTCCGCGCAGGACGAAGGGCACGACCACCGCCCCCCCGACGGCCACCATCCCGGCCGCCATGCGGACCGGCGCCCGCCTGCCCTCCCTGGTCCGTGCGGCGAACAGCGCCAGGGCGGCGAGCGGCCAGGCGGTGAACTTCATGGCCGAGGCCACCCCGAGCACCAGGCCCGACCAGCCGGGGAGCCGTCGCTGGGCCAGGACCATGGCAAGGAGCAGGAGGGCCACGATCGGCATGTCGTCGCCCCCGGTGGCGAGCGGCAGCGCGGCGGTGGGCAGCACCGTCAGGAACTGGAGGATCCGCAGCTTGGGCTCCCTGGACCCGCGGCTCAGGGCCAGCGCCCCCGCGGTGGCCAGCAGGGTGGCGATGCTGAAGAAGATGCGGGCGTCGCTCAGGGTCGGGTCCCTGGTGCTGCTCGGCAAGCCGAAGACGATCATGAGCGGCAGGTACGGGAAGAAGCTCTCGTAGGCCGGTTGGCCGGGCGTCGTATCGAGCACCTTGCCGCCCGGTCCCACCACCGTCCGGTAGGGGTCGTGACCGCTCGCGGCTCGGTCGCCGGCCTGCTCGACCACCATTGCCTCCGGCTGCACGTGCGCAGCGGCGTTCCCGTCGTGGCGCCACGCGACCTCGAAGGACAGCGGGACGACGGTGGCGCCGACCAGCACCGCCACGAGGACCCACGACCGGGCGCCCAGCTTGGGCCAGGGCCGCCGCCCCTGGGGGCGGGGGGGTGAGCCCGGCAAGGGAGATCGGGACCCACGGGCCCCCCGGGCGCGGCGGCTCGCCCGGACGCGACCAATGACGAGGGACGCGACGGCAGCCGCCGCGTAGGGGCCGATCGCCATCGCCGCCCACTGCCGGTACAGGGCGATGGTGGAGACGGCGAGCGTGAGGAGACCGAAGAGCGCCGCGGCGGCGTAGAGCCAGGCGTCACCGGTCTCGGGTCTCATGGCCGCGGCGCGTGCGACCAGCATGCGGAGCTGTCGTCTCACCTGCCTCTCCACCTCGAGCCCGGCCCGGCACGTCGGCCCCCCGACAGCGCCTCCCGGGGAGCCTACCGGCCGCGAGCCGCCAGGAGCGGGCCACGCCAGGCGACCGCCGCACAGCCACGATCGCGAGAGCCAGGGTCGCGAGAAGGGCTCGGACACGGACCCCGGGTCGGGCAGGGACCCCGGGTCGGGCAGGGACCCCGGGGGTCGGGCAGGGGCGGTGCCCTACAGTCTCGCCATGACCTTCCGCGCCCTGACCGTAACCCGCGACCACGACGCGGTCCGGCCGGCCGTCGCCGAGCTGGCGGACGGCGACCTCCCGCCCGGTGACGTCGAGATCGAGGTCGCCTGGTCAGCGGTCAATTACAAGGACGCCATGGTCAGCCAGCCCGGCAACCGGGTGGCGCGCATCTCTCCCCTGGTGCCCGGCATCGACCTCGCCGGCACGGTCCGCGCCAGCAGTGACCCCTCCCTGCCGGCCGGGCGCAAGGTGCTGGCCCACGGCTACGACATCGGCGTGTCGCGTCACGGGGGCTTCGCCGAGCTCGCCCGGGTCCCTGCGAGCTGGGTGGTGCCGTTGCCGCCGGACCTGTCGCTCCGCCATGCCATGGTCATCGGCACGGCGGGCTTCACCACCCTGCTGTCCCTTCGCCGCCTGGAGCGGGCGGGCATCAGCCCCGACCAGGGACCGGTCCTGGTGACAGGGGCGACAGGAGGCGTGGGCAGCACCGCGGTGGCGGCGCTCGCCCACCGCGGGTACGAGGTGGTGGCCTCCACGGGCAAGGAGCACGAGCACGACTACCTGCGCCAGCTGGGCGCGGCGGAGGTCATCGGCCGCGACCAGATCGAGGCCGAACCCGGTCGAGTGCTCGGGCCCGAGCGATGGGCTGCCGCCGTCGACTGCGTCGGAGGCGCCACGCTGGCCCAGGTCCTGCGGACGCTCCGCTACGGCGGCGCGGTCGCGGCGAGCGGCCTGACCGGCGGCACGGCCCTCGAGTCCACCGTCTACCCGTTCATCATCCGCGGCGTGTCCCTGCTCGGCGTGGACAGCGTGCTGACCTCCATCGAGGAGCGGCGCGCCGTGTGGGACGGCGCGGCCGCGGCCTTCTCCCCCGAGGCCCTCGAGGCCATCGTGTCGGCCGAGGTCGGGCTGGAGGAGCTCCCCTCGGCGCTGGCCGCCCTGCTGGCCGGCACCGTGCGTGGCCGCATCCTGGTACGACCCGCCCGCTGACCGGCGGCGCTGGTTCACGCCCCAGCGGTGCGGGGGGCGCGCCGACGCCGCTCGGCGCGGGCGCGGCCGCCGTCGCCGGCGCACCCGTGCCCGGTCAGGACCGGAAGTCCTCCGGCTTGATGTTGTCGAGGAACTCGCGGAACTGGCCCACGAGCTCGTCGGGGTTGGCCTCCTGCTCCTCGTCCTCGCCGCTGTCGATGGCCAGCAGGATGCCCTCTGCGTCCATCAGCTCGTCCGACACGAACAGCGGGCTCCCCGTCCTCACGGCGACAGCGACCGCGTCCGACGGCCGGCTCGACACCACCGACCGGTCCGATCCCCGTCGCAGGTGCAGCTCGGCGAAGTACGTGGAGCTGCGCAGCTCGGTCACGAGCACCCGCTCGACCTCGACGTGGAGCGCGTCGAGCATGTCCTTCATCAGGTCGTGGGTCATCGGCCTCGGCATCTCCACACCCTGGAGCGCGTACGCGATGGCCGTCGCCTCCGGCGTGCCGATGAAGATGGGCAGGGTGCGGCCCTCGCCCTCGGTCTCTTGCAGCAACAGGACCGGCGTGTTCGATTGGAGGTCCACGCGGACCGCCCGCAGACGGACTTCGACCATGTGATGAATGTAGCGCCACGGACTTCGGATGCGCCCGCACGCCGCCCTGCCGGCGAACGGTCGCGGCGGCCGCCCGACATGCTCGATCGAGGCGCTCGCAGGCCCGTCGTGCGGTACCGGGCAACCCCCTCGATCAGGTGCCGAGCAGTCGCTGGAGCTCTCGCCGGAGGAGGGAAGCCCGGAGGCGCTCGCCGAGCTCCGCCAGCTCGCCGGCCGCCTCGTGGGCACGCTGGCGCGCCTCGGGGTTGCGCTGGCGAAGGAGCGGCGTCACCACCTGCTCGACCAGCCCGACCTCTCGCTCGACCGCGTTGCGGTAGAGCCGGAGGTGCCGGGGCTCGATCCCGTAGCGGCTGAACCGGACCAGCAGCCGGGCCACGTCGAGAGCCTCTTCGTCGTAGTAGGGCGCACCGGCGACAGTGGCCGCCGAGAGCAGGCCGAAGCCTTCCAGAGCAGCCAGGTCGGCCGCGCTCAGCCCCGACTCGGCGCACAGCTCCTCGGGCGTCAGGCTGACGGCGTGCGCGCCCCGGTCCGCTCCCCCTCGCCGTGCGGCCGGGCCGGGCTGCCCGGCGAGCGGGGGGGGCGGCGGAGCCGGGCCCTGTCCGGCGAGGGGCTCCGACCGGCC
>DATGLW010000025.1:0-13645 GCA_035293965.1 Acidimicrobiales bacterium
CACGCCAGCTGGGAGCCGTCGGGGCTGACCCTCGGGGCGGCGACGAAGTCGTGGCCCCCGGCCACCGTGTGCACCCTGCCCTCGCCGGCGTCCACCGGCAGGGCCACGAGGTCGTTGGCAGGCTCGCCCCCGCCGTGGGTCTCGCGGACGGCGAGGACCCATCGCTCGTCGGGGGTGCTCGACAGGTCGGCGAACCGGACGCCTCGCGGCGACGCCGGCGGGGGGGTGACGGCAGTGGCCGCAGCGCCCGGCTCCGCCGGGCACCGGTAGAGGCGCTGGTCGTCGGCATTGGCGAACCACAGGCTCGCCCGGACGACCGTGTAGCAGCGTCCGCCGTACTCGTGGACGGTGCTGCGCGCCGAGAAACCGGCCGGCACGACGTCGTGGTGCGCGCCCTCGCGCCCACGTCGCACGATCACCTCGCGGCCCGATTCCGAGGGCCGCGCCTCGCTCCAGTAGACGTCGCCGCACGCCGTCGCCACGTGACCGAGGCCGACGGCCTGCTCGACGAGGTGGGCTGCGGCAAGGCGCGAGCGCCACGTGCCGTAGGGGGCGGTCCCCACCGCCTCAGGCTACCCTCGGGTGGTCGTCCGCCCGTGGCCGTCGAACGGTCCGCTAGGGTCGGCCCGTGCCCAAGCCCGTGCCGGTCGCCGACGAGGCCAGTGCCTTCTACTGGGACGCTGCAGCACGCGGCCAGCTGGCCGTGCAGCGGTGCGCGACCTGTGGGGCCTGGCACTACCCGCCGGTCCGGGCGTGCCCGCGCTGCCAGGGCGAGGACCTGCAACCGACCGAGGTCGCCGGTTCTGGAACCGTCTACACGTTCGTCGTCGTCCGCCAGGCCTTCGACCCGGCCTTCGCGGCCGACCTTCCCTACGTGGTGGCCATGGTGGCGCTCGACGAGGACCCCGGACTTCGCCTGCTCACGAACATCGTGGGCGTGGCGCCCGAGCAGGTCCGCGTCGGCATGCCGGTGCGGGTCGCCTTCGAGCAGCGCGACGGCGTCCACCTGCCCGTGTTCCGGCCGTGCTGACCCGCGACGTCGCCGTCGTCGGCGTCGGGTACTCGCCGCCGGTCCGCCACGGCGGTCCGGACATCGACACCATGACCCGCACGGCCGCCCTGGGCGCGCTGGCCGATGCCGGCCTGCAGCCGGCCGACGTCGACGCCGTCGTCGAGTACTCCTTTGGCATGCGGGGCGACTCGCCGATCGCCGTCGGCGCGCAGCGCCTCCTCGGCATCCCGGACCTGGCCATGTTCAACGACATCATGGGCACCGGCCCTTCGGGGCTGGCCGGCGCCATGGACGCCGCCATGGCCATCGCCTCGGGTGCCGCCGAGGTCGCGCTCGTGTACCGGACGATCACCCGCGAGGCCGGGCACACCGGCGCGGTGCAGGAGGGCCCGGCGGCCGCGCGTGGCCAGGCCGCGTTCACCGCGCCCTACGGGTACGCAGGCGGGATCATGATGGCGATCGGCATGAAGATGCGCCGCCGCATGCACGAGCTCGGCACCACCCAGGAGCACTACGGCCTCGTCGCCCTCAATGCGCGCAGGTGGGCGAGGGACAACGAGCGGGCTCTCCTCCGCCAGGAGATCACCATGGACGACTACCTGGCCTCACGCCCCATCGCCGAGCCCCTCTTGCTCTTCGACTGCGACTACCCGGTGAGCGGGTCGGTGGCGGCGGTGCTCACCACCCGCGAACGAGCCCTCGACCTGGCCAAGAAGCCGGTGCTCGTGGAGGCCCTCGCGTACGGCACCGGGCGCGACCCGGACTGGGTCTTCGCGGACGACCTGATCTTCGGCGGCACGCTGGCTGCCGGCGAGCGCCTGTGGTCGAGGACCTCGCTCACCCCGGCCGACGTGCACGTCGCCGAGCTCTACGACGGGTTCACGCACATCGCCATGTCCTGGATCGAGGCGCTCGGCTTCTGCGGCGTGGGGGAGTTCGGGGACTGGGTCGACGGCGGCAAGACGATCGGCCCCGGCGGGAGCCTCCCCCTCAACACCCACGGCGGGCAGCTCACCGAGGGGCGGCTGCACGGGCTCGCCTTCCTCACCGAAGCCGTCCTCCAGCTGCGCGGGGAATGTGGCGCCCGGCAGGTACCGGGGGCGGCGGTGGCGGTCGTGGCCAACGCGCACGGCCCTCAGGCCGGCTGCATGCTGCTCCGCACGGAGTGAGCACCCGGGCGCATGCCCTCGACCACCCGGGAACGCCCCCGGGCGAGGTGTCCCAAAAGGCCGCGCGCCAGGCGCTCAGGGCACTCGGCCGTAGCCGATCACGGGGCCGTCGTAGGTGATCGGCTGCACCTGCACCCGCGTGCCGGGGGAGTTCGCCGCCACCACCTGGCCACCGCCGAGGTACAACGCCTCGTGCCCTGGCTGGGTACCCGAGCTCGTCTGGTAGAAGACGATGTCGCCGGGCGCGAGCTCGGACGCAGCCACGCGCACCGTGTCGGTGTACTGGCTGACGGTGTAGTGCGGGAGCGCGACGCCGGCGGCTGCGTAGGCGTAGGTCACGAGACCCGAGCAGTCGAAGGCAGCCGGTCCGGCCCCGCCCCATTGGTAGGGCTTGCCGACCTGCTGGAGCGCGACCTGCACCGCGACCTGCTGGGCGTTGCCGGCCGCCGGCGGTGCCGGTGGGGCAGACGGCGGCGCTGCGGCCGCAGGCGGCGCCGGGGGCGGAGGGGGTGGAGGTGCCGAGACTGGCGCCGACGGCGCGGCGCCCGCCGCGGTGCCGGCCGTCGGCCCCACGACCCGGAGCGTCTGGCCGGCGTAGATCAGGTCGGGGTCGGCGATCCCGTTGGCCGCCGCCAGCGCCTGCACGGTGGTGCCGAACCGGGCGGCGAGCAGCCAGAGGGTGTCGCCCGGCTGCACCACGTAGGGCGAGCCGGCCGCTGCGACCGGTGACGGGGCTGATGCGGTGGCCGGTGCTGCGGCTGGCGTGTCGGCGTCGAGCGCGGCGGCGCCGGTTGCGGCCACCGCGCCGGTGGTGACGGCCATGCTGGCGCCGGCTGCAGCCCCCGCGGCCAGGAGCCGCAGGGACTGCGAGCGGCCACGCTCCTGCAGGTCGAGCACGAGGCGCGCGACCCGCGCCCTGTCGAGGCCCGACCGGCTCCGGCCCGCCCAACGCAGCAGGGCCGCGGCCGGGGTGAGGGCCCAGCCCAGTGCGTAGAGCCCGGCGAAGCGCAGCAGGTCGAGGCCGCCAATCGTGCCGCCCTCGCCGGTGGCGTCGCCCGGAGCCGGCTCGCCAGCCGTGACCCGGCGCGCTGCCGGCGCGCCGGCCCGGTCCCTCGGCGTGGCCCCGCGAACGGATGGTGCGTCGGGCGCCGCAAGGCTGCCGGACAGTTGCCGCACGAAGTCGTCCCATGCCAGGTCACCGGCGGCGCCACCGAACGCCGTCGACATGTCGCGCGCTGCGGCCAGGGCTCGCAGGCGGGCCGTCATGGCGAGGTAGCCCGCCAGCAGCAGGCCGAAGGTCGCGGCGACGAATTCGAGGGCGCCGAGTGCCGGGAGGCTGCCGAACACGGCGGTCGTGGCCGTCAACCCGCTGAGGGCCGCCACGGTCCGGTTCCGACGCAGGGTGACCACGGTCCTGTTCGGGCGCAGGGTGACCACGGTCCGGTTCGGCCGCAGCGGGACTCCGGTCCGGTTCGGCCGCAGCGGGACCCCGGTCCGGTTCGGCCGCAGCGGGACTCCGGTCCGGTGGCGAGAAAGGGTGGTCGAAGGCGGGTCCGCCACTGCCACGCCGGTGCCGTCAGGGAGCGGATCGCGGGTCATGCTCTCTCCTCGTCGCTCGCTGGCTTGCTGCCGGCCCGGCGCCACGGCCCGGGCCGCCGGCGACCGTAACACCGTCGCCGGTGCCGGGCGAAGGTGGTGCCGTGACCAGCGCCTCGGCCACGCGAAGGTTCCGGGCGCGCCGCCGAGCCAGCGCCGCCACGGAACCGTGGCAGGGCCCTCTGGCGTCTGCCCCGGTTGCCGCTGGCCGCCCCCGCGACCATGATGGCCCGACCGGCATACGATGTCCGCGCTCGAGCCGGAAGGGAGCCTGATGGAGCTCGAACTGACACCGGACCAGGAGATGTTCGTCGAGACGACGGACAAGTTCCTGAACGACTGCTGCACGCCGGCCGACCTTCGCGCCATGCGCGACGACCCCGACGGGTTCGACCGCGACTACTGGCGCCAGGGGGCGGAGCTCGGTTGGACCTCCCTGCTCGTGAGCGAGGAGGACGGCGGCGGCACGGTGAGCGGGCGCGGGGTGGCCGACCTCGCCCTGGTCGCCTTCGAGCTCGGTCGCCATGCCGCACCCGGGCCGTTCCTGCCAACCAACGTGGTCGCGGCGGCGCTGTCGGCCGGGGGCACCGACGAGCAGAAGGCGACCGTGCTGCCCGGGATCGTGGCCGGCGAGGTGGTGGCCACGTGGTGCTGGTCGGAGCCGCGCCCCCATGACCGGCTCGGCGACGTGTCGTTGATTGCGACGGAGCGCAACGGGAGCTACGTGCTCGACGGGCGCAAGCAGCCGGTGGAGGCCGGCGCCCAGGCGGACCAGTTCCTCGTGACCGCCCGCACCGAGGACGGCGGCCTCGTCCAGCTGCTCGTGCCCGCAAGCACGGCCGGCGTCACCGTGGCGCCGATGCACGGGCTCGACCTGACCCGGCGCTTCGCCGAGGTCCGCTTCGACTCGGCGACGGTGCCCGCTTCCGCGGTCGTAGGCGACCCCGCGGGGTCCGCCGACGACGTCGAGCGCCAGCTGCAGCTGGCCATCGTGATCCAGCTCGCCGAGATGGTGGGCGCGATGGACCGGTCCTTCGCGATCACGATGGAGTGGCTCTTCGACCGGTACTCCTTCGGACGCCCCCTCGCCTCCTACCAGGAGCTGAAGCACCGCTGCGCCGACATGAAGGCGTGGCTCGAGGCAGGGCATGCCATCGCCGACACCTGTGCCCAGCACGTGCAGGACGCAAGCCCCCGGGCGGCCGAGATGGCCAGCGTCGGCAAGGCCTACCTCGGCCAGTACGGGCCCGAGCTCGTGCACGACTGCATCCAGATGCACGGAGGGATCGGCGTCACCTTCGACCACGACCTGCACCTGTACCTGCGCCGCGTGGTGCTCGGGTCCCGCCTGTACGGCACGGTCTCCGAGCACCGCCAGCGCCTGACCGCCCTTCTCGAGCGAGGAGCGACCGACGATGCCTGACCCCACCGCCGACGTGGAGGACCTCGACAGCTTCCGGGCCAGGCTCCGGTCGTGGCTCGCCGACAACATGCCGCGGCGCGATCCGGACCAGCCCTCGCCCCTGGCCAGGGGGCTCCTGACGGACGAAGAGGAGCTGGCCGACGTCGCGCGGGCCCGCGACCTCCAGCGCCGCCTCTTCGAGGGCGGCTTCGCCGGCATCTGCTTCCCGCGCGAGTACGGCGGCCAGGGCCTCACGCCCGCGCACCAGCAGGTGTTCAACGAAGAGATCGTCGGCTACGAGTACCCCGCACGCATCCAGGTGCCGACGTTCCAGCCCTGCGCCACGGTGCTGCTCGACTTCGGCACCCACGAGCAGAAGCTGGCCCACATCCCGGCAATTCTGAAGGGCGAGGAGATCTGGATGCAGTTCCTCTCCGAGCCGACGGGAGGTTCCGACGTGGCCGGCGCCCAAACGACGGCCATCCGCGACGGTGACGAGTGGGTCCTCAACGGCTCGAAGATCTGGACCACGGGCGCATGGTGGTCCGACTGGGCTCTGTGCCTCGCCCGCACCAACTGGAACGTGCCCAAGCACCGCGGCTTGACCGTGTTCATGGTCAAGATCCATCAGCCGGGGATCGAGGTGCAGCGCATCGAGATGCTGAACGGCTCCAAGGAGTTCTGCCAGGAGTTCCTGACCGACGTGCGCATTCCCGACTCCGACCGCATCGGCGAGGTCGACGACGGCTGGACGGTCGGGACCCGCTGGATGTTCTACGAGAAGAGCTTTCCGATCTCCTTCTTCACCACCCGTCCGGCGGGGTCCGGCGACCCGATGGCCCAGAGCGCGGTCGGCGGGAGCCTCGTCCGTCAGGCGGCCGCCATGGGCCGTCTCGGTGATCCGGTCACCCGCGAGCTGATCGGAGAGGCGCACGCGCTGAGCGTGGTACAGGGGGAGGGGAACCGGCGCATCGGGCGGGCCATCGCCACGGGCAAGATGAGCGACCAGGGGGCTGGCCTCTCCAAGGTCCTCGGCGGCACGCTCGGGATCAGGCTGGCCAACATCAACTTCGACCTGGCTGGGGCCTCGGCCGCCGCCTGGTCCGACGACGACGCGTCGCTCGGGGCACGGGGGGTCGCCTTCCTCACCCGGCAAGCGGGCCAGATCGGCGGTGGCACGGTCGAGATGGCCCGCAACGTGGTGAGCGAGCGGCTCCTCGGGATGCCCAGGGAGCGGACCCTCGACCGCGACGTGCCCTTCCGCGACGTGCCCCGGGGGCCGAGCTCGCGCTGACCGGCGCCGCAGTGCCCGGGGCGGGCGAGGGGCGCGCAGGTCGGTACCTTCGACCCTGATCCGGCGGCGCCGCGCGAGCCAGACGCCCGGCCCGCCACCGGGGCCCGCGGCGTCCGACGGCGACTCGGTGCGCGCGCGAGGGTGGAAGACGCCCGGTTCGCCACCGGGACACAGTCATGAGCCGGGAGGCCGGTCCTCACCGGCGAGCCCTCACCGTTCCCTAACGTCCTCTTCATGGCTCCCTCACGCACGGGTGCAAGGCTTGTGTCGAGCTCGGTGGCCACCGAGCTCGACACCGCGCCGGCCGCGTTGTGGCCCGGAGAGGAGATGACCCATGTTCACCAAGGCAGTCGCCGTGGTCGCGGTGACCGGTGCCCTGGCTATCCTGCCCACCGGCATGGCTGGTGCCGAGCCGGCACCCGGTGCCTCGCCGACGGTCGTGCACGACTGCACGCGAGCCGCCAAGGTGCTCCAGTGGCTCGAGAAGGCAGAGCAGCGAGGGTCCACCTTCGTCACCAGGGCCCAGCAGCGCGAGGAGCAGGCCCGCGCGGCCGGGCACCCCATCGTGGCGGCGCGCATCGAACACCGCATCGACCGGGCGCAGCGCCTCGAGGGACGGGGGTCCCGCCTCATCGCCAGGATCCAGGCCGCGTGCCCGACGGCCTGACCAGGCGGGCCAGGTCGGCCACTCGCTGCGCTATGGCGTCATCACGTCGCGCAGGCGTACCCGCCGGCCTGTGCGGAGCACCGCCCGCTCGTAGATGGCGGCCGCGAGCCTGGCGACCCCGAGCGTGGTCACGACGCTGATCGCCGCGGCGGCCGCGAACTTCCACCAGGTCACCGCGTGCAGGCCGACCAGCACGGGCATGGCGAAAGGGGCGCTCGGTGGCAGGTAGGCGAGCACGGTCACGAGGGTGGACGCGCGGCCGGCGCTCGCCGCAGTGAGCGCGACCACGTAGCCGAATACGAGGGGAATGCTGAGGGGCAACGCGAGGGTCTGGACCTGGTCCTGGCGCTCGGCCAGCGACCCCGCTGCGGCGTAGACCCAGCAGTAGAAGGCGTAGCCGAGGACCAGCCACGCGAGCGTGGCTGCGACGACCATCGGTGCTGTCCCCTGCAGGAGATCGGAGCCCACGACCTTGGCGAGGACGAGCGCGAACGCGACGACGATGCTCGCCTGGGCGAGGGCCACCGCGCCGATGCCGAGCACCTTGCCCGCCAGCAGCTGCATCGGACGGACCGCGGACAAGAGGACCTCGACCACCCGGCTCGACTTCTCCTCCATGACGCCCACGAGCGTCCACGTGAGGTACTGGGTCAGCAGGATGAACACGAGGATGATCCCCACGAGGGACGTCGAACGGACCGCTCCTTTGGCCGGCGCCGGTTCGACGCTCCGCACCGGTACCGGTTTCGCTGCCGCCACGCGTGCGGCTTGGGCGGGCGACAGGCCGGCAGCCGCGAACGCGGCCTGCACCCCCAGTGCCTGCGAGGAAGCCCGGACAAGCTGCGCGGTCGTGGAGGTGTCCGTGGGCGTGACCGCCTGTTGGACGAGCACCTCCCGGCCGTCGATGATCACGAACCCGGTCCGGCCAGATGCCAGGTCACGGCGTGCCGCGCGGCGGCCTGGCTCTGCGACGAAGCGCACCGAGGTGCCGACACGCGACGCGCTCGCCAGGACGGCCGAGCGCTCGGGACCCGTCAGGCTGCCCACGACGCCCACGACCTGCAGCCGCTGCTTGGTGCGGCTGATCACCGGGATGACGATGACGGCGGCCACGACCACCAGCACGACCACGGTGACCACCCGGAAGAGCCGTCCGCGCACTCGCTCGCGGATCTCGCGACCGGCGACCATGCCGGTTTCGCCCAGCGGCGTGGCCCTCGGACGTCTCGTGCCTGGCACCTGCCGACCATCCAGACGGCGAGCCCGCTGGCGGCGCCAGATCCTGAGTACGAGCAGCAATCCGACGACTACCCACAGGAGCACTGCCAGATGGCTCATTCTGGGTCGCCCGCGCCAGCACGCCCGCCTCCGGCGGCCCGCCCGCGCACGCCGGCATCGGAGGTCCCGCCGGCACCGGAGGTCCCGCCGGCACCTCCCACTGCAGCTTCCGGCGCTGGAGCGTGGGTGGGTTCGGAGGCCAGCGCCTCCCGGAACACCTCCGACAAGCGCCGCCGCTCGAAGGAGAACTCGGTGACGTGGCCTGCCGCCATGGCTGCCGCGAGGACCGAGTTGCTGTCGACGGACTCCTCGAGCACGAGGCGCGCCGCGCCCCGTTCGACCTCCGATACCGCCACCCCGGGAAGGCGCCTCGCCCAGGCGGCGTGCCGGTCCTCGGTCACGCGCACCACGAGCCGCCGCTGGCCGCTCGTCGCCAGGTCGTCGACCCGACCGCTCACGACAAGGTGGCCGTGGTCGATGATGACGACGGCCTCGCAGAGGTCTTCGACCAGGTCGAGCTGGTGGCTCGAGAACAGGACGCAGCAGCCAGCCCGAGCCTCGTCGAGCAGCACGGCACCGATGGCCTCGATGCCGGCAGGGTCGAGGCCGGCCAGCGGCTCGTCGAGGACCAGCAGCTCCGGGCCGTGGACCAAGGCGGCGGCGAGCTGCACCCGCTGCTGGTTCCCGTGCGACAGGGCGTCCACCCTGCTCCGGGCCCGGTCGGCCACCCCGAGGCGCTCCAGCCAGCGCTGCGCCGCCTCCGACGCCTCGGGCCCGCTCATGCCGTGCAGGCGTGCCAGGTACTCGACTTGCTCACCGACGAGCATTCCCGGGTAGAGGCCACGCTCCTCTGGCATGTAGCCGAAGCGGCGACGCTCGGCCTGGCCGACGGGGATGCCGTTCCAGCGGACGGACCCGGCATCGAGCGCCGTCAAGCCGAAGATGGCTCGCATCGCCGTCGTCTTGCCGGCGCCGTTGGGACCGAGGAACCCGACGACTTGGCCAGAAGGAACGGAGAAGGAGAGCCCGTCGAGGGCGGTGACGGGCCCGAACCGGCGGGTCAGCCCTTCCAGCTCCAAGCGCCCGCTCATCGGACCCAGGCTAGAGGGGAGCGACAGGGGGCATCGAGGCATCGCCGCGGTGGCGTCGCCGCGGTGCCACCGCGGGGGTGACGGGCATCGCGGCAGCGGCATCGCCGCGGTGGCATCGCGGCGCCAGCGCCCCTGCGCCGCCGGGCGACGGTCCCTCCTGGCGCGCGGGGAACGGTGGTGGGTCCGCCGCCTTGGCCGGGAGTGCTGCCTACGTAGGCCGGGGCTCCTGGTAGCGGGCGACGGAGAAGCCGAACAGGAAGGGGATGTCGAGGGCGAACACGACCAGCATCAGGGTGAGCACGGCCAGCAGCTCGCCTCGGGTGCCGTCGAGCACGAACACGTACTCGAGCATGCCGGCGATGACCACGTACGCGAGCAGCGCCCATCCAGCCACCCGGAAGAAGACCTGCCGTGCGAAGGGCCGTACTCGCGCGAGGAGCGCCACCGCAGTGGCGAGGAGCGCGCCGGACGCCGAGAGCAGCCCGATCGCCGGCCCGAGGTCGGCCCGGCGGGGTAGGTGTGCCGCCAGGTAGATCCCGCCGACGATGACGAGCGCCATGGAACCGATCGTGAGCTCGGCGACCGGCGGCAGCCTGTCGACGTCCGACCGTCCGGCCGGCTCCGGCGAGTGGGTCGCCGTCATGTGGTTGCGAGCCGGGTCATGATGACGAGCGTCGCGACCTGTAGCGCACCGGTGATGCCGGCGGTGTAGGCGAACCGTCGCATCAGCCTGCCGATGAGAGCCCCGTCTGGCTCCGGCTTGCGCAGTTCGAAGAGCACGGCCAGGTTGGCCGGCTCGAGAAAACCGAGAGCGACGACGGCCATCACCCCGACGACGGCCATCGACGCCACCACCCAGCCGTGGTGCGGGTAGGAGGACAATATGAAGCCTTCGTGGCGGGCGAGCTGCCACCCGGCCGCAAGCGTGCAGATCACCAGGGTTGGCATGAGCAGCAGCATGGCCGGCATGAAACGCGAGGAGAATTCGACGCGGGCCGGCACCGACAGCCGCCCGATGATCGGACCGACCACGAAGCCGACGAACAGGTCCACCCCTGTCCACAACCCGCCTCCGGCCACGTGGAAGAAGTCGAGTGCCCACAGCCGATTGGTGGCGATGGCGGCGACCAGCCCACCGATGACGGCCACCACCACGGGGATGCCGCGCAGCGGGACGACCTGCGGCAGGCGCCGGGCCGTGTCGGTCGCGATCGGCGGTGGGCCGGCCGCCGTGCGGACGGTCATCTGCGCCATGCGAGCTCCTTCCCTCCCCTGACCGGCGATGCCGGTGCCGGTGCGGCTGGTGACCTCCCGGCCCGCTCGCCACGCCAAGTGTACCCAGCTGCTGCCGGCGACAAGAGGGTGACCGCCCGGAGCCACGGCCTCGGTGGGGCCGCCGAGATCTGCCTCGTTGCCCCCGGGGCGGCCACGGTCTGGACCCCGCCGGGTCAGGCCGGCGGGTCGGGCACGTGGGGGAACAGCTCCTTGAAGGCGCCGAGGGTGATCCGCTGACGAATGTCGGGGGCGACGTCGTCGAAGAGCTCGTGCAGGGTCTTCTGGGTGTGGCCGTAGGTCCCCTCGTAATGCGGGTAGTCGCTGCCCCACATGACGTTCTGCCAGCCCATGGCCGCGCACGCCTGCACGGCGGACCGGTCGTGCTGGAAGGACGCGTACACCTGTTCGTAGAGGTAGCGGCTCGGTGCCTTCGACAGCTTGGGACGGACGGCGGCGCCGTGCTGCCGGTAGCCCTCGTCCATACGGTCGGCGATGAACGGCCCCCACGTGGCGCCACCCTCCGACACGAGCACCCGCAGGTCGGGGTGCCGGTCGAGCGCCCCGCAGGCGATCAGCTGGGTGACGCACCGCTGGCCGCCGTAGGTGGTCTCGACGTAGTTGAGGACGGCGCCGCCGCGGCCCCGGTGGTACACGCCGGTGCGCTGGTCGGGGGTGTGGGGCTCCGTGCCGATGTGGAAGCCGATCACCATGCCCGTGTCCGCGAAGGCATCCCACAGCGGGTCCCATTCCTCGTGCTGCCACGGTGGACGCTCGAAGGGCGGGCGGGTCGGCAAGAAGCCGACGTGGAAGCCGAGGCCTGCCGCCCGGCGGATCTCGGCCACGGCGTCCTCCACGTCGAGGAGCGGGACCGAAGCGGCGCAGACGTAGCGTGGGGAGTGGCGCTGGAAATCGATCGCCCAGTCGTTGAGGACCCGGACTCCCTCCCTCACCACCCGCGGGGTGCGGATGCTGAACGCCCAGATCCCGAGGGACGGGTAGATGACCTCGCCCCAGATCCCCTCCTGGTCGAGGTCCGCGAGGCGCAGGAGCGGGTCGTTCGCCCCCGGTGCCCGCGTGACCGGGTCGTCGTCGGCGTCCTCTGGCCGGGCCATGATC
Source organism: Acidimicrobiales bacterium (assembly GCA_035293965.1). GTDB lineage: Bacteria > Actinomycetota > Acidimicrobiia > Acidimicrobiales > RAAP-2 > DATGLW01. The sequence continues at coordinate 11,901 of DATGLW010000025.1, forward strand.
CGCTTGAGCGACTCGGGCTTCGGCAGGGGCCGCTGGAAGGAGTCCCCGTCGACGTAGACGGTCTCGAAGGTGCCGCTCGGGTCCTTGACGGTGCGCGGCATCCGGTCGCGGATTTCCTCAGGGAGGCTGTCGAAGAGGTCCGGGGGCTCGACCAGGTGCGAGTCGCCCGAGTTGGCCCAGATCTTGTCGGTCATGGTCGTGCCCCTTCCTGCTTGCCGGCGGACCCCTGCATGGCCGTCTCATCGCCGTGCCGCCGGGCATCGCGTGGCGCCGCCACCCACTCTACCGGGGCGCGAGCACTATTCGGAAACGTGGACCTCGAACAGGGGCGGGCGGCTCGCAGGGTCACCGCCTGGCACACCACGCCCGGCAGTCAGCCCGGGAGGCTGCCCTTGCCGTCGACGCTGATCGCCTGGGTGGCGTCCTCCGCCGGGTGCTCCACCACCGCGACCACCCGGGCCGCCATGAACCGCGCCGTGCGGACCACCCGCCCTGACCGGGTTACCTCGAGCACCTCGACGGTCCCCCGTGAACTGGTGACCTCGAGCCTTCGGCCAGCCCGGGTCGCCCGGATGTCGAACCGCTGGACACCCTGGCCGATGTCCACGACGACCTCGACCCGATCCCCCTTCACCCTGCCGATCCTACGGTCGGGCAGCCGCCAACCGCGCCGGCAGGAGCCGCGTCGGCAGCAGCCCCCTCGTGCCGCACGCCGCCATCCGTCACCTGGCGCCGCACGCGCCAGGCAGGGTGCCGTCCGCGTCGAGCGTCCGCACCCAGAACAGCTCTGCGCGTGCCGTCGAGCGCTCGTGCCTCAGGTGCCGACGCACCCGAGAGGGACGTGCTAGGAGACGAGCGACCCGCAGATCGGCTTGCCCCCGTTCAGGGGCACGTAGGCGGAGCCCTCGAGCCGGACGAAGTACTCGCACGACGTCTTCGGCGAGGTGCCGAAGTGCTGGAGGCTGAAGTCGGGTGCCTTGGGGAGGAGGCCATTGGCCGTCCAGCCCTTGAGGTTCCGCAACGCGTGGAGGAACGAGGCACGCGTCGGGTTCTTCCCCGCCGCCTCGAGACCCCTGATGGTGAGGTCGGCCGACAGCCAGCCGTAGGTCCAGTTGAGGTTGGGCACGCCGCTGAAGTGCTCGTACTTCTCGAAGGCCGCCTGCTCGGCCCGGGTTGCTGCGGTGTGCTCCTCCACGGGGGTCTGCATGACCTGGACGACGATGCCCTGCGCCGCCTGCAGCGCGCTCGGGTTGTCGAGGAGGTCCTGGGTGTAGGAGGTGAAGTCGAAGGGAGCCGTCAGCTTGAGCCCGGACTGCTTCGCCCCCTCCATGATGGCGAAGTCGGTCGTGTTGAGCATGTAGGAGGCGAAGCCATCGACGTGGGCCTTCGTCATGGCCAGGACCACCGGCCCCACGTCCACCGAGCCGATCGGGATGCTGAAGTTCTGGTAGCCGACGTTCAGGCCGACCTTCTGCGCCGCCTTCACGAACAGCTGCGCGCCGATGATCGAGGGCGCCTCGTTGGCGATGGCGAGGGCGGCCACATCCTTGCCGCCGGCGAGCTTCATGGCTTTGGGGATGGTCGTGTAGTTGTTGAGGATCTTGCCCTGGTCGCCAGAGACGGCGACCATGTTGGTGTAGGGCTTGGTGCCCCACTCCGGGCCGTCGATGGGGGCGCCGACGACCGGCACGCCCTGCTGGTAGGCCACCCGGTAGCCGGCGCTCACCAGGTCGGAGATGAAGATC
>DATGLW010000026.1:0-24745 GCA_035293965.1 Acidimicrobiales bacterium
ACTCCTTCGTAGTGGAACTGCTGCGCTGCCGAATCGCCCTCTCTCTTGGGAAGCCTCGGACAGGTCAGCTTCGACACGTCGATGCCGGCAATCTCCTCGGCAAGCGTCTTCTTTCGAGCGAGAATCGGACTCAGCACCGGCACCGTGATGTCGTGATCGAGCTTGTTCTCGTCGGGAGCGATCGTCGTGATGACGACCGGCTCCTTGAGGTCGAAGGTGTCGAGCGTAATGTCCTCGTCCTTCTCCAACTCTTCCACGAACTTGAGGAACGCCGGGTTGCCAATGACATCGACCCGTTCGACATAGGATGACTCTTTCGTCCCGAACATGAGGCGAAGCCCTCGCCCGATCGTCTGTTCGGCCACCGTGTACAGCCGCAGACCCACGATGACCGTGACGTTCTACACGTCCCAGCCCTCTCGGAGCATGAGGACGCTCACGATGGCGTGACCGGACTGTCGCCCTCGTCCAGGCGGCGGGCAACGTCTCGGGCCGCATTGAGGTCCTTCTTCGAGACCTCCCCGCTCCGGTCCGTATGGATCACGAGGAGCTGTGCATCGCCGCTGTCCGTCGCCCCGAACTCCGCCGGGTACTTCACCCGCAGGTAGTCCCCCACATCGTCCGCTTCAGCGGTGCTGTTGAGCATGATGAACAGCACCGGCTTCTTGCCGAGCGGCTTGAGCTGTTCCCGGTACTCTCGCCAGCGCTCGACGCCTGCCGTGATGTACCCCTGGTACTTGACGCTCGCGACGTCCGAGCGGGCCTCGTCGAGTCCGGCCGTGATCCCCTTCATGGGACGTTTCACGACCCCGTCGATGATCGCCTGCTTGAGGGGGTAGTCGTACACCGTCCAGGTGAACAGTCCGCCCTTCTGGTAGCGGGGCGTCGCCGAGAAGTCGAGCTGCCCGATGAGCCCGTCCTGGCTGTCCTCGTGGATGCGCCGGACAACCCGGCTCCACTCGCTCTCCTCGTCATGGACGTGATGGCCCTCGTCGTTGATAACGAGGCACCGACCCTCTCGGCGAGCGATCCGCTCATCGAAATCCTCGACCGCGGTCATCGCGGTCTGCGGGATGGGGCCGAGCACCTCAGTCATCACCTCCGGCTCGTCCGTCTCTGCGGCCGACCGGCGCTCGTAAAACTGCTGGACGTTCGCCAGGTAGAGCGCGCCCTGCGAGCTGGCCCGTTCCGGGTCGCCGCGCATGTAGAAGTCCATCTCCCAGAAGATGCGAAGCTCGGGCGGGATGATCGGGTCGGTACGGAACACCCGACCGCCGCCGAAGTCCGATCGCAGCCGCTCGAAGACGATGACGTTCGGGGCAACGATGAGGAACGTCTTTGCGAAATCGTCGCGACCCTCGGCGACAGCGTTGAAGTACTGCCATGCGATGGTGAGCGCCATCACCTTCGTCTTGCCGCTCCCGGTCGCCATCTTGACGGCGTATCGGGCGAAGTCGTCGTACTGGAGCACGTGGATGCCCGGGACCTTGGCGAACCGCTCGACGAGGTCACGGTGGCGACGCACCTTCTCAACCTCGTACAGCCACGCAAGCGTCTCCAGCGCTTCCCGCTGTGAGTAGTAGAACTGGAAATACCCGCCACCCGGCGTTCGGTGGTCCGTCGAGAACCAGTAGTTGAAGAGCGTCTTCGTCGTGTCGCTCGCACCCTTGTACTTCGCCTGTCGCCACTCCTTGACGGCTTTCCGAATCTCAGGCACGCACGGCGCAGTCGTTACCCGAGCCTGGAGGAGGTCGAGCTGGTCTCCCTGCGGTTGACGCTTCCTAGCCACGGCCATTCACCTTGAGCTGGATGACCTTCGTCGTGTCGTTGCCGAGGATGTCGATGACCTTCACAACGACCGTGTACTCGCCTGGCTCGGCATACTCGTGTTCTACGGCGAGCGCGAGCTTGTTCGACTTCCTCGTCCGGTACGACTGCCACTCGTTGTGGAAGGTGTCGCCCTTGTTGTCCCAGTCCACTGCCCAGTAGTCGATCCACTGCGACCAATGGGTCACTGCCTTTTGAATGTCCGCAGGGACGTCGTCGAGCGGGATGACGAAATCTTCCAGCGTGAGCGCAACCTTCCGGCCGGTCTGCTTCTTGCCCACCGACAACGCAGCCAGCTCGAAGAAACGGATGTCGCCCTGCTCCACTGCTCGCTTTTCCAGCACCTCGCGCGGAATGCGAACAAGGCGGAGGTCGATGCCCGCTTTCTCGGCGTCCTGACGGGCCACCTCGTTCAGCTCGAAAGCAAAGTCCCAGCCAAGCAGATCTACCCCCTTCGTCGAAGGGGCGTCCTTCCCGGTTCCGACTGCCTTGCGGAACTCGGCGACGATCTGCTTCACGTCGCCGTTCGTGACTGGCGCATCAACCGTTCCGACATGGACCATCCGACCCTGCTTGAGGCCATGGAGCCAGGTGTACCCGGCTACTGCCTGAGCGTGGTACAGGTCAAGGATGAACTTCCGGTAGGCAGCCGCCCGAGCCGTTGCCGACTCACCGAACTCGGCTACCTGCCATAGCTGGCGCTCGTACTTTCCGAGGTTCTGCACGACAAATGGCTTGACGTCAGGAATCCCCAGCAGACGCTTTCGCGTAGTATGAATAGCGAACCGGCCGAGGTCGGCCGCGATCCAGCGGCGTCCGAGGTGCTCGGCGACGACCGCCGTCGTACCGCTGCCAATGAAGCAGTCCAGCACCAGGTCGCCGGGGTTCGACGAGGCGTTGACGATACGTTCGAGCAAGGCATCCGGCTTCTGCGTGCGGTAGCCGGTCCGGTCCTGGGCCTGGGAGTTAACCGGAGGAATATCGAGCCAGAGATTGTCAACAAGACGCCCTCTCGACTCGTCGAGATACCGTTTCAGCTGCGGGCGCTTGGACTTCTCATCGGGATACCAAATCCGGCCCTCAGCATCAAGCTCGGCCATCTTTTCACGCGAGTACCGCCAACCAAACGCGGGAGGAGCATGCCCCTTCCACTTATACGTAAGGTTCGGGCGGGGATTTGGGCTCGTTAGATTATCGAGGCGATATCTTCGTCCGTCTGGGTCCACATGTACGTACTTGGATTCAAGGTAATCTTCGTTGTGTTGGCCATATGGAGTGTTCCAGGTAAACGAAGACGACTTCGTATAGAAGAGAATGACATCAGTGACGTGGCTCCACGTCTTGGAGTCGCTATGAGCAGTCGTTCGCCGCCACGTGATCTCATTCTGAAAACTGTCGGGTCCGAAGACCTCGTCGAGGATGGTCCGGGCGTAGGAAGCCACGTGCCAATCGAGGTGGACGTAAATGCTCCCCGTCTCGCTGAGAAGTTCGGCAAGCCCTGATACCGAGTCGTAGAACCATGACAGGTACCCGTCGAGACCTCGCCCCCACGTGTCCCGATATGCTTTCTGCTCAATGACACTCGGCTCCTTCGTAAAGGTCTCGGAGCGTCCAGGTACTGACGTCATGAACGAGAAGTCCGAGCCCGTTGCAAATGGAGGGTCAATGTAGATGAGATCGACTTGTCCGGACAGCTCACCCGCTAAGGCGGGAAGGACATACTTTTTGTCTCCCCAGATGAGGCGGTTCCGCCATTCAGTCTGATCCGGCTCTGCAAAGAAGAGCGACCGCTGGCGCTCTTGGGCAGACTCGTTGACCGTCTCGACGGTCTGGAAGGGCAGCGCTACTCGCGGTGGAGCGACTCGTCGTCCGGATGCGTCGTATTTTCCGTTCCAGATCAGCTCAGGCATTGCCCCTGCCTTCCGAAGAGAAGAACTCTCCAGGGCGTTCGGTCTCTTGGTCCGGCGTGCCCGGTTGCTGGAGGAGCTGTATCACCTGGCCGTCATCGAGCTGGATGCGAACGCTCAAAGGATCGCGGGCCGGGACTTCGACCTTCCGGATCGTCCGGCCCACCACCGCCTCCACCTCAAAGCCAAGGTCGGCGGTCCGGAGAGCATCGAGTTGGATGAGGGCATAGCGCAGTTGTTTGCGGGCGGACTCCGAAATCGAGGCGATCTTGGCAACGTCGAGACGGTCGATGGCGCACTGGTAGGTCAAGTCAGCAACGCACTCGGTGACAAGGGCGTCGAGATGTGCTGGGACCGGCAGGTAGCCGATGACCCTGCCCGCCAGTAGGTTCCCGCGCCCACCACGCAGCTCGCTCGGATCGACGAGCGGACTGACGACCAGGGTGCGGTCGAGGGTTACATCCGAGGCGGCTTCACGTTCGGCACGTTCACGGGTCATTCCGCTTCGCTCAAGCTCCCGGACCCGCTGGTTCCATTCCTTGTCGAGCTGGCAATCGTGCGTAACCACCATCGCCAGGCCGATGCCAGCCGCGATCCCAAGCGGGCGCCCCGTGTCCCAGGCGTCGTCGATCTGAAGAAAGTGGGCATCCAGCGACTCCCACTGTGCGGGGCTGTGGCGGTCTTCGGCAATGATCCGCGAGACGCCGCAGAGCACGATGTCGCCCTGCCGGGGTTCATCGTGCCACTCGTAGAAGTCGTCCGGACTCATCATCGGTAGCCCCTGCGGCTCCTCCGGACCGGCTCGTCAGGCATGAGGCGCTCCGCCCGGGCAAGGTCCTGCTCGTAGTCCGACTCAGGGCGAATGGTCGCCGCTCGCCCGAGCGGACGAAGCTCGCCCCGCAGATAGGCGTCGAGCGCGTTCTGATGGAGCGGACGCTTGGCGGACCGGTGGTGCACGATCCTCACCGAAGGAGACGATCCCCGCAGAAGCTGCCAGTCACGTGCATGAGCAAAGCGGCCACTCGCGATGTGATCGAGAAGGTCCTGTCCCTCGGCGCGACTCAGCAGAACCTCCGTCGCACTCCCCGGCTCGGATGCGTCGATGTCCCTGACGACGTCCGCCAGCAGTTGAAGGCGTTCCAGCTTGTCCGCCCCGGGGGTGGACTCGCCCTTGACCCAGGCGCTCAGCGACCGGCGATCCACACCGAGAGCACGAGCGATCTGCTCACGAGTGAGGCGCGTTCGACGCACGATCTCGTCGCGGAGCTTTTGTACCTCCTCACGTACGGGGCGAGGGATGCTGGCGTAGGTGATGCCGGTCTCGGTGGAGCTGACATCGAGCCGCCAGAACTGACCGGCCCAGCTCAAGACTGCGCCAGTCATCCGCTCAGCACCGAGAATTAGGTCGTCAAGATCGTGAACCAGGAAGGGCATCCCGAGCCGCGTCGTCGTTGAGGACTTCCGCTCAAAGAGCGTGTCGGCGATCGGGAGGATCGACCAGGGTCCTTCAACCTCGGGATCGTCCTGACGAGCAGTGGGTCTCGCTTGAACCTGTGGGCTCATCGCTCGGCTCCGAACTCATCGAGGAATACGTCGGTGACTGCCCACCGGAAGAACGTGTAGATGCGATCGCAGAAGTCGGCGACCTTCCCGCCGATCGTGGCGAGGTCGAAGTCCTCTGGCTGGGCGGTGTAGTGGTCAAGGTCGAGCACCCACGACGGTTCCCGCGCTGGCTCGATGCCTGGGTCGTACGTCGCACCGGCTGGAAGCCTGCCCCATCGGCCACGTAGCTGCGAGGAATCGTCGAGCCGGAACAGCGTGTCTGACAGAGCGTGGACGACCTCTGCGCTCCCGAGTGCAGCCTCATCCCCCGCGACACCAAGTATCTCAGGACGGACGAGCGTGCTGATTCGAGCGAGCTGCTCTCCTGTCACCCGGTCCACGTATCGGACGCCGATGCGGTCGCAGACGTTCGGGTGCAGCCAGCCCTCCAGGGCGTGGAGCACCACAGTCAGGCGGGCAAGGAGGTCGCTCCGGCGCGTGTACCGCTTCGCGGAGAGCGACACGAAGGTGGGCGCCAGCGTCACCTGCCAGGCATCTGGGTCCTTCGTCTCAAAGCGCCACACGGTCCCAGCATCCTGCGGCTGGACCCCTCCCGGCCCGATCAGGACCCCGAGCTGCCGCTCCGGTCGGAGGATGGGGTAGTCCTTCCGGATCGCCTCCTGGAAGTTCGCGACGAAGGCGTTGTCCTCGATCTTCATCACCGCCGGAAAGCGGATCTGGGCGATCACGTTCACCAGGGGAGCCCTGGTCAGCGGCACTTCCTGGACCGATAGTCCGAACGGCGTGGTCATCGTCATCACCTTCCCACTATACTTCCCAATACATCGGTTGGGAACCACTGGAGGTGTAACGAAAGATGGCTGAGACCGCCAAGGGCAACAAGATCGTACGGGTCAAGGGCTACACCAGGGGCGATGGCACGAAGGTGCCGACGCACGATCGGTCGACCCCAGACACATCGAAGGGAGCGGCGCCCAAGCGGGCCACGCAGCGCAGGACGCCCCGTAGATCGTCAAGAGGCTAACGAGGAAGCACCTCAACCTCCTGGCTCATGCCGAGGTGAAGCCGCCGGAACCGTCGGCCACGACGTGGTCGATGAGGACGAGCCCCTGGCGGGGCAGCTTCACCAGCGATCGCTCCGTAGGAACGTCGCTCACTGAGCGAGGCGCTGAGCGGTGCCCAGCGGTGGTAGCGAACGATGATGCAGGTGCTTGCCCGGCACGCCAAGGATCCCAAGAGGATCGGGCTGGTCGAGAGGCGGGCCGTTTGGACCCATCCGACGGCAACGATGCAGTGCCCGACGAAGCGGTGCCGGTCATCGAGGTACAGCGCGAGGGTGATGTCCTCCCGGCGGTGCCGGAGCAGGTCGCTGGCGATAGCGGCGGCGACGACCGGATCGTCGATCCGCGGAGGTCCGATGAGCCTCGCTCATCGCACGGCTGGAGGCCGGAGCACGGGGAACCGGGGGAGTACACCGAAGCCCAGAAGCCGCCGCACGGAGGTGCGGCACTGACCACGGCCCATGGCGACGCGGGCGTTGCCCTGTACCTGAAAAGCGCTACCATGTGTACACAAAGAAGCCACACATGGGTGAGCTGAAGACCGTAGGCGTCCGAGAGTTCCGCAACAACGCGAGCGCGTACCTCTCTGGGTCCGAGCCCATCGCCGTCAACCGCCACGGCAAGGTGATCGGGTTCTACATCCCCGTCGAACGGGACGAAGACGAGGTCCGCCGAGCCGTCGCCAAGCTCGGATCAACCGTCGAGAAGGTCCTCGAAGAGTCCGGCATGAGCGATGAGGAGCTGGCGCATCTGCTCGACCTGCGACGGTCGATGCCGGAATGACACCCCCGGCGTGCCCGGAGTCCCGCTGAGATGGCGTGGCCTCCGACCGAGGAACAGCAACGGGTTATCGACCACGATCCCTCCCGGCACGCCCGGATTCTCGCCGGTCCGGGAACCGGCAAGAGCGCGACGGTCATCCGCCTCATGCTCCGGCTCGGCGCCGAAGGGAGGCACGGACGTCTTCTGACGTTCACGCGAGCCGCAACGAACGAACTCAAGGAGAAGGTCGCCGAGCACCCGGAGGTCCTTGATCCTCCGAGCACGGTCCACTCCTTCGCGATCGCAACGCTCTTGGCGAACCCCGGATCGTCGGGCCTTCCCGAACCGATCCGGATCGCCGATGACTGGGAGTGGAACGAGCTGATCCGGGTACATCTCGGGTTCCTCATCGACTGCGGGGTCCGGCTCGTCAATCGGGCAAGAGATGAGATGGCGTCGAACTGGGAGTCCCTCGAAGAGAACGAGGACCCGAACCTGCCTGAAGACGTCCGGAACCGCTTCGCGGGCGCATGGGAACAGCACCGGCGAGTCTTCGGCTACTCGCTCCTCTCGGAGCTGCCGTTCCGTCTTCTGCGGGCGCTCGAAGATCACGAAGCCCTCGACCTCGGACAGTGGGAGTTCCTCGTCGTCGACGAGTACCAAGACCTCAACCAGTGCGACCTCTCGGTGCTCAAACAGATCACCTACCGGGGCCGGGCGCTCATCGGCGCCGGTGACGACGATCAGTCGATCTACTCCTTCCGCCGTGCGCACCCCATCGGCATCCGGCGGTTCGTCGAAGACGACTACCCCGGTGCTGACGACTACTCGCTCACGATCAGCCAGCGGTGCGCGACGTCGGTCCTCCAATGGGCTCGGCACGTGATCGAAGGTCTCCCTGGGCGTCCGACGCGCCCGCAGCTCACCGCCGCTCCGCATTGCGTTCCGGGAGAGGCCCGATACCTGCGCTTCAACACGTGGGATCAGGAGGTTGAGGGTGTTGCCAAACTCGTCAAGTGGCTGACGGCCGTCAAGGGAATCCCCCCGGAAGACGTCGCCATCATGTTCCGGTCGAACAACAACGACGCCTGGTCGGAGCCGCTCGCCGAGCGGCTCCGCGCCGAAGGGGTACCTGTCGTCGATACCGCGGAGGTCGCCGAGATTCTCGGCGAGCGATCGAACCGGCGGCTGCTCGCGCTCGCCCGGCTCGTCGTGAACAAGGAGGACTCACTCGCCTGGTGGACGATGCTCCATCTGGAGCACGGCATCGGACCAGCCGTGCGCGATCACTTCTACGACGGCGCCGTCGCTGCCGACCATCGATTCGTCGATCAGCTCCTCGCGGAACATGCGCGCGGCTACCCCGACCTCCCGAACGCCCAACGCCAGCGGGTCCGCAGCGTCGTCCAGCCGACGCTCGAACTCATCGAGCGGGTCGATCTCGAAGCGGCCGATCTCGGCGACGGAGGCTGGGGCCGGTGGCTCGCCGATCAAGCCGAGTCGTTCGGCGGGTGCGAGGACCGCTTCGTCTCGCTGCTTCACGATCTCGACGACGTCGTCGATCGCCAGGAGGGGCTCGGCCGCTTCCTCAGCCAGGTCCAGCCGGTCGGGCGCGACATCCGCTCCGGCCGGTCCGCCGGAGCCGTCCGGCTCATGTCGATGGCAAGCTCGAAAGGACTGACCGTGCGAGCCGCGATCGTCGTCGGCGTCGAGGAGGGAGTCGTCCCCCACCCGACCGGCCATCCCGACGAGGAGCGTCGCCTCCTCTACGTCGCCATGACCCGCTCGACCGAATACCTGTACCTCACCTGGTCCGGCCGCAGGACCGGGCCGACGGCCCGGACGGGAGCCCCGAGGGTTGCCGCGGGCAGGAACCGCTGCCCGCTCCTCACCCACGGTCCGGTGGCTTCCACCGACGGACGCGTCTACCTCAACGGCCTCGGTGCCTGACCCCGTGGACCCCATCCCAAAGCGGCCGTGGGATGACCTTCGGGGCGGAACCCGAAGGTCACGCCAATCCCCTCCATCCCAGAATCATCCCATGAAACTCGCCATCGCCTGCATTTCCGACTGTGCAGGTCAACAATACCGAGTCAGCAAAAGTCCAGTTCAGAGCTGGATTCTGGAGGATCATGGAGGACCACGAAACACCCCTCGGACGGCCTGAAACGGGCTCATAACCGACGGTTCGCCGGTATCCCTCACCGCGAGCACTCCCCGCTTCGATCGCGCCTGCTCCCGTTCTTGTCCTGCAAGAGTGCGCCCAGCGTCGCCGCTGCCTCCCTGTCCGATTCCTCGACGAAGTGGGCGTACACGTCGAGCGTCATGGCCGCGTTCGAATGGCCGAGCCGCCCGCTGACGGTCCGAACGGGCACACCGGCCGCCAACAGGCGCGTGGCGGCGAAGTGCCGGAGATCGTGAAGGCGGACCGTCGTCAGCCCGGCGCGGTTCCGGAGCCGGATGAAGTCCTTCGTGACGTCGTTGGGCGCCCACGGCCGGGTGCCGTCGGGTTCAGCCGAGAATACGTACGCGTTCTCGCTCAGCTCCGCGTCACAGGCGCCGACGCGTTCATCCACCCGCTTGCGATGACGGCGGAGAGAATCCACCGTGTCGGGGTCCAGCGCGAGGCGCCGAGAGGCGTGCGTCTTCGTATCTTTCTCGACGAGCACGCTGTGCGCGGCTTCCACGACGGACCGGGAGATCGTGAGCGTCCCGGCGTCGAGGTCGACGTCCTTCCAACGGAGGCCACACAGCTCGCCGCGCCGCGCCCCGGTCGTCGCTGCCAGGTGGAGAAAGCAGCCGAGGTCGGGGTCTGCCGATTCGGCAGCCTGGATGAGCGTGACCACCTCGGCGGGCTCGGGCGGCGCCAGCTCGCGGCTCCGCACCCTCGGAGGCGACGCGAGGCTCGCCGGGTTCGTGGCAATCCACCCCCACCGGACGCCCTGCTGGAGTGCCCGCCGGACGATGGCGTGCACCTGCCGGACGGTTGCCGCCGAGAGGGCCTTCCCGTCCTGGCCGCCCTTCTCCCGGAGCTGCCCATAGAAGCGATCGAGCTGCGCCGTCCTGAGCTTGGCGAGCGGGACCTTGCCGAGCGTCGGCGTGACGTACGTCGTGATGATCCACTCGTATCCCCGTGCCGTCGTTGGCGACAGCTCCGGCTTGGCGAGGTCGAGCCACTGGCGAATGAGGTCTCCCACCGTCGTGTCCTGCGCAGCGTGACCGCCGCCGGACACCTCGGTGACGAATCGGGCGAGCGCCTCCTCTGCTTCGCGCTTCCCGCCACGGAACGTCCGCGTGACGTACTTCTGGCGGTTGGTGAGCGGGTCGATACCGGCGTATGCCCGCAACTCCCAGGCCCTGCCACGCTTTCGGAGATGACCCCGCATGACGCCGCCTTTCGACGTCGCTGCTACTGGACCTCAGTAGCAGGTTCGGGAGATACAGTAGCGTCCAGTAGCGGCCACTACCAGGCAGGTCAGGTGATCAAGCGAGATGTACCCGCTGACCTGGGAGTTTCTGGCGCGCTCGGAGGGATTCGAACCCCCAACCTTCTGATCCGTAGTCAGATGCTCTAGTCCGTTGAGCTACGAGCGCCCACGGGCCTCACGACGTCCGCAGCGGCCACCGGAAGGAGCCGGCGAGCGCCCGCCGCTGCGTGTCGCAAGGACCCACCGCCAGAATCTAGCCGGGGCGTCAGCCACGCCGGCACACCGACCGCCCGACCGCCGCCATACCTGCCACCAGGTGGGTGGGCGCCCGGTCCACCGACCGCCTGCGAGCCCGCCCGGCAGCCACCCGCGCCGACGGTTGCCTCGCGGCCCGCGCGACCAGCGCCCTGGCGCAGGACCGCCGGGCGCCATCGTCGAGGAGGCCACTACACCCCCAGGTGCACGCCCTCCCAGAGCTTGATCCCCCCGAGGATCCCCGCCGTGTTGTCGACCACGGTCGTCTTGCGGAGCACCTCGCCGAGGTCGTCGCGGTCCACCTTCCGGGCGTTGCCACCCCCGATGTAGAGATGGTCGAAGAACAACAAGGCGTCGAGCTGGGCGATCGCCTTGCGCACCCTCGAGTTCCACCTCGAGTCGCCGATCTCCTTGCGAGCCGCCTCGCCGAGCTGCTCGTTGTAGCTCTGCCCCTTGCGGAACGGCTGGTGCGCGAGCTCGAGGTGGGGCAGGAGGCGCCCGTCCATGAACACCGCGGTGCCGAAGCCGGTCCCGAGGGTGATCACGAACTCGAGGCCTCGCCCGGCCACCACCGCCAGCCCCTGGACGTCGGCGTCGTTGGCCACCCGGGTGGGCTTGCCCAGCTCGGCAGCCAGCGCACCGGCCAGGTCGAATCCGGACCAGGCGGACACGAGCTCGGGATCGACCGCGGAACCGGGGCCCTTGCGGGTGACGAAGTGCGGCGCGCTCAGCACCCGACCCTGCCGGACCATCCCCGGGAAGCCGGCCGACACCCGGTCGGCTGCCGGCAGCGGAGCGACCAGGCGCCGCAGCTTCTCGACCATGCCCCCCTCACCGGTCGGCGGCATGGGATAGGTGGTCGCGACCTTGACCCGCTGGGCAACCATGGCCCCGGCGGCGTCGAGGACCGAGGCCTTGAGGCCCGTCCCCCCGATATCGATGGCGAGGGTGAACGGCCGCTGCGGTGCAGCGACCAGCTGGCCCGAGCCACTCTCGCCGAGGTCCTCGTCGGCTTCGTGCAGGGGTGCACCCTCGGCGCCGGGCAGGCCTGCGCCCTCGGGCGGCCAGCCCTCGGCCAAGCCCGCGCCCCCGGGTGCGCCCTCGACGCCGACGCGCGCCTCGGCGTCGTGATCCCCCGTCACCTCGGAGCCCTTCCCACCAGACCGGCGTACCTGGCCGGGGCAGCCCCCACCTGTTCCCAGGTGTCGTGGTGGACGACGGCCTCGAGGGGCAGCCGCGAGCGCCACCCGGCACGCTCGAGGTCGGGCACGGCTTCGAGGTGCGTCACCGGTCCGAGGCAGAGCCACGCCACCGGGCGGACCTCCTCGGGGATCCCGAGGAGCCGGCGCACGAAGGGCTCCCGGTAGAAGGACACCCAACCGAGGCCGAGCCCCTCGGCGGTCGCTGCCAGCCAGAGGTTCTGGATGGCGAGGCACACCGAGAACAGGCCGGCGTCGGCGATCGCGTGGCGGCCGAGCACGTGCGGAGCGCCGCGGCGCGGGTCGTAGGTGACCACCACCGACAGCGTCGACTCCATGACGCCCTCGATCTTGATCCGGGCAAACCGCTCCGCCTCGGGCCCGGTGAGCGTCCGGGCGAACACCTCGCGCTCCTCCTCGACGTGGCGCTGGAACGCCAGGCGCAGCTCCGGGTCGCGCACGAGCACGAAGTCCCACGGCTGGCTGAGCCCGACGCTCGGCGCCGCGTGCGCCGCCTGCAGGATGCGGTCGAGGATCTCTGGCGCAAGGGGCTCGCCCGTGAACTGGCCCCGCACGTCGCGACGCCGCCAGATCGCCTCGTAGAGGTCGCAGGCCGGTCCTGCCTGGCGCGCGGCGTCGAGGTCCTCGGAGGTCATCACCGCGGGCAACTGTACCGGGCAACCCCGTGCTCCGGCCGTCTCCGGCATGCGGCCGGTCACGCCTGGCGGGGCACAAGCAACCCCGTGCTCCGGCCGTCTCCGGCATGCGGCCGGTCACGCCTGGCGGGCGACAAGGACCGGGTCTTCCCACCAGGGCCGCAGGCGGATGCGCACCGGTGGCAGGGAGCCGTAGACGAGCACGCCCGTGCCCGGCGCCATCCGCCGGAGCGCGTCGGGCGGGAGCAGCGGACGCTGCTGGGGCGACGACGTCGTCGAGCGGGTGCCCCCTGTGTCGCGCGTGACCGAGTCGGCGAGCACCTCCTCGTCCCCGATCAAGTGGCTGGCCTGGTCGAGCGTGGCCGGGTCGGCGATGCCCGGCAGGAAGACCTTCGCCCGGTGGTTGTTCACCACGGTGGCCGCCCTCGGGCCGTAGCGGGCGTGGAGCTGCGCGAGGTCCTGCCACACGGTCACGAGCTGGATGCCGTGACCGGCGCACGTCGCCGCGAGCGAGTCGAGCTCGGGAACCGGTGCGATGTTGGCCGCCTCGTCGAGCACCACGAGCAGGGGCGGGTCGAGGGGCCCGCCCGCCCGGGCCGCCCGGGCGAAGGCAGCCTCGAGCGCCGCCTTCACCACTGCCGTGAACAGGCCTCGGAGGCGGCGCTGGTCGTGAGCAGGAGCGCAGACGAACAAGCTGTGGCGCCCGGCCACCAGCGCCTCGAGATCGATAGGCCTGCCGCCTGGCCGTGTTGCCGGCGGCACCGGCTCGGCGAACGCCTCGAGGACCGTCTCGGCGGTGGTGTAGACCGAGCTGCGCTGGCGCTCCTCGCGCAGCCACGAGGCCCGCGCTGCGTCGAGGGCCTCGGGCACGCCGGCAGCCTCGAGGAGCACCAGGACCTCGTCGACCTCCTGGGTGTCCACCCAGCGGACCACGTCGGCCATCTCCAGACCACCCGTCGCCGCCGCCAGGAGGAGCGGTGCGAGGAGCTTTGCCGCAGTCGCGTACCAGAAGTCGCCGTCGGCAGTCGTGCCCTCGCCGCGCGCCACCTCGGTGAGGCCGGCAGCCACCCGCCGGGCCCCTGCCCAGGTGCGAGCCACCTCGAGAGGCGACCAGTCGTCGGCGGGCAGGCCGGTGGAGCGGGCGGGATCGAAGCACCAGACCTCCCCCTGCGACCTGCGCCACCCGGCGGTCGCCTGCACGAGATCGCTCTTCACGCTCGCCGCCACCACCGGCCCGTCCCACCCGAGGATGGCGGGCACGGCCAGCGCCGTCGTCTTGCCGCTCTGGGTCGGCCCGACGACGGCGAGCGACTGGCCGCCCTCGATCGCCACGAGCGGCGGGGCCCCGCGGGAACGCCGCCCGAGGCGACCCCTCGTTGGGGGATCGAAGGCGCCCACGACGAGCCGACCGGGCACGTGCCCCTCGGACAGCAGACCGGCCACCTCCCCGGCATCGGCCCAGCGGGCGCCCCGCCCTGGGGTGCCCGCGTGCACGGCACGCCTGGTGCCACGAGCAGGCGCCAGCCGTCTTTTCGGCCACCAGCCCGGCGAACCGCCGCCCGGGCGGCGGCCGAGGCCCCCGGCACGACGGATCCGCCACCAATCGGCTCCCCGAGACCGGCGATCAGCGCGGGCGGCGGCACCCTCGCCCACCCGACGGAGCCCCGCCTCGGGCGAACGTCGCCCGGTCGCCGGCCCCCGTTGCCACCTCGGCGGACGAGGACCCCACGCGGCAGGCGGACCTGCTGCGCTCCGCGTGTCGAGCACAAGGAGCACGGCAAGGACGGCTACAGCTGCGGCGCCGGCGGGGTCGAGGGTCACCACGCGTCTTCGGGGAAGGGCGCCGGCCCCGGTGCGCTCGCCGGCTTCGGCGCGCTCGCCGGCCCTGGCACGCTCGCCGGCTTCGGCACGCTCGCCGGCCCTGGCACGCCCCGCATGGCGTTGTCGGTGTCGACGATGGCACGCTCGTGCTGGCCGAGCAGGTGCTGCACCAGGAAGGATCGGCTCCCCACTTTCCACAGGGCGACACCCCGATGCAGCTGAGGAAGCAGCTCCGCCTCGGTCGCCGAGAGCGACAGCAGCTCGGCCGCCCGGTGGACCTCCCCCGGGGGCTGGGCGAAGACCACCCGGGTCTCGGAGTCCGACAGCAGGCCTTCGGCCAGCCCAACCTGCTGCGAACCGGCGGCGCCGACCGCCCGCAGGTCCGAGAGGCGGTGCAGCACGGCGATGTTCGACACGCCGTGCGCGCGCGACAACTTCCACGACGCCTGGAGCCACCGGGCCACAGCCAGGTTCGCCAGGATCGCCCATGCCTCGTCGACGACGACCAGCACGTGGCCCGAGCCGCCCGTTGCCACGCCCGGACCGGCGCCGATCGGCGTTCCCCGGGCACCGACCAGGGCCGCCTGGAGCCACGCCGTGGCGCAGACCATGAGGATCCCGAGCGCCGCCGAGTCGTACAGCGCAGACAGGTCGAGCACGACCAGGGGTGCGCCGAGGTCGATCCCCGCCGTGGTGACGCCGTCGAACATGCCCCGCAGGTCGCCGTGGACGAGCCGGCGAAGCTCGAGCGCGACGTCGCGGCCGTCCTCGAGCAGCGTCGCACGGTCGGTCCCGATGCTGCGCGCCGCATCGGCCTCGGGCGCCAGCATGGCCTCGACGACGGCCGGGATGGTCACCACCTCACGGCGCGACCTTGCGGAGGCCAGTGCGAGCTCCACGGCCACCCGCTCGCGGGGGGACAGCGGCCGATCGAGGGTGGCCGCGGCGAGCGAGCCCAGCAGCTCGACTTGCCGGCGGGCGGCCTCGTGCCCGCTCCCGGAGCCGCCACCGGGCGTGGCGGGGCTCCCGGCCCGAGCGGGCGGTCCGGGGTCGAGCGGGTTGAGCCGCACCGGGCCGCCGGGGCGCAGCGACACCGGGCGGACCCCCCACGCCGCTGCCAGGGGCCCGTACTCGCCCTTGGGGTCCACCACCCACGCGCGGCGCCCGAACACCGCCTGGCGCCAGAGGTAGGTCTTCACGAACGAGCTCTTGCCCCGCCCGATCTGGCCGAACACGATCATGTTGGGGCTGCTCACCACCTGCTGCGCGTACAGCTCGAAGGGGTCGTAGACGAACGACCCGCCGAGCAGGTCGCGCCCGACGAGCACGCCCCTGTGGCCGAGCCCCGCCTCCATCACGAGGGGATAGGCGGCACCGAGGTCGCGCGTGGTGATCTGGTGCGCGGGCAGCCGTGGAGCCGTGCGGGCCCCGACCATGCGAGCGGCCCGCCTCATGACAGGCCCCGGCAGAGGGGCAGCGAGCACGTGAAGGCCCGCAGCTGATCGCCGTAGAGGCGGCGGAGCTCGAGGCGCGCCTGGGCGGCTGCCTGCTCCGTGGCGCGGCAGCTCTCGGCGAGGAATTCGGGCGAGGTCGCGGTCACGGTCACGTAGCCCGAGAGGCGGAACGACCCGTGCCCGTCTGCCAGGTCCGCCTCTCGTCGCCTGACGGTCTCCTCCTCACGCGCTCGGCGTGCAGTGGCGAGGAAGCCGCCCCGTCGACGGAGCTCGGCATCGGCCACGTCAGCCGTCCGCGCCCGCTCCGCCCGGCGCAGGGCTTCGCTCGGGCTGAGCGGCTCCATGACGACCGACACGGTCCGCCGCACCGAGCCGAGCAGCAAGGGCGCCAGGAAATCAGGTCCCACGTCGATGCGCGGCCACTCCGCGATCCAGTACGTGGCATGCCACGTGGCATCGGTCCGCAGGCAGTCCCAACGGGCCTCGACCGACATGGGCCACGGCCAGCGGCTGCCCGCGTCCTCCGAGATGGCCACACCGGGGACCGCCCCGCCGGGCGCCGGGGCGCCGGGCCGCCACGCCGCGCCGTCTGCACCCGCGCCAGGGCCGCCCTCGGCGAACGCGGGCGGCTCGGGCGCAGGAGGCGTGGCCTCACCGGTGCGCCGGAGCAAGGCTGCCAGCTGGCGAGCACGCAGGGGGCCCGTCACCTCGACGTCGGCATCGGCCAGGCGCCCACACACCGCGGCGAGCTCCCGTTCGAGCACGCTGCACGCCGGTGCAAGGGCTGCCGCACCCCGCGTCGAGCCGGCAAGCCTCCTGCGCTCGGCCGCGACCTGCAGCGCGACCAGCACCTCGTGGCGGCACGTGCCGGTCGCGCTCGCCGCCAGGAGCGCCGCGTACGAGGCCCGCGCGGGGTGTGCCGGCCCGAGCACGCCCTGCTCGGCGAGGTGCCCCGCCACCCCCCGGCCGTCGTCGGGCAGCACGCACACCGACCACTGCACGCGGCGGACGGGTGATCCCTCGCGCGCCAGCCCGGCCAGGAGGTCCGACCAGGCGGCGGTCCGTCGCTGCCGCTCGCCGGCCCCCGCCAGAGCGAAGTCGTGACCCTGGACGGCCACCGCGGCGGTGAGGGTGCCGGCGGCGCGGTCGAACAGCACGCCGAGCCGGCTCCCCACCTCCAAGAGGGCGACACCGGCCAGCGGCGCCGGAATGCGCGAGGCCGGGCGGAACGACTCGCGGGGCGCCTCGCGAGGCGCCTCGCGGGGCGCCACACCGGTGTCGGCCAGGGCGCCGCCCGCGGCGGAGGCGGCGGCGGCACGGCCTCGGGAGCCGGCGAGCACGTGGCCCGCGCCGGGCTGCGGCGAGCGGGCACGCGAGCGGCCCGACGCCTGTTCCCAGGCCCAGACGGTCACCGTCGGGAGCCATTCCTCCGCCGTCCGGCCACCGACGGGCCAGACGGCTACCAGCACGCCGGCCACCGCCCCCGCTACCCCGAGCGCCACCGACAGGACTCCGGACCCACTCTGCAGGGCCACGCCCGCGACAGCCAGGCCCGCCACCACCGAGACGATCTGGCCGCCCCGCCAGCCCGCGATGACGCCGCGGCGCTCGAGGGGACCGAAGCGGTAGCGCCGCTCATCCATCGGTGCCCTCGCCTGCGGGCTCGCCGCCCGACCGCCCGCCCGGAGGAGCTGAGCCTCCCGGCCCTCCAGGGGGCGGGCCGCCGGCTCCGGACGGGAGCGGCCCATCGGGCGGCACCCACCGGATGACCGGGCCCATCGCGTCGCGGGCGATGACGTGGGTGCCGTCGCGCCAGGGCTTGACCCCGGGGGCCAGCGGCACCACTCGCGACCGAGCCACCGTCCGTGCCGGCGGGCCGCTCGCCGGCGAGGGCGCCTCCTCGCCGGACGCGGACGCCGCGCCGCTCCTCGCGCCGCCATCTGCGGCCAGCGCGCTGAGCCTCTCCAGCGCGGCCCTGGTCGCCTCCGGGTCGCCTTCCCACATGGGGATGTCGGTCCCGAAGGCCCCCGTGGCGGCGGCTCCCGTGCCGCTCTTCTCCCCGCTCTCGCCAAAAGATCCGGGCGCGACGCCCCAGGCATCCCCCACCCCTGCACCGACGGGCCCGCCGGCACCGCCGGGCGCCTCGAACGACAGGGAGCGGCCCGAGCCGGGCACGACGGCATCGAACGACGCGGCCCTGGCGTGGCGCAGGGCGAGGGCGGCCGCCGAGCGTGGCGCCGCGACGGCCACGGCCGCCATCCGGTGCCGGGCAGCCTCGAGGTGGTGCACCGCACCCGCCTCCACCATGGGCACGAGCTTGAGCAGCGTGAAGGGGCTGTAGGCGGCGAGCAACAGGAGCGCGCCGCCGCTCAGGACGGCGGCGAACCCCGGCGTCCCGCTGCCCGGCGACACCCCCGAGACGATCGCGCCGGCGGCGAGCCCGAGGATGGCGACGATCACGAACTTCGACAGCACGAGTGCTACCAGGGTGTCGACGAGGCGCCGGCACCATTGGGCCGTGGCGGGCCACACCATGGCGACGAGAACGAGCGGGAGGAACAGCACCGCCACGTACACCGACGCGGCGCGCACCACCAGCTCCAGCCACAGCGCGAACGAACCGAGGGCAACGAGCAGGCCGCCCAGCAGCAGCACGAAAGCGGGCATGGCGGGGTTCGCGCTCGAGGCCGTCAAGCCGGTCGTGACCTGCGCGAGCACCTGCGCGAGGTCGGTGCCCGACGTCACCCGCGCCCCCAGCGCGTCGGTGACCGACACCGCGAGCTGCACGAGCCGCACAGCAGCGCCGGTGAGGAGGAATGCGAGCGGGAGCTGCACCAGGAACGAGCGCAGCAGCATCGCGGCGCTCTGGCGGAGCACGGCTTGCATCGCGGCCAGCAGGAGAAGGGGGAGCACGACCACCGCCGCGACCGCAGCCATCCGCTCGAAGTGGGACGTGAACCACGTCGCCCCCACGTCGACGGCGGTGGACGCGCTGAGGGCGTCGTCGACCTGCTGGAGCAGCCAGGCGGCGCCGCTCACCACCCAGCCGGACACGGCGCCGAAGACAGCACCGACACCCGCACCGGCGATCGACGAGGCGACGCCACCGAGCTGGCACACCGGGTCCAGCGCCTGGATCCCTGGGCAGCCCACGGCCACGGCGGCCACGGCCGGGAAAGAGCCGGCGGGCACGCTCACCGCCGGCCGCCCGGCGAGTGGACCCCCGGCAGCGATCGCGCGCTCGGCGGGCGCGGCCCCGCTGGCGCACCACGGCTTCCGAACGGCTCGCCGGTCACGAGCCAGCAGCCTGCCCGGTGTGGAAGAAGAACCCGACGACGTAGGGCGCGGCGCCGATGAGAAGGGCCGCCAGCGCCGACACGAGGACGGCTCGGCGGCCGGCGATGGACTGGTGGTAGTTCTGCGAATGGGCGCCGAGCGCCCACGCGGCGGCACCGATGATCAGCCCGGCGAGCGCCAGCAGCAGGGCCCACCAGTCGAGGCCGTCGACGAGCTTCTGGAGCGTGGGCCCGCCGGGCAGGGCATTGGGGTCGGGGCTCGCGGTCACGCCCGCCGCCGCCAGGGTGACCGGCCGGACCATGGCATGGAACGGAACCTCCCACAGCTCGATCATCGCCACCGCGCTCCTCTCCTGGTCGCTCTCGTGGTGCTGCGCATGGTCGTCGCGCCTTCTTTCTCCCGGTGCCTCTGCTTCGTCGTCGCCCAGTCGTCGTCTCCCGATCCGCCCACGCGCCGGCGATGGCTTCCGGGGAGGCGTTGCGAAGCGACGTCAGACACGGAACGGGCGCAGCGCGGTGCCCTTCGCACCGGAGGCACCACCAACCAGCCCCTCGGCCCTGCCATGCTGGGAGCGATGGGTTTCCTTCCACAGGTCGCCCCGCAGGTCGCCGCGACGGGCAGGCTGCCCGACGCTGCGGTGTTCGCGATCGGTGCCGCCATCCTCGTGGTGGGGGTGGTGGTGGCCCTGCTCGTGGGACGGCGGCTGGGCCGCCGGGGGCTCTCGCAGCGCCTCACTGCGCTCGGCACCCGGCTCGGCGTCGAACCGCCCGAGGAGGACGGCAACATCGAGACGGCCCTCGCGTATCTCGAGGCGACGACCGGGGCCGCTTCCCAGGCGGTGGCAGAGTCGAGCGCGGACGCCATCCGCCTGCGGCGCTCCCTCGACACCTTGCCCCATGGTGTGGTCATCAGCGACGAGAACGGGCACGTCGTGTACCGCAACGCCAGGGCGGGGTCCCTCATGGCCGGCCGCCACGGCGACGTCCTGGCCGCCCAGGCAGTCGAGGAACTGCTCGAGGAGGCCTGGCACGCGACCGTGGCCGAGCGCACCCTCGACCTCTACGGCCCGCCGCGCCGCACCCTGATGGTGCGCGCACAGATGATCGACGACGGCCGCCGGTCCCTCGGTGTGATCGCCACCATCGAGGACGTCTCAGAGCGGCGGCGCCTCGAGGAGGTACGCCGCGACTTCGTGGCCAACGTCAGCCACGAGCTCAAGACCCCGATGGGCGCGCTCGTGCTCCTGGCCGAGACGCTCGCCGCCGAGCCCGACGTCGACGTGGCCAAACGGCTGGCCAACCGCATCCACGCCGAGGCCTTCCGGGTGAGCCGCATCATCGACGACCTCTTGGACCTCAGCCGCATCGAGGCCGAGCAGGCGCCACCCCGCGAGCCGGTGCTCGTCGACCTCGTGATGGCCGAAGCCGTCGAGCGGGTGCGGGCCATGGCCGAGCAGCGGGGGATCACGATCGAGCTCGTCGAGCCTGCACCCCCGGTGGCGCTGGTGGGCGACCGGCGCCAGCTCGTGTCGGCCATGCACGCGCTGCTCGAGAACGCAGTCGTCTACTCCTACGACGGGGGCACCGTGACCGTCAGCGGCTCGGTGTGCGACGTCGAGGCACCTGCCATGGCGGCCGGCACCGAGGAGCCGGCGCGGATCGGTGCCGGCATCCTGGCCAGACCGGCAGACATCGCCACCGGGCGGCCGGCCGCGAGCACGGTGGCCGGCGGGATGGAGGCTCCGGCGCCCGACTCGGCAGCGTTCTCGGCCCCCGGTGCGGGCAACGGCAACGGCGAGCGCCGACGCGTCGTGGCGCTCCGGGTCGCCGACCGGGGCATCGGCATCCCGGCTCGCGACCTGGAGCGGATCTTCGAGCGCTTCTACCGGGTCGACCACGGGCGCGGCCGCGAGACGGGCGGCACGGGGCTCGGGTTGTCGATCGTCCGCCACGTGGCCAACAACCATCAGGGATGGGTGACGGTCGAATCGCGCGAGGGAGAGGGGTCGACGTTTACGCTGATGCTGCCGCTGCAAGCCGAACCCGCCTCGTGACCACCCTCCCCGTGACCCGGCAGCCCGCCACCCAGGCCGACGTCAGGCCCACCACCGTCCTGCTCGCCGAGGACGAGGAGTCCTTCGTCGACGCCCTGGTGATCGGCCTGGGCCATGAGGGCTTCGAGGTGGTGGTCGCCCGCGACGGACAGGACGCGCTGCGCAAGTTCGAGGAGGTCGGGCCCGACCTGGTCCTCCTCGACCTCATGCTGCCGAAGCTGTCCGGCATCGACGTGTGCCGGGCCATCCGGGCCCGCTCCTCGGTGCCGGTGATCATGGTGACCGCCAAGAGCACCGAGCTCGACACGGTGGTGGGTCTCGAGGTGGGTGCCGACGACTACGTCACCAAGCCCTACCGCCTGCGCGAGCTGGTGGCCCGGATGCGGGCCGTGCTGCGACGCGCTCCCACGCCAGCCGGTGATGCCACAGCCCAGGAGGCCGGCAGTGCCAGGTCAGCGGAGGTTTGGGAGGCGGGGGGGGTGCGGGTCGACCCCGACCAGCGCCGGGTGTTCGTGCGGGGGGCAGAGGTGGAGCTGCGCCGCAAGGAGTTCGAGCTGCTGCGGCTGTTCGTCGAGAACCCCGGGCGGGTCCTGACGCGCGACGTGCTCATCGACCGCGTGTGGGGTGCCGACTACATCGGCGACACCAAGACGCTCGACGTGCACGTCAAGCGCCTCCGTGCACAGATCGAAGAGGACCCCGCCAATCCCTCGCTCATCACGACGGTCCGGGGGGTGGGCTACCGGTTCAGCCCCGCTCCGCGTCGCGCCTGAGGCGACTCACCCCTGTACGGGCGAGCTCGACCACGTGGCCGACGTGGAGACGGGCTCTGGCGCCGGCTCACCCCGGTGCGGGCGAGCTCGACGTGCGGTTGCGCCGGCGCCGCCGGCGGCCCGCTCAGCGCGACTCGAGCCGGCCGACGACGGGCTCGCCCTGCCAGTAGGGGGCGAGCGCGGCCGGCAGGCGCACGGTGCCGTCCGGCTGACGACCACGCTCCACGAGCGCCGCCCAGACCCTCGGCCACGCCAGTGCCGACCCGTTCAAGGTGTGGACGAAGCGCAGGGAGCCGCCGGCAGCCGGCCGGTAGCGGACGTTCGCCCGGCGCGCCTGGTAGTCGCGGAACCAGCTGACCGACGACACCTCGAGCCACTGGTCGCTGCCGGGGGCGTAGACCTCGAGGTCGAAGGTCCGCGCCGATGAGGCGCCGAGGTCGCCGGCGCACAGGTCGAGCACCCGGTAGGGCAGCTCGAGCTCGCGGAGCAGTCCCTCCGCCCTTGCCAGGATGTCCGCGTGCACCTGCGGTGCCTGCTCCTCGGTGGCGTAGGCGAACAGCTCCACCTTGTCGAACTCGTGCACCCGCAGGAGCCCACGGGTCTCACGCCCGGCGGCGCCGGCCTCGCGCCGGAAACACGGGGTGACGGCGCAGAGGCGCAGGGGCAGCTCGTGCTCGGCGAGGATGTCGCCCCGGCGCAGCGAGGTGAGGGGCACCTCGGCGGTCGGGATGGCCCACAGGCCGTCGCGCTCGACGTGGTACGCCTCGTCGGCGAACTTCGGCAGGTGCCCGGTCGAGGTCATCGTGTCGGTGAGCACGAGCGAGGGCGGCCGGACCTCCTCGTAGGCGTCGGCGTGGCGGGCGAGGGCGAGGGAGGTGAGCGCCCGCAGCAGCCTCGCCCCGTCACCCCGGAACAGGGGGAACATCGACCCCGACAGCCTGGCTCCCGCCTCCATGTCGAGCAGCCCGAGCTCGGTGCCCACCTCCCAGTGCGGGACCCGCTGGTGGTCGGCAACCGGCTGCTCCGGACGCCCCGCGTCGATGCCCGGCCACCATCGGCGGACCTCCACGTTGTCGGCCGCCCCGGCGCCGTCGGGCGCCTCGTCGGCCGGCAGGTTCGGCAGGTACAGCAGCGCCTGGTGGAGCTGGGCCTCGAGGGCGTCGGCCACCTCGCCAGCCGCCCGCTCCTCGTCGCCGATCGCCCGGCTCTCCGCGGCGAGCACGTCGGCCTGGGCCTGGTCGCCCGAACGCCTCGCGGCGCCGACCTCGCGCGACAGCGCCTTCACCCGCGCCCGCAACGCCTCGCGCGCCGCCAGCTGCTCGCGGTGGGCGGCGTCGAGGGAGGCGATGCGCGCCACCTCCGCCGGGTCGACGCCGCGGCGCGCCAGCAGGGCGGCCACGCGCTCGGGCTCCCGTCGCACCAGGCGGATGTCGATCATGGTGGCGCCAACGGTAGCGTGCAGCCATATGCAGCCTGCAGTCCCCGGCCCCTGGCCGAGCCATCGTGGGGCGCCGGCAGCCCCGGCGAGTGTTGAACGGGAAGGCACGGGAATGCGGGGCACGGGAGCGCCGGGCACAGGGTCCACCGTCGAGCGCGAGCGTGTCGAGCGCGAAGGGGGCGAAGGGATCGCGTGCGACGGCCTGGTCGTGCGCTACGGGGAGCGGACCGCCGTCGACGGCCTGTCGCTGGCCGTTCGCCCGGGCGAGGTCGTCGCCCTGCTCGGACCGAACGGGGCGGGCAAGACGTCCACCGTGGAGACCCTCGAGGGGTACCGGCGGCCCGCAGCAGGACGCGTCCGGGTCCTCGGGCTCGACCCGATCGCCGACCACGCGCAGCTCGTCGGGCGCGTCGGCGTGATGCTCCAGCGCGGCGGCGTCTACCCCATGCTCAATCCGCGCCAGCTGCTCCGCCTCTTCGCCCGCTACTACACGCGCCCTGCCAACCCTGAGGACCTCCTCGCGCTGGTTGCCTTGGAGCAGGTGGCGCGCACCCCGTGGCGCCACCTGTCGGGCGGCGAGCAGCAGCGCCTGTCCCTCGCGCTGGCCCTCGTCGGCCGGCCCGAGGCCGTCTTCCTCGACGAGCCCACGGCAGGGGTCGACCCCGAGGGGCGCCTCGTGGTGCGCCGCGTGGTCGAGGGGCTGCGCGACGAAGGAGCCTGCGTGCTGCTCACCACGCACGAGCTGGCCGAGGCCGAGCACATGGCCGACCGCGTCGTCATCGTCAACCGGGGGCGGGCGGTGGCCGCCGGGGCGCCGTCGGAGCTGGCCGCTGGCGTGCTCGGCGGGCCCCAGGTGACCTTCAGCGCCCCGGCAGGCCTCGACACCGCCGCGCTCGGGGCCGCCCTCGGGGCACGCGTGACCGAGCGGTCGCCGGGCCGCTACGAGGTGGCCGCCGCCGTCACCCCGGCCCTCACCGCCGCCCTCGCCTCCTGGCTGGCCGAGCACGACGCCACCCTCACCGACCTGCGCACGAGCCGCACCCTCGAGGAGGCCTACCTGGCGATCGTCGGGGACGCTGCCGCCTCCGGTCCCGAGCCGGCAGGGGCCGCACGGTGAGGGCGCTCGCCGCCCAGACGCGGGCGGAGACCTACATGACCCTCCGGCGCGGCGAGACCCTCTTGCTCACCATCGGGATCCCCGTCGTCTTCCTGGCCTTCTTCGCCAGCGTGCACGTGATCCCGACCGGCGAG
>DATGLW010000027.1:0-9518 GCA_035293965.1 Acidimicrobiales bacterium
GTCCTCGTCAACAACGCCGCCACCAACCCGTACCACGGGCCTGTGCTCGGCATCGAGCGCTCGCAGGCGGAGAAGACCCTCGAGGTCAACCTCCTCGGTGCCCTCGCCTGGTCGCAGGCTGCCCACCGGGCGGCCATGGCCGAGCGGGGCGGCGTGATCGTCAACGTGTCGTCGGTCGGGGCGCTCGAGCCCGAGCCCGGCATCGGCTGGTACAACGTCACCAAGGCGGCCCTCGTGCACCTCACCCGCCAGCTGGCGTGGGAGCTGGCTCCGGTCGTCCGGGTCAACGCCGTGGCTCCGGGGCTGGTGCGGACCCGCTTCTCGCGCCAGCTCTGGGAGGGCAAGGAGCAGGTGGTGGCGGACCGCATCCCCATGGGACGCCTCGGGCACCCCGACGACGTGGCCGCCGCCGTGCTCTTCCTCGCCTCCGATGCTGCGTCGTGGATCACCGGCCAGGTCCTCGTCGTCGACGGCGGGGCCACGGTGGTGCCCTCGGGCGCCGTGGCCGACGTCGGGCCTGGAGCCGGCCCCTGAGGCGTCCTGCACGACCGCGACCTCGACCCCCCTCGCTGTCGCGGCGTGACCGAGGGCTCGCCGGTCGTGGCGACGCGGCCGGGCGCCCGAAGGGCTCCGGCCACACCTGGGCCGCCCCCGGCCCCGCCTAGGCCTGGGCGAGGTCGCGGCGGCGGAGCTTGCCCGAGGGCGTACGCGGAAGGGCTGCCACGAGGACCAGCTCCTTGGGCGCCGCCCACGGCGCCTGTGACGCCGCGACCCGCTCGCGCAGCGCGCCGAGCGTGGGCGGCGATGCTGGGTCCTCGGGTACCACCCAGGCCACGACGCGCTCGCCCCACTCGGGATCCGGGCGTTTCCACACGGCCACCTGTGCCACCCCGGGGACCGTGGCCAGCGCCCGCTCGACCGCCGCCGGCCACACCTTCTCGCCGCCGGTCACGATGACCTCGGCCAGGCGGCCCGACACCGAGAGGGACCCGTCAGGCCCGAGGCGCCCTGCGTCGCCGGTGGGGAGCCACCCGCCGCGGCCGTCGGGCCCCGCCACCCGTGGATCGGTGCCGTCGCGGTAGCACCGAAGGAGCGTGGGGGACCGGACGAGGACCTCTCCCTCGGCGCCTCGCCCCGGCTGCCCGTCGCCGATCGCCAGCTCGACGCCGTCGAGGGGCCGACCGTCGTAGACCACACCCGAGCCGGTCTCGGTCATGCCGTAGGTGGTGACCACGTTCGGTGGCAGGTCGCCCGGCGGGGCGCTCCCGCCGAGGAGCACGGCCTCGAAGTTGCCGGCGTCGACCCTGCCCAGAGCCGTGGCGACGAGGGACACGTGGGTTGCGCCGTCGCGGGCGGCCATCGCGACCGCTCGGGGGTCGAAGCCGGCCTGCACAGTCAGGGGGGTGCCGGTGACGAGGGCCCGCGTGACCACCGACAGCCCGCCGACATGGGCCAGGGGCAGGCAGGCCAGCCACCGGTGGCGGGCCGGGTCGACCCCGAGGCGGGCACTCGTGGCGCGGGCTGACGCCGACACCGCGTCGTGGGTCAGCACGACCCCCTTGGGCTCGCCCGACGTGCCGCTCGTGGCGATGACGAGCGCGTCACCCACTTCGACCGGCAGGCCGCCGTCGAGAGGGGCCGCCTCCCCGGTCGGACCGACGATCCACGACGGGCGAAGCGCGCCGAGCAGCCTGCGGGCTGCCGGCAGCGGCAGGCGCGGGTCGAGCGGCGCCACGGCGCACCCTGCGTCCCACGCCCGCTGGAGCGCGGCGACGAACCCGTCGCCGCCTGCCATGTCGAGGGCGACGAGGTCGGGCACGGGCCAGTAGCGTAGGCCGCCGTGACCGACACCAGCCCGCCCCGCACCGTGGTCACCGGCAGCCCCGTGGACCCCCTCGACGAGCTGCGCCCGCTGCCCCCCCCAGCGTGGGAGCGGCGCGGCACCTTCGCCGACATCCGGTACGAGGTGGGCGAGGGCATCGCCAAGCTGACGATCTGTCGCCCCGAGGTACGCAACGCCTTCCGGCCCCAGACGCTCTTCGAGCTGAGCAGGGGGTTCGAGATGGCGCGTGACGACCCCGACGTGGGCGTGGTCGTCCTCACGGGCGAGGGGCCGGACGCGTTCTGCTCCGGCGGCGACCAGCGGATCAGGGGCGACGACGGCTACCTCGGCGACGACGACGTGGCGCGCCGTGGCATCGGGCGCCTCAACGTGCTCGACCTGCAGGTGCAGATCCGGCGGCTGCCCAAGCCCGTCGTTGCCATGGTCGCCGGCTACGCCATCGGAGGCGGCCACGTCCTCCACCTGGTGTGCGATCTCACGATCGCTGCCGACAACGCCCGCTTCGGCCAGACGGGCCCCCGCGTGGGGAGCTTCGACGGCGGCTTCGGGTCGGGGCTCCTCGCCCGGACGATCGGCGTCAAGCGGGCGAAGGAGGTTTGGTTCCTGTGCCGCCAGTACGACGCGGCCCAGGCCCTCGACTGGGGGCTGGTCAACGCGGTGGTCCCGCTGGACCGGCTGGAGGAGGAGACCGTTGCGTGGTGCCGGCGGATGCTCAGCCTCTCGCCGATCGCGCTGCGGATGCTGAAGGCCGGGTTCAACGCGGCCGACGACGGCCTCACCGGGGTCCAGCAGCTGGCGGGCGACGCGACGATGCTCTTCTACATGACCGAGGAGGGCCAGGAGGGCCGGAACGCCTACGTGGAGCGGCGCCGCCCGGACTTCTCCCGCTTCCCCAGGCGCCCGTGAGCGTGCGGCCCGGGCAGCCCGCGGTGGCAGCCGGGAGCGGTTCGCAGGCCGCCGGGGAATCGTCCCACCCGTGGTCCCGTTGGGTCGTCGGAGCCCGGCCCCGCACCCTGGCGGCAGCCGCGGTGCCGGTCGCCGTGGGGACGGCCGCCGGGTCGTGGCACGGTGAGCTCGTCGCGTGGCGTGCCGTGACGGCCCTCGTGGTCGCGCTCGCCGTCCAGATCGGGACCAACTACGCCAACGACGTCGCCGACGGCGTCCGGGGGACCGACTCGGCCCGCATCGGCCCGGTCCGCCTGGTGGCGTCCGGGCTCGCCACACCCCGCGCGGTCCGGGTGGCCGCGGCCGCGTCCTTCGCCGTGGCGGCCCTGGCGGGGCTGGCGCTTGCCGCCGTCACGTCGTGGTGGCTGGTGCCGGTGGGGGCCGGCTGCTTCGCCGCCGGGTGGCTGTACACGGGCGGCCCCAAACCCTACGGCTACCTCGGGCTCGGGGAGCTGGCGGTCTTCGCCTTCTTCGGTGTCGTGGCCACGGTGGGCGCTGCCTACGTGCAGGCAGGCAGGGTGACGGCCATCGCCGTCGTGGCTGCAGTGCCGGTCGGGTTCCTCGCGACGGCGCTCCTCGAGGCCAACAACCTGCGCGACGTGGCCGGCGACGCCGAAGCGGGGAAGCGGACGCTGGCCGTGCGCCTCGGGCGCCGGCGCGCGGGGTGGCTGTACGTGGGCTGCCTCGTGGGCACCGTGGGAGGCCTGGCCGGCCTGGCGACCTTCCGCCCGCCGGTCGCGGCGGCCCTCGTGGCCTTCCCCTTGGCTGCCCGGCCCTTGCGCCTGGTCGTGCAGGGATCCCAGGGCCCGGAGCTCCTGCCGGTGCTCGGTGCGACCAGCCGCCTCCAGCTGGTGGTGGGCGCCATCGTGACGGCGGCGATCCTCTGGTGAGCCCCGCGGCCCCCGCCCGGGGTCAGCCGGCGCCGGCGGCGCCCAGCCAGCCGCCCACCATCCGGGCCGCCACGGCCGGCTGCTCGAGGTGGGCGGCATGACCGGCCCCGGGCACGAGCGCCAGCACGCCCGCGGGGAGCGACGCCGCGAGCCTCGCCCCGAGGGCCACGAAGCGGTGGTCGGCGGCACCGGCCATCACGAGCGCGGGTGCCGCCACGCCCGACAGGCGGCCCCAGAGCGGCTCCTGGGTGCCGGTGCCGGCCGACCGGAGGCTGGCAGCGAGCCCGGCCGCCGTGTTGCGCCGCCGCTCCCGCAGGTCAGCTGCGCCAGGGCGCAGGCCGGCGAAGAGGGGGGAGGCCAGCCAGCGCTCGAGGAACCCCTCGAGATCACCTGTCGCCTCGAGCTCTGCTGCCAGCGCGTCGTCCGCCGCCCGCCTGGCCGAGCGGGCTGCTGCGTCCTCGATCCCTCCACTGGCACCGATCACGACGAGACGCCGGAGAAGGCCGGGGTGCGCGAGCGCCAGGTGGAGCGCCACGCGACCGCCGAGGGAGTAGCCGAGGACGTCGACCGGTGCCGGCTCGGCCGCCGCCGGCTCCTCGGTCCGGAGGTGGCGGCGTGCCGCCGCGGCCACGAGGTCGGCAGTGGCCGCCAGGTCCGCCCGCACCTCGGCGGAGCCGCCGTGGCCGGGCAGGTCGACGAGGACCAGGCGGCGGCTCTCGGCCAGGCGCCGGCCGAATTCGCCCCACAGCCGCCCGGTCTGGGTGAAGCCGTGCAGCATGACGAGCGGCGGGCCCTCGGGCAGGCCGGCCAGCTCGACGTGCAGCACGCCGGTCGGCGGGATGGCCACGGGCGGTGAGCGTACCGAGCGACGGGTCACCGCAGGCCACCTTCGCTGCCACCCTGGTCGACGAGTGGGTACGGGCCGGCGTGCGCGACGCCGTCGTGTGCCCCGGCTCTCGTTCGACGCCTCTCGCCATGGCCCTGGCTGCGCGCAGCGAGCTCCGGCTGCACGTGCGCCTCGACGAGCGCAGCGCTGGCTTCTTCGCCCTCGGCGTGGCGCTCGCCACCGGCACGGCCCCCGTGGTGTGCACGACGAGCGGCACGGCGGCGGCCGAGCTGCACGCGGCCGTGGTCGAGGCACACCACGCGCGCGTGCCCATGCTGGTCTGCACCGCCGATCGTCCCCCCGAACTGCAGGACGTCGGCGCCCCCCAGACGATCGACCAGCGGCGCCTCTACGGCAGCGCCGTCCGCTGGCAGGCCGATCCCGGGGTGCCCGACCTGGCCACGTGGGCCACCTGGCGCCCCCTCGCGGCGCGCGCCCTTGCCGAGGCACTCCACGGCCCGGACGGGCCCGGTCCGGTGCATCTCGACCTGGCCTTCCGCGAGCCGCTCACGGGGGAGCCCGGACCGCTCCCGCCGGGGCGCCCGGACGGCACGCCTGCCCTCGGGGTGCTCGCTGCGCCGAGAGCTCCTGTGCGCAGCGGGCTGCGCGAGGTCGCCGGCTGGCGCGGCCGCAGGGGGGTCATCGTGGCCGGCGCCCGGTGCGGACCCGCGGCCAAGGTCCTCGACCTCGGAGCGGTTCTCGGGTGGCCGGTGCTCGCCGACCCGCGCTCCGGTTGCCGGGTGGCCCGGGCAGGGGTGGTGGCGGCCGCCGACTCCTTCCTGCGGGCTCCCGAGGTGCGCCGTGCCCTCCGGCCTGAGGTGGTGCTCGTCCTCGGCGAGCCGTGGGCGTCGAGGAACGTGGGCGACCTCGTGCGCGACGCGGCGGCGGCCGGCGCCGAGGTGCTCGCGGTCGACGCGTGGTGGCGCGTGCTCGACCCCCACGGCACCGTCACGGGTCGCCACCACGCCGACCCTGCGGCATGGCTCGGCGCGGCGCTCGACCTGCTCGGCGAGGCCCCCGCGCCCGTCGACGGGTGGCTCGAAACCTGGACGGCCCTCGAGGCGACGGCGCAGCGGGCGATCGACGACGCGCTCGAGTCCGACGAGGCGGCACGTGGCGGAACGATCACCGAGCCGTCGCTCGCCCGGAGCCTTCCCGGTCTGCTGCCGCCCGGCGCTGCGCTGTTGGTGGGCTCCTCGATGCCGGTTCGCGATCTCGAGTGGTTCGGCCCGCCCCTCCCCTCGCCGCCCGCCGTCTTCGCCAACCGCGGCGCCAACGGCATCGACGGGCTGGTGTCGACGGCCCTCGGGCTGGCCGCCGGGCGCACGGGCCCTGTGGTCGCCCTCCTCGGAGACCTGGCCTTCCTCCACGACGTGTCGGGCCTGGTGGCGCTCGGGCCCGCGCCGGCCACGCCCTGCGCGTTGGTGGTCGTGGACAACGGCGGCGGCGGCATCTTCTCCCTGCTGCCCCAGGCGGCCGAGATCGACCCGCGCCGCTTCGAGCTCCTCTTCGGGACACCGCCGGTCACCGACGTCGGGCAGGTCGCCAGCGGCTTCGGGCTCCCCGTTCGGCCAGTTCGCACGCTCGGCGAACTGGCCGGCGCACTGGGCGCGGCCCTCGAGGCAGCGGGCCCATCGGTGATCAGGGCGTCGGTGCCGAGCCGGGCTGCCAATGCCGCCCTGCACGAGCAGGTCCACGCGGCCGTGGCCGCCGCCGTGGCCCCACTCGTCGCCGAGTCGCCGGCGGTGCCGCCCCGGCCGGAGCGGGCCGAGGGGTAGCCGCCCGGCGGTGCGGCCCGAGCCGGCACGGACCGAGCGGTAGCTGCCCGGCGGTGCGGCCCGAGCGTGCCCGGGCCGCGACCGCTCGCGCACGCGTGCCGGCGGGCGCGCGAGGGCCAGGTCAGGCGCGATGCCCGCGCCCCCTCGGGCACGCGTGCCGATGTTGTCCGGGTTCTCCAGCCGGCCCGGGGTGGTGTGGCAGTGTGGAGCCGTGCCCGGGCTGTCGTGCGACCTGCGTTTCCGCGGCCTCGTCCACCAGGTGACGGACCCGTCGATCCCCGAGCGCCTCGAGGCGGGCGGTGTGACGTTCTACTACGGCGTCGACCCCTCTGCGCCCAGCCTGCACGTCGGGAACCTCCTGCAGCTGTGCCTCCTTCGCCGTCTCCAGCGAGCAGGCAACCGGCCCATCGCGCTGCTGGGTGGTGGCACGGGCCTCATCGGCGACCCTGGCGGGAAGGCTGGCGAGCGGCCCCTGCTCGGCGAGGAGGAGCTGGCGGCAAACCTCGAGGGCATCCGTCCGCAGCTGGCGAAGTTCGTCGACCTGAGCCCGTCGGCCGGTGCGAGCAGGGGGCTCGTGGTCGACAACGGCGCCTGGCTGCGGGCGATCCCGATGGTCCAGTTCCTCCGCGACGTCGGCAAGCACTTCACCGTCAACCAGATGGTCGCCCGCGAGTCGGTGCGCGCCCGACTCGAGCGGCCGGACCAGGGCATCTCCTACACGGAGTTCAGCTACATGTTGCTGCAGGCCTACGACTTCCTCCGCCTGCACCTCGACTACGGCTGTACGTTGCAGGTGGGCGGGAGCGACCAGTGGGGGAACATCGTCACCGGCGTGGAGCTGGTCCGCAAGGAGTGCCGCGCCGAAGTCCACGGCCTGACGACTCCGCTCGTGACCAAGGCCGACGGCACCAAGTTCGGCAAGACGGAGTCAGGCTCGGTCTGGCTCGACCCCGATCGCACGAGCCCGTACCGCCTGTACCAGTTCTTCTTGAACGTCGAGGATGCCGTGGTGGGCACGTACCTGCGGTACTTCACCTTCCTGTCGCACGACGACATCCTGTCGCTGGACGAGGAGACGGCCGCGCGCCCCGAGCGCAGGGTGGCACAGCG
Organism: Acidimicrobiales bacterium; assembly: GCA_035293965.1. Lineage (GTDB taxonomy): Bacteria > Actinomycetota > Acidimicrobiia > Acidimicrobiales > RAAP-2 > DATGLW01. The sequence continues at coordinate 7,453 of DATGLW010000027.1, forward strand.
GTCGCTGGCCGACGAGGTGTGCCGGCTCGTGCACGGCGACGACGAGACGCGCCGCGCCCGGCAGGCCGCGGCCGCCCTCTTCGGCGACGCGCCGGTCTCGACCCTCGACGAGCGCACCTTGCGCGACGTCGTGGACGACGTGCCGTCGAGCGCAGTGGCCATGGCGTCGATCGCCGCCGCCGCCGCCGGCGGCACCGCCGGTGGCGGCGGTGGGGGTCCGCTGTCGCTGGTCGACGTCCTGGTGCTCTCCGGGCTCGCCTCGTCACGCAGCGACGCGCGTCGAGCCGTCGCCCAGGGTGCGATTCGGGTGAACGATCGCCGCGAGGAGGAGCCCGAGCGGTTGCTCGGGCCCGCCGACCTGCTGCAGGGTCGCTACGTCGTGCTCCGCAAGGGCCGCCGCACCGTGCACGTGCTGCGCGCGGAATGACCCGGCGCCGGCTGGCCTCGGCGCGTGACGACGCGATCCGGTGAGCCCGGGTCGGGGGGGCCGGCCGCCCTCGGGCGCGCGGTGGCGCGCCGTTGTCGCGGCCTGCTGCCTGGTGGCCACCCTCGGCGCGTGCTCAGCCGGCGGGCAGTCGGGACCGCTGTCGTCGCGGGTCCGCAGCTGGGTGCAGGACACAGCGCTCGGCCAGGCCGTGGGCACCTTGTTCGGCGACTCGTCCAAGGTCACGACGGCGGTTCGGCGCCGGCTCGGCTCGGGGGTGGTGCACACGGTGTGCCTCGTGCTGTTCCAGGACGCAGCGTCGGCGGCGGGCAACCTGCCGTCGCCCGACCCGCGCCTCACCGCGCTCCTCGAGCAGGCCTACGACGCCATGGGGCGGGGAGCGCACGACTGCTACGACGCCGGGGCCGGCGACTCGCCGCTGCAGCGCCGCTCGGCACGGGAGCGCGCCCGCGCCGCCGCGCTGCTCGACCAGGCGCTCACCCGGGTGCGGGCCGTCACGGGCGCGCCGGTGCCGACCACCACGACCACCGCGCCCGGTGGCGGGCTCTTCGGGTGAGGCGGCGCCCGGGCCACGCCCCGGACCGGTGCGAGGGGAGCACGACGTGAGCGAGGGCCCGAGCAGCGGTGGCGGCGGGCGTCGTGCCGGCCAGGGCCGCGCCGGCGCCGTCGTCGGCCCCGTGCCCGACGGGCGGGACCCCGTCGCCTACGACCGCCTGCGCCGGCGCGTGCTGTGGGCCCTCCCGACCGGCTTGTACCTGGTCGGGAGCCGGGCCAGCCTCGACGGGTCCGTCCGGGCGAACCTCATGACGGCCAATTCGGTCATGCAGGTGTCGGTCGCGCCCAAGCTCGTGGCCGTGGCGGTGGACCGCGACGCCCTCACCAGGCGCCTGATCGACGCCGGGCGCTGCTTCACCGTCTGCCTGCTGGCGAGGGAGGACCGGGCGGTCGTGCGCAGGTTCGTGAAGCCCGTGGCCGAGGTGGCGCTCGACGCCGGCGGCCGGCTCTCCGCGCTCGACGGCGAGCCCGTCACCGAGGCCCGCACGGGAGCCCCGGTCCTGCTGCGGTCGCCGGCCTGGCTCGACTGCGCCGTGCGGGAGTCACGCGAGCTGGGCAGCCACGTGCTCTACCTGGGCGAGGTGGTCGACGCCGGAGGGCCGCCGGACGGCCAGGCGATGCCGGAGCTGCTCAGGATGGAGGACACGAGGATGAGCTACGGCGGGTGAGCCGGCACCAGAGCAGGCCTCGGGCCGTGGCCGCTCGATGGCAGCGCCCATGTGGGCCCACCAGGGACGGGGACTGCCGCCTCCTCAGCTCTCGGGGGTCGCCACCGGTCCGCGCGCCTCGGGCGGGCGCAGGTCGATCCGCAGCGTGAGGATGCCGTCCTCGAGGCGCGCCTCGGCATCGCCGAGCATCGCGAAGTCCATGTAGTCCACCTGCGCCTGCTCGCGGAACCGCTTGCGCTCGGGGCCCTCGACGGGCGGGAGCCCTCTGTTGCGCACGGCATCCGCCCGCTGGCGGAAGCGGGCGATCATCTCCTCGGGGTCGAAGGTCGGTGCCATCTGGTGCCGTGTCCGTGGGGTGCAGTCCGTGGGGTGCCGTGTCCGGGGTGCCGTCCGTGGGG
>DATGLW010000028.1:0-45043 GCA_035293965.1 Acidimicrobiales bacterium
ACATCATCGAAGCAGCTCTGTAGTCCGTCAAATGCGACCGCACTGCACAGACTCGGATTTTCTGGTCCTGAGGCAGCTGCCGACTGCTGCAACACCAACGTCGCCCAGCCACCAACCAAACACACAGAGTAGTGCCGCGAACATCCGCCACCTATGAATGCGTGCCATCGCTCACCTTCATTACCTACGCAACTCCAGCATCGTTTGTGACATGGTAGTGGGGAATAGCGGCTCGAGTCAACTGGGGTTGTATACTGTGTATACGACAGCGCTGAGCCACGCTCGCGCGCGCTGGGCCACGGCAGCCAGCGAGCCCAGCGCGGGCGTCAGAGGAGCTGGCCGGCTGCCGGGAAAGCGCCGAGGTGGGCCCAGGCCCGCGCCGTCGCCACCCGCCCCCGCGGGGTGCGCTGCACGAGACCCTGCTGGAGCAGGAAGGGCTCGTAGGCGTCCTCGATCGTGTCGGGCTCCTCGCCCACGCACTGGGCCAGCGTGGTGAGGCCGACGGGCTTGCCGCCGAATCGGTGGCAGAGCGCGTCGAGGATCGCCCGGTCGACCTTGTCGAGCCCGAGGCCGTCCACGCCGAAGAGCTCCAGCCCCTCGACGGCGGCCCGGCCCGTCACGACCCCGTCCCCCCGGACCTCCACGTAGTCACGCACCCGGCGGAGCAGGCGGTTGGCGATGCGCGGCGTGCCCCGGGACCGCTCCGCGATGGCAGCCGCTCCCGCCTCCTCGATGGCGACGCCCAGGATGCGGGCCGAGCGCTCGACGATGGCCCGGAGCTCGGCCGGCTCGTAGAGGTCGAGGCGGCCGACGAAGCCGAAGCGGTCCCGCAGCGGGGCTGCCACCAGCCCGGTCCGGGTCGTGGCGCCGACCAGGGTGAAGCGCGGCAGGTCCAGCCGGATGGAGCGGGCCGTGGGCCCCTTGCCGATGAGGATGTCGAGCTTGGCGTCCTCCATGGCCGGGTACAGGACCTCCTCCACACTGCGGTGGAGCCGGTGGATCTCGTCGATGAACAGCACGTCGCCATCCTGGAGGTCGGTGAGCAGCGCCGCCAGGTCGCCGGGGCGCCCGAGCACGGGCCCGCTCGTGATGCGAAGCCCGACGCCCATCTCGGCGGCCACGATGCCGGCGAGCGAGGTCTTCCCCAGGCCGGGGGGGCCGGCGAACAGCACGTGGTCCACCGGCTGGCGTCGGCGCCGCGCCGCCTGCAGCACGATCCCCAGGTGCTCGACCAGCTCGGGCTGGCCCACGAACTCCCGCAGGTTCTTGGGCCGGAGCCCCGCCTCTTCGACCTCCTCCGTCGGCTGGGCCACCGGGTCCACCGGCCGCGGCGACGCCGGCCGCGCCCGAGGAGCTCCCTCGACCCGGTGCCCGGCCGGTGCGGCGGCCACCACCTCGCGACGCCGGGCGCCGGTCACCGCGCGGCGAGCTCCCGCAGCGCCAGGCGGAGCTGCTCTTCGACGCTCAGCTCGCCACCGGCAACCTCACCCAGCCCTTCCAGGGCGGCACGGATCTCCTCGGCGCTGTAGCCGAGCTCGGCCAGCGCGGCGTGCACCTCGGCCCGGCGCGAGCGCCCCGCGGCTCCTCGGGGGACCTCGGACAGCTCCGGCAGCGACAGGCGGCTCTTGAGCTCGATCAGGAGCCGGGCCGCCGTCTTGCGGCCGACGCCGGGCACCGCGCACAAGGTGGCAGCGTCTTCTTCGAGCACCGCCGTCGAGAGGGCGGCGGGCGACAGGACCGACAGGATGCTGAGGGCCAGGGCAGGGCCGACGCCGTGCGCGCCGATCAGTGCCTCGAAGCACCGCCGCTCGTCGTCGTGGAGAAACCCGTAGAGGACGATGGCGTCCTCGCGGACGTGCGTGTGCACGTGGAGGCGCACCTCTGCGCCCCCTGGCCCGACGGCTGCCGCGGTGGCGGGCGTCACCGACACGCGGTACCCCACGCCCCCGACGTCGACCACGAGCTCGTTGCCGGCCTGCGCGGCCAGCACGCCCCGGAGCCAGCCGATCACCCGAGGACCCCCCCCGCAGCCGCCACGGCAGCCCGCAGGGGGGCGGCGGCCAGGTGGCACAGGGCCAGGGCGAGCGCGTCGGCCACGTCCGGCGGGCGCGGCGGCGCGGGGAGCCCAAGCACGTGCGCGACCATCCGCTGCACCTGGTCCTTCCCCGCGGCGCCATAGCCGACGAGCGCCTGCTTGACCTCGTTGGCGGTGTACTGGACCACCTCGCACCCCTGCCCGGCCGCCGCGGCGAGGGCCAGCCCGCTCGCCTGCCCGACGGACATGGCCGTCCTCGCGTTGACCTGGAAGAAGACCCGCTCGACGGCCACCACCTCGGGACGGTGCTCGGCCACGAGGTCGTCGAGCTCCCGGCGAAGCTGCCACAGCCGCTGCGGCAGGGGGTCGGCCGGGTCGGTCTCGATCACCCCGGCCGCGACGGCAACGAGGGAGCCGCCTCCCCGACGCACCGCGCCGTACCCGCAGCGCGACAGGCCGGGGTCGATACCCAGCACGAACACGCGTTCGACCCTAGCGCGCGCCGGGCGCCGGATCGGGGACCGAGGTGACCCACGTGGGGCGAGCGCCGCCGGGCCCGACCCGGTCAGCCCGTGTAGGCGGCCAGCACCTCGTCGGGGATGTCGAAGTTCGCGTGCACCGCCTGGACGTCGTCGTGGTCCTCGATCGCCTCGAGCAGGCGCAGGACCCGCCGGGCCTCGGCCTCGTCGCCGACGGGCACCGTCGTGGTGGGCTCGAACTGCAGCTCGGCGGACTCCACGGCGATGCCGGCCTCCTCGAGCGCGCCGCGCACCCGTGCGAGCTCTGCGACGCCGCAGGTCAGCACCCAGGCGTCCCCCCCGTCGCTCAGGTCCTCGGCACCTGCGTCGGCAGCCACCTCCATGATCCGCTCCTCGTCGAGGTCCCGCGGGAGGCGCACCACCCCCTTGCGCTCGAACTGCCAGCTCACGGCGCCGGGCTCGGCCATTGAGCCGCCGTTGCGGGTGAAAAGGTTGCGCACCTCCGCGCCGGTCCGGTTGCGGTTGTCGGTGAGCGTCTCGACGAGCACGGCCACGCCCCCTGGCGCGTAGCCCTCGTAGTTGACCGCCTCGTACCGGACGCCTTCGAGCTCGCCGCTCCCTCGCTTGATCGCTCGCTCGATCGTGTCGAGGGGGATCGAGGCGTCGCGGGCCTTCTGGTACATCGTGCGCAGCGTGGCGTTGCCCGCCAGGTCGCTCCCGCCCTCGCGCGCCGCCACCTCGACCTGGCGGAGGATCTTGGCGAAGACCTTGGCGCGCGCCCGGTCCTGGGCCCCCTTGCGGTACTTGGTGGTCGCCCACTTCGAGTGGCCGGACATCGTCCCTGCGTTCCTTCCTCGTGCTCGGTCCTCGCGCCGCCCGGGCCGCCGACGGCCGCCCACCTGCCGGGGAACGGCCCGCCCGGCGGCGGCGATGCTACCGGAGGGCTCGCCCCGTCACCGGTTGCGGACCATGGTGACGAACAGCCGGTGGAGGCGCCCGTCGGTCGTCAGCTCCGGATGGAACGTCGTGGCCAGCACGCTGTGCTGCCGGCAGACCACCGGCACGGGCTCCTCGTCCGGCCGGCGGGCCAGCTCGGCGAGGACTTCCACCTCGTGGCCCGCCCGCACCACCACCGGCGCCCTGATGAAGACCGCCGGGAGCGGCTCGTCGGGCACCCCGAGCTCGGCGGACACCTTGGGCGCGGCCAGCGGGGCCTCGAAGGAGTCCAGCTGGCGGCCGTAGCCGTTCCGGCGCACCGCGCAGTCGAGCACGCCGAAGGAGACCTGGTCCGAGCGCCCGTCGAGGATCGTGCGCGAGAGCAGCACCAGCCCGGCGCAGGTGCCGAATGCCGGGAGCCCCTCGCGCAGGGCCGAGCCGAGCGGCTGGTAGAGGCCCGAGGACTGCAGCAGCAACGAGAGCGTCGTCGACTCCCCGCCGGGCAGGACGATCCCGTCGACCCCGGCCAGGTCGTCGGGCCGGCGGACCGGGCGCCAGGGTTCGCCGGCCCGCTCGAGGGCCGCGGCGTGCTCGCGGACGTCGCCCTGGAGGGCCAGGATCCCGACGGTCACGGCGCCACCACCGCCGGCCCTACCAACCGCGTGCTGCCAGGCGTTCGCTGAGGGCCGAGATCTCCTCGCCCGCCATCGCCGACCCGAGGCCCCGGCTCACCTTGGCCACGTGAGCCGGGTCGCGGAAGTGGGTGGTCGCCTCCACGATGGCCCGCGCCATGCGCGGGGGGTCCTCGCTCTTGAAGATGCCCGAGCCGACGAACACGGCCTCGGCTCCGAGCTGCATGACGAGGGACGCGTCGGCGGGAGTGGCGATGCCCCCCGCGCAGAAGAGGGGCACGGGGAGCCGGCCGGCGCGCGCGATCTCCTGCACGAGGCCCACCGGCGCCCGGAGCTCCTTGGCCCAGGCGAACTGCTCGGCGGGGTCGGCCTGGGTGATCTTGCGGATGTCGCCGACGATCGAGCGCAGGTGGCGCGTCGCCTCCACGATGTTGCCGGTGCCCGCTTCTCCCTTGGAGCGGATGAGAGCGGCCCCCTCGGCGATCCGGCGAAGGGCCTCGCCGAGGTTGGTGGCACCGCACACGAAGGGCACGCGGAACGCCCACTTGTCGATGTGGTGCTCCTCGTCGGCCGGCGTCAGGACTTCGCTCTCGTCGACGTAGTCGACCCCGAGCGCCTCGAGGACCTGCGCCTCGGCGAAGTGCCCGATCCTCGCCTTGGCCATCACGGGAATGGTCACGGCTTGCTGGATGGCCTCGATGAGGGCGGGGTCGCTCATCCTCGCCACCCCCCCGTGGCGGCGGATGTCGGCCGGCACCCGCTCGAGCGCCATGACCGCTACCGCGCCCGCGTCCTCGGCGATCCTGGCGTGCTCGGGCGTGACCACGTCCATGATCACCCCGCCGCGCAGCATGTCGGCCAGGCCGCGCTTGACCGTGAAGGTGCCGGTGACCGGACCGCCCGTGGCGCCGTCGGGCACCGCGCCCGTGGCGCCGTCGGGCACCGCATCGCGGCCGCGGGTCGCCACGCCGTCGGGTGTCGACGCGCCGGGAGCTGCGGAACCTTCGAGGACGTCGCCGCTCACCGCCTCATCCTACCGGTGCCACGACCCAGGCCCTGACTCACCGGCCGCTCCCCACCTGGGCAGTGGCCCCTGGCCGCCCGGCGGTCACCACTCGGCCAACGCGCCGATGCGAACCTCGAGCGCATCGATCCCGCCCCCGTCACTGCTGCCTCTGTCGCTGCCGCCGCCGTCACTGCCGCTGCTGTCACTGCCGCTGCTGTCACTGCCGCCGCTGGTCCCCACTGCAGGCCCCCGAGCCACGAGCGGGTCGATCCAGAGCCACCGCGTGGCGGCCAGCCGCCGGTCCCCGAACAACGACCCCGGGGCAGGAGCAGGCGAAGCGGCGATGGTCGCGAGGGCGCCGTGGAGCCCCGGCGGGTACCGGACCGTCGCGACCGCCACCTGGTCCGCCCGGTACTCGCGGCCGACGCCGAGCGCGCGGTGCAACCAGCGGTCGTCGCCCGTGAAGCGGGCCACGGGGGCGAGCACCGTGGCCGCCACCCCCGCCACCACCGTGTCGTGGCGCCGGACATGCACGAGCTCGTGGGCGACCACGCCCTCGAGGGACATGAGGTCGAGCCGCTCGAGCAGTCCGGTGGTGACCACCAGAACCGCGTCGTGGGGCGTCCGGCCGAGGGTGCACGCGTTGGGCAGCGGATCGTCCACGAGCATGAGCCGGGGTGGCCGCAGCCCGAAGGTGGCGCAGAGGTTCTCGAGCAGGTTGGCGAGCCGCGGGCACTCCTCGGCGCGCAGGGGTCGGGCACCGATCATGCCGACGACGACCGAGGTCGAGAGGCGCCAGATGGCGATCGCCGTCACGGCTGCCACCACGACGAAGGCCACGCCGGCCGCGACCGGGTCGCCCACGCCCGCCAAGACGGCCGCCACGAGGAGCGCCGGGACCGCGCCCGCCCCCACCGCCAGCGCCACGGCGCGGCGGCGGTTGGCACGGATCTCGGTGTCCACCACGGCCACCCCGACGGCGTGCCGGCCCCGATGGGGCATCGCCACCCGGTGGTGGGCAGTGGGTCGGGCGGCGACCACAGGGCGACCGCCGGCAGCGGGCCGGGACTGGCGCTGTCCCCGATGGCGCGCCCGCGCTGGCTCAGTCATGGCCAGCTCAGGTTACCGGGCTGCCTGCCCTCGCCGGGCCACCCGCGCCGCCCGCCGCCCGGTACCACTGGCCGCGGCAACCGCCTCGTAGATCGCCTCGTAGCGAGCCGCCAGCCGGTCGATGGACCACGCGCCGGCGTGGTCCCTGGCGGCCTGGAGGGCGGCCGGCGCGGCGCTGCCCGCAGCCGCCGCCACGTCGGCCACCACCCGCCTCAGGGCGAGGCGCCACGCCCCAGGGTCGCCCGGCTCGACCAGCACGCCATGTCCGCCCGAGGCGGCGCGGTAGCCCGGGATGTCGGAGGCAACCACCACGCACCCGGCCGCCATGCCCTCGAGCAACACCACCCCGAAGGACTCGCCGTGGAGGGACGGCGCACAGAGCACGTGGGCGGCCGACAGGCGCGACGCCTTCTCTTCCTCGGTCAGCACGCCGAGCCAGTGCAGCCGCTCGGAGGGGGGATGGCGACGCCGCAGCTCGGCCGTGTCGGGCCCGTCACCTGCCACCCACAGGGTCACCTCCTCGAGGGGGGCCACCGCATCGAGGAGGACACCGAGCCCCTTGCGCCGCTCGTGGCGCCCCAGGTACAGGAGCGTCGTGCCCGAGACCGGCCATGGCGCGGCGCCGGCGAACCTGGCCACGTCGATCCCGTTGAAGAGCACGTCGTAGCGGCCCGGCGCCACGGCGGCCGCCGTGGCCGCCGCCGCCTCGGACACCGCCACCCGCGCTGCCAGGTGCCCGAGCAAGCGCGTGGCCGCGGGCCGGAGCACCCGGAAGAGCCGGCTCGTGCCCGACCGGTGGAACGTGGCGACGAGGGGCGTGCGGACGCCGAGGAGGCAGCCGTAACCGAGGAACGGGGCGAGGGGCTCGTGGAGGTGGACCACGTCGTAGGCGCCCTGGCGGACCAGTCGAGCCACCCTGGCCGCCGCCAGCGGCGACAGGGCGACCGGTGCCCGCGAACCGTTGGCCGGCAACGACCAGCTCCTTCCGGCGCGCACCAGCTCCGGCGCCTCGAGCCGCCCCGCGACGGTCAGCGGCGCGGCGCGGCGGCCGCCAGGGGCAGCAGGGTCCTCGGCGGGCGTGGCGTCGTCGCCGGCCCCGTGGCCGGCAGGGGCGGCGTCAGGGGCTACGACGGTCTCGGACCCGTGGCCGGCAGGGGCGGCGTCGGGGGCTACGACGGTCTCGGACCCGTGGCCGGCGGCGGCCGCGTCGGGGGCTGCGACGGTCACCAGGTGGCCGCGGGCACGAAGTGCAACGGCCAGGGACCTCACCTGGCCCTGGACCCCGCCCGGTCGGGCCAGGCTGTAGGGGCACACCATGGCGACGCGCACGGCCAGATCAGCTCCCGGCCGCGTGGCGGTCGCCGGGCCACACTGGCTGGAACATGTGCCACTGCTCCGGCGCGCGCCCGATGAAGAGCTCGAACTGCTCTGCCAGGCGCTGCGTGAGGCGGGCGACGTCGCCACGCAGGCTGCCGGTCCGCGCCGTGGGCAGCGGCGCCGACACGAGCCCGTGATGGTGGCGGCCCGGGCCCCGGTAGACGACGGCGGCCACGAGCACGGCGCCGGATCGGAGCGCGAGCGTCGCCGGACCGGCGGGGAACGTGGTCCGCTCCCCGAAGAACTCGACCTCGACGCCCGTGCCGGTCAGGTCACGCTCGCACAGCAGCCCGACGAGCCCCCCCGAGCGCAACGTCCGAAGCAAGGTGCCGCTCGACGCCTGGTCGAGGGGCACGACCGTGATGCCCATGGCCCGCCGCTGGGCGATGAACCACTCGAAGAGCTCCGGAGGCTCGAGGCGCTCGGCCACCGTCGTCATCGGGTACCCCTTCGCCGCCAGGAACGCGCCGCCCCATTCCCAGCTGCCCACGTGGGGCAGCGCCATCACGACGCCCCTGCCGGCAGCCATGCCCTGCTCGAGGTGCTCGTAGCCCTCCTCGACGAAGATCCGGCGAGCGACCTCGGCCGGGTCGAGGGCCGGAAGCCGGGCGGCTTCCAGCCAGTACCGGCCGTACTCCTGAAGGCTCCGGCGCGCCCACCGGCGGACGAGCGCCGGGTCTGGCGCCACGGCAGGCGAGCGGCTGGCGAGGACCCGCTCGAGGTGCCGTTCGGCCATGCGGCGGGCCGTGGTGTCGCGCCGGCCGATGACCGCGACCACCGCGGCCGACACCGCGGCCGACACGGGCTCGGGCACCCGGGCGATGGCGGGCGCGAGCGCCCGGAAGAGCAGGTACGTACCCCTCGAGCGGAGCTCCACGTGCGGACGCCGGCCGGATCAGCGAAGCCGGCGACCAGTGGCCCGCCCGCCCTCGCCGCTGTCGCGCCTCCGGGGCCGCCGGGTGCGCAGAACCCTGCCCTCGCGCTCCGCCGCCTCCTGGCGGCGTGCGCGCCAGCGGGCCAGTGACTCGGCGGTCCGTCCGGGCGCGCGCCGCGACGCGCTCCCCTCGCGCCAGGAACGCCACATGGACTCGGTCCGCCGGGCTCGGACGGCATGGCGGCCGGCCACCCTGCGGTACCGACGTTGCTCCGCTCTTGCCCCGGGGTCCGGTCCTTCCGCCGAGCGCCAGACCCGCAGGAACCGGCCGGCGGCTGTGGCGGACGTGAGGGCGAGGAGCAGCCACAGCACGGGAACGAGCAGAGCGCTCGTAAGGAACCCGACGCCGAGCAGGATCATGCGCTCCGCCCGCTCCATGAGCCCACCCCGGGCAGCCGTCAGCCCGAGCGCCTCCGCCTTGGCCCGCTCGTAGGAGACGAGCGCCGTCACCCCCAGGATGGCGAGAGGCAGGACGGCCACGTGGCCCCGGTGGGCCGATACCAGGTACCACGCCACCCCGCCCATGAGCACGGCGTCGGCAACCCGGTCGGTCACCGAGTCGAAGAACGCGCCACGCGTCGAGGCCGTGCCCGCGGCCTTGGCCACCGGGCCGTCGAGGAGGTCGTGGACCCCGGTCACGGCCAGGAGCACGATCGCCAGGTGCAGGTGCCCGCTGGCCACCGCGACCGCGGTGGCCGTTGCCGACAACAGGCCGGTGGCCGTGAGGACGTCCGCCGTCACGCCGTGGCGCTGCAACGCCGCCCCGACGGGCCGGGTGCGGCGGTCCACCGCCTCGCGCCAGCGACCGTCGAACATGCAAGCTCCTCTACCGCCGGCACCCGCCGGAGGCCCGGCCGGCGCTCGGGGCCGGCCGCCGTCGTGACCCGGACCCGCCAGGGAGCCCGCTGCACGCCTGGGGCCACCGACCTGGGACGGCGCCCGGCCTGTCCTCGTGCGAGCGTACCACCGGGCGCGCGCCCGCCCAGGGAGCACGTCCGCGATGAAGTCGAGGGAGCCGCGCCCATGGGTCTGTCCCATGGGTTGCCGCGCCGGTAGCACCGCCGGGTGCCCGGCCGGGCGCCCATGGGTTGCCGCGCCGGCCGCCTGTAGGGGCCCGGCTGCGAGGGCCTGCCCCCGAAGGGGCCCGGCTGCGAAAGGCGCCCCTCGCGCGGTGACCGTATGCTCACGAGGAGGGGGTCGAGGGGGGCCTTCCGGGTCCCGCCCCCAGGAGGGCGAGCGCCGGCGGGCCGGCGCACGAGCCGAGGAGGGTGCCAGCGTGGCGGAGCGGTCGCGAACGAGGATCCGCAACGTGGCCCTGGTGGGCCACCACGGCGCCGGAAAGACCACGCTCGCCGAGGCGCTGCTGGCGGCCACCGGCACGATCCCCCGGCAGGGGTCGGTCGAGCGCGGCAACACGGTGTGCGACTTCGAGCCCGAAGAGACGTCGCGCCAGCTGTCGGTGTCGATGGCCATCGCGCCCTTCGAGGTCGACGGCGTGAAGGTCAACCTCCTCGACGCGCCCGGGTACGCCGACTTCGCCGCTGACATGACCGCCGCGCTGTCGGTGGCCGACCTGGCCGTCGTGGTGGTGAGCGCCACCGACGGGGTGCAGGCCCAGACCCAGGATGCGTGGCGGGCGGCGGCTGCGCTCGGGCTCCCGCGACTCGTGGTGGTCAACAAGCTCGACCGCGAGCATGCCGACTTCGAGCGCACCCTGGGCGAGGTCCGGACGGCCTTCGGGTCCGGCGTGGCCCCGGTCGAGCTGCCCATCGGGTCCGAGAGCTCGTTCCGCGGCGTGGTCGACCTGCTCGACGACACGGCCACCCTCTACGAGGTGGGGAAGGAGCCACCACTCACCGGTGCCGTCGGGCCCGTTCCCGACGACCTCGCCCACCACGAGCACGAGGTCCACGAGCAGCTGGTCGAGGGCATCGTGGTCGGCGACGACGACCTCATGACCCGCTACCTCGAGGGCGAGGCCATCGAGCGCGAGGAGCTGCAGGCGAGCCTGGCCGGAGGGGTCGCCGCCGGAGCGGTGTTCCCCGTCCTGTGCGCCAGCGCGGCGACCGGGGTGGGCGTCGACCGGCTGGCCCGCCTGCTCGTCGAGCTCGGGCCGGCCCCCGACGAGCGGCCGCCGGTGCAGGTCCTCGCCGGCGACACGATCGAGGAGGTCGCCTGCGACCCGGCCGGCCAGCCCCTGCTCGTGACGGCCAAGGTGTTCACCGACCAGCACGCCGGCCGCACTGCGCTGTTCCGGGTCCTGTCGGGGACCATCCGCCCCGACACCACGCTCGTCGACACGAGGACACGCGCCGAGGAGAGGCTCCACGTCCTCCAGCTGCTCCGCGGGCGCGACGCCGTGCCCGTCGAGGCGGCGGTCGCGGGCGACTTCGTGGCCGCGCCGCGGGTGGGCGCCGTCCGCCCGGGCGACACGCTCGCCCCCAAGGGTCTGCCGGTGGTGGTGGTCCGCCCCGAGCCGGACCCGCCCGCGCTGACCGTGGCAGTCCGGCCGGCATCGCGAGCCGACGAGGACAAGCTCATGTCCGCCCTCCAGCGCCTCTGCGACGAGGACCCCTCCCTGCAGGTCACCCGCGTCGACGAGACCCACCAGACCGTGCTCGGGGTGGCCGGCGAGATCCACCTGGCCGTCACCATCGAGCGGCTGGCGCGCAAGCACCACGTGGCGGTCGAGCGCGAGGAGGTGCTCGTCCCCTACCGCGAGACGATCACCGGACCGGGCGAGGCGCTCGAGTCCTACAAGAAGCAGACCGGCGGCCACGGGCAGTACGCGGTGGTCCACCTGCGCGTCGAGCCCCTGCCGCGCGGCAAGGGTTTCGAGTTCCACGACGAGGTGGTGGGCGGGGTCATCCCCAAGCAGTACATCCCGGCGGTGGAGAAGGGGGTGCTCGAGGCCATGGCCCAGGGTGGACCGGCCGGCTACCCGATCGTCGACGTGTCCGTCACCTGCGACGACGGCAAGCACCACCCCGTCGACTCCTCGGAGATGAGCTTCAAGACGGCAGGGGCGCTCGCCTTCCAGGCCGCGATCCGCAAGGCGGGCCCGGTCGTGCTCGAGCCGATCTCGCGCCTCGAGGTGACGGTGCCCACCGACCTCCAGGGAGACGTGCTCGGCGACCTCCACGCCCGGCGCGGCCGGGTGCAGGGCACCGAGACGCGCGAGGACGGGTTCCAGACGATCGTGGCCCTCGTGCCCACCGCCGAGCTCGCCCGTTACGCCGTCGACCTGCGCGCGCTGACCGGGGGGCGCGGCCGGGCCCGGAGCGAGCACGACCACTACGACGTGATGCCCTGATCGCCGGCGGCCGAGGCCGCCGGGCCGCCGACACCACTGCCTGCCGACGCACGGGCGCCTGCCCAGGCCAGCGGCGTCGGTCCGCGCTCGCGCCCGGGGTCCCGCGCCCTCAGGACGGCCAGGCAGCCCGGAGCCGCCGCCAGGCTTCGGCGAGATCCTGGGAGTGGACGCGGGTGCCCGCGACCGAGGTCATGAAGTTGGTGTCGCCCGACCAGCGTGGCAGGGCGTGGAGGTGCAGGTGCTCGGGGATGCCTGCCCCCGCCGCTCGGCCGAGGTTGGCACCGACGTTGATGCCGTCGGGGTCGTAGGCAGCGGTGATGGCGGCCACCGCCACTCGGGTGGCATCCCAGAGTGCCGCCGACTCCTCGGCGGCGAGGTCGCCCAGCGTTGCCAGGTGGCGCACCGGCAGCACGAGGAGGTGACCCGAGGTGTAGGGGTAGAGGTTGAGGACGGCCAGCGCGTGGGCGCCGCGCCAGACGACACCGTTGTCGGGCGACGGCGGGCCGCTGTCGACGATCCGGCAGAGCACGCAGGCTCCCGCGCCGCCGGCGCGCGCTTCGGCCGTCGCGCTGGTGACGTACTCGTGGCGCCACCCGGCCCACAGGTGCTGGAGGGTCACGACGAGGCGCGCTCCTCGGGCCGGCCGTGGCTCTCGACCTCGTGCTCGAGCTCGGCGACGAAGCGCTCGAGGGGTACCCCGCGCTCGGGCGAGGTGGCGCCCCGCCGGTTGACCCCCACGGTGCCGGCCGCCACGTCGTCGGACCCGACCACGAGCACGTAGGGGACCTTCTGGAGCTTCGCCCGGCGGACCCGCCCGTTGAGCGCCTCGGCGGCCGGGTCCACCGTGGCCCGCGCCCCGCGCGAGCTCAGGGCCTCGGCGACACGGCGGGCGTAGGGGTCGTGCTCGTCGCTGATGGGCAGGACCCGCACCTGCTCGGGCGCCAGCCAGGTGGGCAGGGCGCCGGCGAAGTGCTCGATGAGGATGGCCATGAATCGCTCCACCGAGCCGAAGAGGGCCCGGTGGATCATGATCGGGGTGTGGCGGGCGTTGTCGGCCCCCACGTACTCGAGCCCGAAGCGCTTGGGCTCCTGGAAGTCGAGCTGGATGGTCGACATCTGGTGGGTCCGGCCGATGGCGTCACGCGCCTGCACCGAGATCTTCGGGCCGTAGAAGGCGCCGCCGCCCTCGTCGGGCACCACCTCGAGCCCCTTTGCAGCCGCCGCCGCCTGCAAGGCCTCGGTCGCCTCGTCCCAGTCGGCGTCCGCGCCGATCGCCTTGTCCTCGGGCCGGGTCGACAGCTCGAGGAAGAAGTCGTCGAGGCCGAACTCGCCCAGCACGTCGAGGACGAAGCCGAGGAGCGACTCGAGCTCGGCGGGCATCTGCTCGGGCGTGCAGAAGATGTGGGCGTCGTCTTGGGTCATGCCCCGCACCCGGGTCAGCCCGTGGACCACGCCGGACAGCTCGTAGCGGTAGACCGTCCCGAGCTCGAAGAGCCGCATGGGCAGCTCGCGGTAGGAGCGCTGGCGCGACCGGTAGACGAGGATGTGGAACGGGCAGTTCATCGGCTTCAGGTAGTACTGCTGGCCCCCGTCGACCTCCATGGGCGGGAACATGGAGTCGGCGAAGAAGTCCAGGTGGCCGGAGGTCGCGAACAGGTCCGACTTCGTGATGTGGGGCGAGTTGACGAACTCGTAGCCGGCCGCCACGTGGCGCTGGCGCGAGTAGTCCTCCATGAGGCGCCGGACCGTCCCTCCCTTGGGGTGGAAGATGGCGAGCCCCGACCCGATCTCCTCCGGGAAGGAGAACAGGTCGAGCTCGAGGCCGAGCTTGCGGTGGTCGCGCCGCTCGGCCTCCTCGATGCGGTGCAGGTGCGCTGCCAGCGCCCGCTCCGACTCCCATGCCGTGCCGTAGACGCGCTGGAGCTGCGGTCGGCGCTCGTCGCCACGCCAGTAGGCGCCGGCGACGCGGGTGAGCTTGAAGTGGCCCAGGCGGCCGGTCGAGGGCACGTGAGGCCCCCGGCACAGGTCGACGAAGGAGCCTGCGTTCTCGTAGGTCGACACCGTCACCGGGCCGCCGCCTTCACCCGGGGCCGCGTCGACCTCGACCTGGCCCTCGCCGACGCGGCGGATGATCTCCTGCTTGTAGGGCTGGCCGGCGAAGAGCGCCAGCCCCTCGTCGATGGCGTGCTCGCGCCGGACGAACGGCTGGTCCTCCGCGACGATCTCGCGCATCACGGCCTCGATGCGCGGGAGGTCCTCGGCGCTGAACCGTGCGCCGTCGGGCAGCTCGAAGTCGTAGAAGAAGCCGTCCTCGGTGGCCGGGCCGACCGCGTAGCGCGCGCCGGGCCACAGACGGAGCACCGCCTGGGCCAGCACGTGGGCGGTCGAGTGGCGGACGACCGCCCGACCGGCGTCGGACCCGGCCGTCACGATCGCGACCTCGGCACCGTCGGGCAGCGGCGCCGACAGGTCGACCTCTCGCCCGTCGACGGTGGCCGCCACGGCGTCGCGGGCGAGGCGCGGCCCGATGCGCGCCGCGAGGTCGGCGGCGGTGGCCCCCTCGGGCAGCTCGGCGAGCGTGCCGTCGGGCAGCCGGACGGTCACGACGCCTTGCATGCCACTGCCCTCCCTGGTGCCCTCTGCGCCGTCCGTGCCCTGCGCAGGACGGGCTCCTCGAACCGGACCGGGGGTCACAGGGTAACGCCGAGGAGGCCCGCGGCCGGGCCCACGTCGTGCCCGGCCGCAGCGTGCTCGTCGAGGGCGGCCAGGGCCCCGGGGGTGTCGAGGTCGTCGTCGAGCCGCTGCCGGACGCGCTCGAGCGCCGCCTCGGGCTGCCGGCCACTGCCCGCACCGGCTCGCCACCGCCGCAGCCGCCGGTCGGCCTCGGCCAGGTCGGCCGGCGACCACTCCCAATCGGCCCGGTAGTGGTGGGAGAGGAGGGCCAGGCGGATCGCCATGGGCTCCCAGTCCTTGAGCAGGTCCCCCACGAACACGAGGTTGCCCAGCGACTTGGACATCTTGATGCCGCCGAGGCCCACCAGACCGACGTGCAGCCAGTGCCGCACGAAGGGCACCCCCGTGACCGCCTCCGACTGGGCGGTCTCGCACTCGTGGTGGGGGAAGACGAGGTCGCGGCCGCCGCCGTGGAGGTCGATGGTGGTCCCGAGCTCGCGCAGCGCGAGCGCCGAGCACTCCACGTGCCAGCCGGGACGCCCCGGGCCCCAGCGCGACTCCCAGGCGGGCTCGTCGGGCAGCGACGGCTGCCAGAGCACGAAGTCGAGCGGGTCGCGCTTGTTCGGGTCGTCCGGGTGCCCGCCGTGCTCTGCGGCGAGGCGCAGCATCTCGGCCCGGTCGAGGTGGCTGAGGCTGCCGAAGCGCTCGTACGACGACACCTCGAAGTACACGGCGCCACCCGAGCGGTAGGCATGGCCGCCCTCCAGGGCGGCGCCGATGAGCGAGAGGATCTCGGGGATCGCCGAGGTCGCCCTGGGCTCCGACCACACGGGCAGCAGGCCCAGCTGGGCCATGTCGGCGTCGAAGCGGGCCATCTCCTCGGCAGCGAGGTCCAGGTAGTGCACGCCGAGCTCGCGCGCCTTGCGCAGGATGTCGTCGTCGACGTCGGTCACGTTGCGGACGCAGCGGGTGTCGTGACCGAGGTCGCGCAGGCGGCGCTGGAGCACGTCGAAGGTGAGGTAGACCTCGGCATGCCCCAGGTGGGCGGCGTCGTAGGGCGTGATGCCGCAGGAGTACATCGTCACCACGTGGCCGGGGTCGAAGGGGACCACCTCGCCCCTGGCCGTGTCGAAGAGCCGCATCACCACGATCAGATCCCTTCGAGGCGCAGCGTCGAGCGGGCGCGGTGGCGGATGTTGACGGTCACGCACACGGCCGTGAAGGCTTCGATGGCCGCGGCCTGGCTCAGGCTGCCCGCGTCGAGCGGGCGCAGCCCCTCGATCGCCCGGACGAGCTCCATGGTGCGCTCGGTCGCCTGCCGGTGGTCCGAGCAGACCAGCACGTCGGCCCGCAGCCGCGCGTCGAGATCGGCCATGTCGGCCGCGGGCAGGTGATGGAAGGCGGCAGCGACGAGGGAGCCGGGCAGCGCCGCCTGCACGGCAGCCGCGATCGACCCCCGAGGCGGCACGAGCGCAAGCATCTCGCGGCCCTCCTTGACCAGGGCGTTGGCCATGCTCACGACGACCTTGCCCTCGAGCGCCGAGGCATGGGCGCCGGCGGTGGCCACGGCGCTGTCCCAGGGCGTCGCCACCACCACCACCTCGGCGCCGGCGGCGGCAGCGTTCGCGGCGCCCGCGATGGCGAGCGGGCGCCCGGGCCACCGAGCGCCCAGCTCCTTCGCGACCCCTGCCGCCCGGGACTCGTCGCGCGAGCCGATCACCACGCCGATGCCGGCCGCCGCCAGGCGGGTCGCCAGCCCCCGCCCGGCCGGCCCGGTCCCTCCGAGGATGCCCACGTCCATCCTCCTACTGTCGCACAGGGCGCGGGCGGCCCCCGAGGAGGGCCAGGGCGGGCGGTGGCAGCCGGCCCCCGCCGGTCCCCGGGCCCAGGCGACGGCGAGCGGTAGCCTCCCCGGGCATGGGCATCCTGGACGGCAAGCGCATCCTCGTGACCGGCGTGCTGACCGACGCCTCGCTCGCCTTCGCCGTGGCGCGCCGCGCCCAGGAAGAAGGGGCCGAGGTCGTCCTCACCGGAGCCGGGAGGGGCCTGAGCCTGACCCGTCGGACGGCCCGCAAGCTGCCCACGGAGCCCGAGGTGCTCGAGGCGGACGTCACCGACACCGGTCAGCTCGCAGCCGCCGCGGCGGCCGTCGGCCGGCGCTGGGACCGCCTCGACGGTCTGGTCCACGCCATCGGCTTCGCGCCGCCGGCCTGCATGGGCCAGGGGATGTTCGAGGCGGCCTGGGAGGACGTCGCCGTCGCCCTGCAGGTGTCGAGCTACTCCTTGAAGAGCCTGGTCGAGCCCTTCCTGCCGCTCCTCGAGGCCGCGGGGGCCTCGGGCGGGGCATCGGTCGTCGGCCTCGACTTCGACGCGACGGTGGCCTGGCCCCTCTACGACTGGATGGGCGTGGCCAAGGCGGCCCTCGAGTCCCTCACCCGCTACCTCGCCCGCGACCTCGGGCCCAAGGGGATCCGGGTGAACCTGGTGGCAGCCGGCCCGGTCAGGACGGTCGCCGCCAAGGCCATCCCGGGCTTCGCAGCCTTCGAGGGCACCTGGGCGGCGCGTGCACCCCTGGGGTGGGACGTGCACGACGCGGACCCGGTGGGAAGGGCGTGCGTGGCGTTGCTGTCGGACTGGTTCCCGAAGACGACCGGCGAGATGGTCCACGTCGACGGCGGGCTGCACGCGGTCGGCGCCTGAGGCCGACCGCTGCGGTCACCCTCCTGCGAGCACCTGGCGCACCACACCGGCCAGGACCTCGCCGGGCACCGGCCCGCCATCGGCCCGGGTGCCCCCGCCGGCCAGCGCATCCCAGCGCACGAGGCGCCCTCCGAGCGCGTCGGCGAGCGGTTGCGCGAGGCCGAGCGGGGTGCCGGTGCGCTCGCAGTCGACGACCAGCGCGCCGACCCCCGCCCGACGGGCCTCGGCCGCGGCCTCGAGCGACGCCTCGACCGGGTCGCGGCCGTCGGCAGCCCACGTTGCCCGGCCGTCGGTGACCACCACGAGCAGGGGCCGGTAGGGGGCGGCGCTCGGCGACACGGCCACGCGCAGTGCCTGGTGGATCCCGGCGGCGAGCGGGGTCGTGCCGCCTCGCGGCAGGCCGGCCAGGCGCTTGGCGGCCACCTCGGTGCTCCCCGTGGGCCGGAGCACCACGTGCGCCGCCGTCCCCTGGAAGGCCACGACCGCCACCCGGTCTCGCCGCTGGTAGGCGTCGACGAGCAGCGAGGCGACGGCGTCGTGCGCGGCGCGCACCCGGTCGTCGACGCCCATGGAGCCAGAGGTGTCGACGGCCAGCACGACGAGGTTGGCAGTCGGGCGACGGTGCACCGCCTCGCGCAGGTCTCCCTCGCCCACCGCGAGCGGGGCGCCGGGTGCGAGCTGGTCCTGGCGGGCCAGCCGTCCGGTGGCCGACGCCACCGTGGCGGCCACCGCCACGGTGCCAATCGCCTCGCCAGGCCCTGGCAGCCGAGAGCCCACCAGCCGCCCCCGCCCACCGACGCCTGGCTCGGGGGCGCGCCGGCCCGAGGCCCCTCCCGGCGAGCCGGGGCGCGAGCCGGGCATGTCGAGCAGGCCCCTCGGGACCGCACCGGGCGGGTTGCCGCTGCCGTCGTCGTGGCTGTCGAGGCGGCCGCCGTCATGGCTGTCGAGCGGGCCGTCGCCGAGCGTGCCACCGTCGTCGACTGGAGCCCGGCCGCCGCCCGCTGCCGGATCGAGGCTGGCCGCCCCACCGGCCCCGCGCCGCTCTTCCCTGGTGGCTGCGGCGCCCTCGCCGGCACCGCCACCCGGGGCGCTCCTGCCGGGGTCCTCAGGGAGGTCCGGCCCCTCCTGCACCCCGTCGCCCCGGGTGCCGCTGCCGGCCCCCTCGGGGCCCCGGGAACCCTGCCGTGCTCCTCCTCGGTCGGCAAAGACCCGGTCGAGCAGCTCGTCGAGACGTGCGGCCGCCGGCGACGAAGGCGCCGGCCAGGGGGCTGCACGGCGGTGCCCGAGGGCGAGGGCCGCCACCCGGCGGACGTCGTCCTCGTCCGCTTCGCCCCGGCCCTCCCAGCCTGCGAGCGCGGCAGCGGCGCGGCAGACGACGAGGTCGGCCCGGAGGCCCTCGGCGCCCGCGTCGGCGCACAGTGCCGCGACCCGCTCCTCGAGGCCGGGCCGGAGCTCGGCCGGGCGCGCCGCGCCGAGGCGGCGGCGGAGCTGCTCCTGGGCGTCGTCCCAGCGCCGGGCGAAGCTTTCGGGGTCGCGGTCGAACGCCATCCGCCGCCGCAGGGCCTCGGCGCGGGCCGCGGGGTCACCGGGGGCGCGCACCTCCACCGACAGGCCGAAGCGGTCCAGGAGCTGGGGGCGGAGCTCGCCCTCTTCGGGGTTCATGGAGCCGACGAGCACGAAGCGGCTCGGGTGGACGTGGGAGACCCCGTCGCGCTCGATGCGGTTCGTGCCGCTGGCAGCTGCATCGAGCAGCACGTCGACCAGGTGGTCGGCGAGCAGGTTGACCTCGTCGACGTACAAGACCCCCCCGTGCGCCGCCGCCAGCAGGCCGGGCTGGAACCGGTAGCCCTCGCCGGCCAGCGCGGCCCGGATGTCGAGCGTGCCCACCACCCGGTCCTCGGTCGCGCCGAGCGGCAGCTCCACGAACGGCGCCCGGTCCCCGAGCACGTCGGCGAGCCCGCGAGCTGCCGTCGTCTTGCCGCTGCCCTTCTCCCCTCTCACGAGCACCCCGCCGATCGCCGGGTCAACGGCGCACAGGAGCAAGGCCGTGCGCAGGGTGTCGGCGCCCACCATCGCGCTGAGCGGGAAGGCCGGTCCCTCCGTCGTCACCGGGCCTCCTCCCATCCCTCGGCGTCGAGCACGGCACGGCGCAGGGTGTCCCTGGCCGCCTCCGAGGCCGCCCACATGCCCCTGGCATCTGCCTCGAGCAGGCGCTCGGCGATCGACCGCAGGGCCCACGGGTTGCTCGTGCGGAAGAACTCCCGCACGGCCGCGTCGCCCACGTAGGCCTCGGTGACGCGCTCGTACATCCAGTCCTCGACCACGCCGGCGGTGGCGTCGTAGCCGAAGAGATAGTCCACCGTGGCCGCCATCTCGAACGCGCCCTTGTACCCGTGACGCCGCATGGCGGCGATCCACTTGGGGTTCACCACGCGGCTGCGCACGACGCGAGCTGCTTCCTCGGCGAGCGAGCGCACCCGGGGGCGGGCGGGGTCGGCCGAGTCGCCGAACCACGCCCGGGGCTGCTCGCCCCGGAGGACCCGGATGGTGGCCACCATCCCGCCATGGTCCTGCAGGTAGTCGTCCGAGTCGAAGATGTCGTGCTCGCGGTTGTCCTGGTTCTTGACAGCCACCTCGACTGCCGCCAGCCGCCGCCGCAGGGCGTCGGGCGCCGGGCGTCCCCGCCCGCCGCGTCCGTAGGCCCACCCGCTCCACTCCAGGTAGACGGCAGCGAGGTCGTGGTCGCTGCGCCACGATCCTGCTTCGAGCACGTTGAGGATGCCCGAGCCGTAGGCACCCGGCTTGGGCCCGAACACCCTCGGGTCGCCCGTGCCCGAGGCCGCCACCGGGTTGGACGACGCCGGCTCGTCCGCCGCCGCTGCGAGGGTGAACGCCTCGTCGAGGAGGTCCAGCACATGGGGGAAGGCGTCACGGAAGAAGCCCGACACCCGCAGGGTGACGTCCACGCGGGGACGGCCGAGCTCCTCGAGCGACATGAGCTCGACGCCGGTCACCCGGCCCGAGGTTGCGTCCCAGCAGGGCCGGACGCCGAGGAGGGCCAGCGCCTCGGCGACGTCGTCGCCACCGGTACGCATGGCGCTCGTCCCCCACGCGACCAGGCCGACCGATCGGGGGTAGCCGCCCGTCTCGCGCACGTGGCGATCGAGGAGCCGCTCCGCAAGCGCCCTGCCGACTTCCCACGCCAGCGGCGAGGGGACGGCCTTGGGGTCCACGGCGTAGAAGTTGCGGCCCGTCGGCAGCACGTGGGCCATGCCCCGCGACGGCGCGCCGCTCGGACCGGGCTCGACGAAGCGGCCGTCGAGCGCCGCCAGCACCGCCGGGATCTCGCCGGCGGTCGCCCGTAGCGCGGGCACGAGGCGGTCGCACGCCCAGCGCAGGGCAGGGGTGACCGGCACGCCTGCGGTCTCGGCCGCGCAGGCGTCCCAGCCGAGCGCCTGGCACGCGCCCAGGCGCCGGCGGCACTCGGCGTCCACCCGGTCGAGGTCCTGGCGACGCGTCCGCTCGCCGGCCAGCTCGACACCGAGGGCCGACGCCACCTCCTGGCGCAGCGACGGCACCTCGCCCTGGGGGACGCGGGTGATGGCCGCGACGAGGTCGACCTCGGCCTCGCCCTCGGGCGCCCGGCCGAGCACGTGGAGCCCGCCGCGGATCTGGGCATCCTTCAGCTCGCACAGGTAGCAGTCGACGTCCACCAGGAGGTCGTCGAAGGCGGGATCCTCGAACGACGGCTCGTCCGCCCGGCCCGCCAGGCCCAGGTCGCGGTGGATCTCTGTCCGCACGAGCAGGTCCCATACCTGGCGGCGCACGGCCGGGACCTTGGCGGGGTCGAGCGCGGCCAGCTGGGCGTGGCTGTCGAGCAGCGACTCGAGCCTGGCCAGGTCGTCGTAGGTCTCCGCCCGGGTGAGCGGGGGGACCAGGTGGTCCACGACGACCGCGTGCGCCCGGCGCTTGGCCTGGGTCCCCTCCCCCGGGTCGTTGACCACGAAGGGGTAGACGAGGGGCAGGCTGCCGAGCGCGGCGTCAGGGAAGCACGACGCCGACAGCCCGACGCCCTTGCCGGGCAGCCATTCGAGGGTGCCGTGCTTCCCCACGTGGACGACGGCGTCGGCACCCCATCCCAGCTCGAGCCACCGGTAGAAGGCGAGGTAGTGGTGGGTGGGGGGCAGGTCCGGTGCGTGGTAGAGCGCCACCGGGTCCTCGCCGAAGCCCCGGGGCGGTTGCACGGCCACGAGCACGCCGCCGAGGTCGAGACCCGAGAACAGGAACCGGCCACCCTCGACGTGCACGGTGCCCGGCGGCGGGCCCCACGCCCCTTCGACCGCCGCCCGGGCGTCGGCCGGGAGGGTGGCGAACCACGCGCCGTAGTCCTCGGCGTCGAGGGCGGCGGCGGCGGCGGCCGCCTGCGCCGGGGAGAGCGAGGTCGTCTCGTAGGCCAGGCCGTCGGCGAGCTCGGCCATCAGGGCGTCGCCGGTCTCGGGCACGCGTTCGACCCGGTAGCCCGCCGCCCGCATCGCGCGCAGCAGCCCGACCACCGACGCAGGGGTGTCGAGCCCGACCGCGTTGCCGAGGCGGCTCCGCTTGGTCGGGTACGCGGAGAGCACGAGGGCGACCCGCCGCCGGGACGGCGGCGTGGCGCGGAGGCGGGCGAGCCTCGCGGCGAGACCAGCCACCCGGGCCAGCCGATCCGGCACCGTGCGGTAAGCCGTGATCTCGGTGCCGAGCTCGTCGCCGTCGTCGACTGCCTCCTTGAAGGAGAAGGGCACCGAGATCACCCGGCCGTCGAACTCGGGGATGGCGACCGACATGGCCACGTCGAGGGGTGGCAAGCCCTGCGGCGAGCCCCGCCAGTGCGCGGCGGGCACGGTGGCGCACACGGCCTGGATCACCGGCACGTCGAGCTCGGCGAGCGCGCCGGGGTCCCACGCGTCGGGAGCCCACCCCGACGCCGTGCCGGGGTGGCCAGCCGTGCCGGGGTGGCCGGCCGTGCCGGCTCCGGCCATCGATCCTGCAGCGAGCACGGTCGTCACCACGGCTGCCACGCGCTCGCGGGCCAGCAGCTCGACCACGGGTGGGCGGGCTCCTGCCCGAGGCGCCCGCAACGAGTAGCAGTAGACGGGCAGCGGTCGCACCCCCTCGCTCGCCAGCGCGTCGCAGAGCTCGTGGACGAAGCGGACGTTGCCGGCGACCACGTGCGCCCGGTAGAACACGATCGCCACCGTCGGCGCGTTCGGTTGGGGCGGCCCGGAGCCCGCAGCGAGCGACGTGCGCCCGCCGAGGATCCCGTAGTCGGGCAGCACGACCGGCGGAGCAAAGCCGAAGCCGTGCAGCAGCACGGTGTCGGCGATGAAGCGCAGCAGGTTGGCCAGGTTGTCGGGCCCGCCTTGCACCAGGTACTCGAACGCCTGCACGGTGGTCGCGCCCGGCACGGTCGAGGCGGCGAGGAGCTCCGCGTCGAGCACCGCCTCGCCGCCGACTGCCACGAGGGGGATCCCCCGCGCGCGGCACGCCGCCGCCAGGGCGTCGAAGGGCTCCTGCCACGACCTCCGTCCTCCGAGCAGGCGGACCAGCACCGCGTCGACACCGGCGAGCTCGACCGGACCGTCCAGGCGGTTCGGGTTCGCCGCTCGCACGGGCGGGAAGCCTTCGGGAAGCTCCTCGGCGATCGTCCGGAGCGCAAGCAGCTCGGTGTCGGCGTTGGTCAAGAACAGGATCACCTCGTCCCTCCGGGGGTCGGGGCGGAGGCTGCACCATGCCGGACGATCGACCACAGCCCGCCCAGGTCGAGGTGGGCCTCGCAGGCATCGGCGAGGCGATCGAGCTGCGCCCGCCGGGCGGCAGCGAACACGAGGCCCGACGGCGACCACGACCGGCGGCGGCGCCGGGCCACGAAGGCGAGCAGCGCGCCGCGCAGCGCGTCGCACTCGAGCAAGCCGTGCAGGCTCGTGCCGAAGACCCCCGCCGGCTCGTCGCGCACACCCTCTTCCTCGAACCCGCGGCCGAGCCGGTCGCCGCGCCCGCGGCCGAGCCGGTCGCCGCCGCCGTCGCAGCCCGGCCCCTCCCCGCCATCGGCGCCGGGCCGGCCGTCGCCCCGATTGCCGCCGCGTCCCTCCCCGACGTCGGGCTCGAGGGCGAACCAGGGGATCGCGCCGGCAGCCGGGCGGGGCTGGCCGTGGTGGATCTCGTAGCCGGCCACGGGCAGCCCCCCGTGCACCTCGGTCCCCCGGCGCTGCGCCGTCCGCTTGACCGGGTGGAAACGGGTCACGACGTCGAGCCAGCCGAGCCCGTCGACCTCGGCCTGGTCGCTCTCGACGTGCGCGGGATCCTCGATGCGGCGGCCGAGCATCTGGTAGCCCCCGCAGACGCCCAGCACGACAGGGGGTCGCGGGCCACGACGCAGCCGCTCGAGGGCAGCCGCCAGGCCGCTGCCGCGCAGCCACGCCAGGTCTGCCACGGTGGCCTTGGTGCCGGGCAGGACGACGAGGTCGGGGTCGCCGAGCGCGCCCGGGCCGGTCACGAAGCGCACCGCCACGCCGGGCTCGAGGGCGAGAGGGTCGAGATCGGTGAAATTCGAGACCCTCGGGAAGCGCACCACTGCCACGTCCAGCACCTCCGCCCCCGCCGCCTCG
Source organism: Acidimicrobiales bacterium (assembly GCA_035293965.1). Lineage (GTDB taxonomy): Bacteria > Actinomycetota > Acidimicrobiia > Acidimicrobiales > RAAP-2 > DATGLW01. The sequence continues at coordinate 23,843 of DATGLW010000028.1, forward strand.
CCAGGGACCCCAGGCCCTCCTGGTCCCCACGCCCCCCCGCCCGTGCGGTCCCCGATGCGGTCGAGGAGCGCCAGCGAGTCCTCCGCGTCGAGGACGACCCCCTCGAGGAAGGGCAGCACACCGAGCGTGGGCACCCCGCAGCGGGCCGCAAGCTGGTCCGGCCCGTCGCCGAGCAGCGCCGGGTCGCCCCGGAACTTGTTGATGACGAAGCCCCGGACCTGGGCCCGCAACGGAGCCGGGAGGAGCGCGACTGTGCCGTAGAGATGCGCGAACACCCCGCCCCGGTCGATGTCGCCCACCACGATGGCCGGCACGCCGGCACGTGCTGCCAGCCCCAGGTTCACGAGGTCGGATCCGGGCAGGTTGATCTCGGCCGGGCTCCCGGCGCCCTCGAGGACGACGACGTCGTAGCGCCGGCGGAGGTCGGCCAGCGCCGAGTCGACGATGCCCACGAGCTCGGCCTTGGCCTGCTGGAAGCCGGCGGCGTCGAGTGTCGCCCACGGCCGGCCCATCACGACCACCTGGCTCGCCCGCTCCCCGGTGGGCTTGAGCAGCACCGGGTTCATCGCCGCCTCGGGCACCGCCCCCGCCGCGACGGCCTGGGCCCACTGGGCACGGCCGATCTCCGCCCCCCCCGGCGTGACCGTGGAGTTGAGCGACATGTTCTGGCCCTTGAACGGCGCCACCCGGACCCCGGCGCGCCCCAGAGCGCGGCACAGCCCCGCTACGAGCAGGCTCTTGCCGGCGTGCGACGAGGTCCCGCACACCATGATCGCCCCCCGCAGCGGCGCCGGCCCCCTCACAGCGCTCGCTCCAGCGCGGCGGCCAGCCGCGCCAGGCCGCGCTCGTCGGGCACGGCGATGCGGGCCGAGCCCGGCAGGCCGAACGAAGCGGCGTCGCGCACGAGCACGCCGTGCGGGGCGAGGCGCTCCCGGAGCGTCGGCACCCCGTCAGCCAGCACGAAGTTCGCCCGCGAGGGCCTGGCCCGGATCCCGAAGCTCGCGAGGAGCGCCACGAGGGCCTCCCTGGCCTGGCTGACGGCAGCGGCCCACGCCGGCAGGTCGGCGAGGGCCAGGAGATCCGGCAGGGCTGCAAGGGCGAGGGTCGAGACCGACCAGCGCGGCTGGCGGTGGGCCAGCCGGCCGGCCAGCCCGGGGATGCCCCAGCTCTCGCCGTCGTCCTCCGGGACGACCACGTAACCGAGCCGCAGCCCCGGGCAACCGAGCACCTTGGTGAGCGACCCGACGACGAGCGCCGGCCGGTCCCTCGGCGCGCCGGCGCCCCGCCGGGCCCCGGCCGACCTCGTCCAGCGCCCGGTGGCGAGCGGGTAGAAGGCCTCGTCCCACACCGAGGCAGCCTCGTCGTCGCCGGCGAGGTGCCCGGTCGGGTTGTGCGGGTCCGACCGGAACCGCGGGCCGGCGGGGTCGAGGACCGCCAGATGGCGCCGGTACAACGAGAAGTCGGGCTCGTCGACCCAGCCGCGCCCGAGCTCGGCCGCAACCAGGGCGATCGCCTCGGCTCCCCCGTTGGTGAGGAGCACCCGCCGCCGGTCCACCTCCAGCACCTCGGCCAAAGCCGCCGTGGCCCGGCCCAGGTCGTGCGCGTCGGGGTAGCGGCCGAGGACCCCCGACGCCAGGTGCGCCCGCACCACGGGAGCCGGATCGGGGGCGAAGGGGTTGGTGCTCAGCGAGAGGTCCAGCATGCAGCCGGGCGCCATGCCGAGGGAAGCCGCCACGACCCGCGCGTCGCCGCCGTGGGGGCTGATCGGCAGCGTGCTCACCGGCCCGCCATTCCCGTGTCGCCCGCCGTCAGGCTGGCGTCGCACCCACGGCGACCGCCGCTCCACCGCGACGCGCGCGGACGGCACGCTGCCGGCAGGACGAGGCAGGCGAGCGCGCACGCGCCGGCCAGGCCGGCGAGCACGGCCGTCGCCCTGCCGGCAAGGGCCACGGCGCGGGGGATGTCGGCTGGCTCCGGTGGGCGCCCGCATCCGAGGAAAGGCCGGAGCTCGGCGCGCCCGCCGTACCGGTTCACGCCACCGAGCCGCAGCCCGAGTGCCCCTGCGAAGGCTGCCTCGGCCACGCCGGCGTTCGGCGACGGGTGGGCGGGCGCGTCGCGCCGGACGGCGGCCACGATGGCACGCGCCTGGCGCGGCGCGGCCACCATCACGAGCAGCGCCGTCAGGCGGGCCGAGGGCCAGCCCAGCAGGTCGTCGGCCCGGGCAGCGGCCCAGCCGAACCGCCGGTAGCGCGCGGAGCGGTGGCCGACCATCGCGTCGAGGGTGTTGACCGCCCGATGGACCATCGCCCCGGGTGCGCCGAGCAGCAACCCCCACAGGGCGGTGCCCACCACGGCGTCGGAGAGGTTCTCGGCGACCGACTCCACGACTGCCCTGGCGATCTCCTTCTCGTCGATCCCAGCCGTGTCGCGCCCGACGAGCGCCGGCAGCAGCGCACGCGCGCCATCGAGGTCGCCCGACGAGAGGCAGTCCCACACCCCTCCTGCCGCCTCGCGCAGCGACGTGCCCGCGGCGGCGAGCGCCGTCGCTGCCGCCGTGCCGCCCGCCCTCCCGAGAAGGGCCGACGCCAGCGAACCGGCGAGGAGGGCGGCACCCGCCCCCGTGGTGAGGAACAGCGCGCCGGGCGCACGCCTGTCCGCCCAGCACCGCCCTTCCACGAAGGACATGCCCCGGCCGAACAGGGCGACCGGGTGCACGGGCGCCGGGGGCTCCCCGAGCAGGTGGTCGAGCACCAGCCCGGACGCGACCCCGACAGCCCTGGCAGCGAGGCCACGCCCGGCGCGCACGCGCATGCTGCCGCCTGCTGCCACGGTGCCCGTGCTCCGGGGCATCGTGCGGGCACTGCCGCGCCGGCGTCCCGACGTCACCATCTGGCCGCCGCCACGACGAGGGCCACGGTCTCGAGGACGACGCCGGCTGCGCCGAGCACGTCGCCGGTGAAGCCACCGAGCCGGCGGAAGGCGAGCCACACGAGCGCTGCCGACGCCACCACGCCCGATGCCAGTGCCGCACAACCAGCCAGCGGGCGCCAGGCGGTCACGCAGCCGACCGCCACCGCCAGCCCGACCGCGCCAACCTGGCCCGCCCCGGGCCCCCTGCCCTGGCGCCGGGCAGGGGGCAGGAAGGCAGTCGCAAGCCCGCCGTCGTCGGCACGAGCGTACGGCACTGCCGTGGCCACGACGGCCATGACCGCACGTGAAGCTGCCCACAGCCCGGTGAGGAGCAGCACCGAGGGCCTGAGGGCTGCGAGTGCCGCCCACCGCCCGAGGAGGGCGACCACCGCTGCCGCCACTCCGAACGCCCCGACCGACGGGTCGCGCATGACCTGCAGGCGGCGGGCCCGCGAAAGTGGCGGGAGCAGGCCGTCCGCCGCGTCCACCAAGCCGTCGAAGTGGAGCGCCCCAGTCGCCGCGAGGTCCCCTGCGACCACGATGGCCGCCGCCACGGCCGGCGACCAGGCCCGGCTCGCTCCCCACCACAGGCACCCCAGGGCCGCCCCGATGGCCGCTCCGACCACGGGGAACCACCCGAGGGCGCTCGGACCGGGCTCGGCAGCGCCCCCGACCGGCGTCAGGAAGGCCAGGGCACGCCGCACGCCGCTCGTGGCGCCGATCACGGCGCACCGGGGTCGGCGAACCGGTCGAACCGAGGCAGAGGGAGGACTCTTCCAGCCACGACCAGCAGGACGTCGCCGGCGAGCTCCCCGATCCGCCCGTTGAGGCGGCCCATGGCCTCGCGGAAGGCGATGCCGGCCGTGGTGGCGGGGTGCACCCCCAGCCCGACCTCCTCGCTCACCACCACGGTCGCCAGACCCGCAGCCTCACGCCATCGCAGGGCATCGGCCAGGCGGCTCAGCCCCTCCTCCTCGCCGAAGCCGGGAAGGCCGGCCAGCCACGTACCGAGCGAGTCGACCAGCGCCACGCCAGCCACTGCTCGCAACGCGGCACCGAGGTCGCCCCCCTGCGGCAGCTCCACGGTGCGCCAGTGCGGCGGGCGGCGGGCACGGTGGCGCGCCACCCGCGCCTCCCAGTCCGCCCCCCAGTCTGCCTGCCAGTCCGCACGCGCCCGCTCGTCGTCCGCGCCCGGGGTCGTCGGCACGTCCTTCGCGGCTGCGATGCCGGGGACCGGCCCCGTGGCGACGTAGGTGACGGGGCCGCCCGCGGCTGCAGCGATCCGCTCGGCCACCTCCGACTTGCCGGACGACGCACCGCCCAGCACGAGCGTGATCCCTCTGTCTCCCACCGCGTCCTCGCGCCCTTCCTCCCCACCGGCACGCGCCGCGGCGGCCGGCGTGCACGCAGGTCTCCTGGCTTCCGGATCGACGCTCGCCTCGGCCTTCCCGCCCGTTCGGGCCGTGGCCATCGGTGAGGTTCGCTCCCCGGACACAGTTGCGGGACAGCCCCGGGCTCCCACCGGGTTCCCTGCGGTGCAGAGCCCAGCGTAGCTCCCCCGCGCGGCATGCTCCCGGGGTTCGCGTCCCCGCCCCGCCGGTCGCTGGCGCTAGCGTGACGACGTGCCTCGCCAGGAGTCGATCGTCCTGCTCAACACAGGCGACGGCAAGGGCAAGTCGTCCGCCGCGTTCGGCGTCATGGGACGAGGCTGGGCCCGTGGTTGGCGGGTGGCCGTCGTGCAGTTCGTAAAGGGTGGCAAGTGGAAGACGGGCGAGCGGAAGCTCGCCGACCACCTCGGGATCGAATGGCACACGCTCGGGGACGGCTTCACGTGGGAGTCCACGGACCTCGACGAGACGGCGGCCAAGGGCCGTCACGCCTGGGAGGTGGCCCGCCAGAAGCTGTCCTCGGGCGACTACGACCTCGTCATCCTCGACGAGCTCACCTACGCGGTGTCCTACGGATGGGTGCCCGTCGGCGAGGTCGTCGAGGGCATCACCGGGCGGGCGCCCCAGACCAACGTCGTCCTCACCGGGCGCAACGCGGCACCCGAGCTCGTGGCAGTGGCCGACACCGTCACCGAAATGCGCAAGGTCAAGCACGTGTTCGACCGCGGCGTGAAGGCGAAGAAGGGGATCGAGTACTGAGCCGGCCGCTGGGCGCACGACTCGTCGTCGCCGGCACCCACTCCGGGGTGGGCAAGACGACCGTTGCCGTCGGGCTCATGGCTGCGCTGCGCCGCCGCGGCCTCCGGGTGGCTCCGGCGAAGGTGGGGCCCGACTTCATCGATCCCGGCTACCACGAGGTGGCGACCGGCCGCACCGGGCGCAACCTCGACACGTTCCTCAACGGCCCGGAGTCGGTCGCGGCAGCGGCCGCCCTGGCCGCCTCAGGTGCCGACCTGCTCGTGGTCGAAGGTGTGATGGGGCTCTTCGACGGAGTCGGCGCGACGGACGCCGCCAGCACGGCCGAGGTGGCCCGCCTGCTCGAGGCGCCGGTCGTGCTCGTGGTCGACGCAGCCTCGATGAGCGGCTCGGTCGTGGCCCTCGTCGACGGCTACCATCGCCACCTGCAGCGGGTACGGGGCACCGGTGTCGCCGGGCTGGTGCTGAACCGCGTCGGGAGCCCCACCCACGAGGCGATCCTGCGCGAGGCGCTGGCCGGCGGCGAGGTGCCCGTGCTCGGGGCCCTGCGGCGCGACCCGGCACTCCAGTGGCGGGACCGCCACCTGGGGCTCGTGCCCGTGGTCGAGGACCGGGCCGCCGTCGCGACGTCCGTCGGCCGCCTGGCCGACGCCGTGGCACGCACCGTCGACCTCGCCGCGGTCGAGCGCCTGGCACGGAGCGCGCCACCCTTGCAGGCGCCCGAGCGACCGCCGGCCCGCCGGGTCGCACCCGCGCCGGTGCCGGTGGCGGTCGTGTCGGGGCCCTCCTTCAGCTTCTCGTACCCGGACAACCTCGAGCGCCTGGCCGAGGCCGGCGCCGAGCTGGTGCCCTTCGACCCGCTCACGGACCCCGCGCTCCCGCAGGGAGCTCGCGCCCTGTACGCCTGCGGCGGCTTCCCCGAGGTCTTCGCCGAGCAGCTGGCCGCGAACGAGCCGCTGCGACGCGACGTCGCAGCGGGGATGGCGCAAGGCATGGTGACCTGGGCGGAGTGCGGCGGGCTCCTGTGGTTGGCAGCCTCGCTCGACGGCCACCGGCTGTGCGGAGCCATCCCGGCCGACGCCACCATGACCGGCTCGGTCACGGTCGGGTACCGAAGGGCGACGTGCCGGCGCGACAGCCCCATCGCCCCGGCGGGCACGCAGCTGCGGGGCCACGAGCTGCATTACTCGCGCCTCGACCCCCCAGGCGACGCGCTGGAGCTCGAGGGGCGCGCCGGGCGCAGCCGCGCCGGCTGGGCGGGGCCGACGCTCTTCGCGTCCTACCTGCACCTGCACCTGGGGTGGGACACGGCACCCGCGGAGCGCTTCATGGCCGCCGCCACCGGGCACCGGGGGGCGCTCCCACCCTCCGATTGAGCCCCGGCACGAGAACGCGGACCGTGGTGCGCCCGGCGATCCTAGGGTGGCGGGCGGAGCCGACCGGTGGTGGCGATCAGCACGACGGGCCGGCACGTCTACGGAAGGAGCACCCTCATGCCTCCCGGTCGGTCGATGGGAGCCGCTGCGGGCTGGGGCCTGCGGTCGTTCCGCCAGGACCGCTCCGTGCTGGAGCACCGGGTCAAGCCGGGCACGACGCGCCGCATGCTGCGCTTCGCGGTGCCGTACCGGCGCATCCTGGCCATCTTCCTCCCGGTCGTGGTGCTCGACGCGATGCTCGGCGCCGTCAACCCGCTCATCCTGCGGGCCATCATCGACCGTGGCATCCTCAGGCACCGAGCCGGCCTGGTGCTGGCCCTCTCGGGGCTGGCAGCAGCCCTTGCCGTGGCCGATGCCGCGCTGTCGCTCTTCGAGCGCCGGGCCTCCGCGGTGGTCGGCGAGGGCCTCATCTTCGACATGCGCGCCAAGGTGTTCCGCCACATCCAGCGAATGCCGCTCGCGTTCTTCACCCGGACCCAGACCGGGGCGCTCGTGAGCCGCCTCAACAACGACGTGATCGGCGCCCAGCAGGCCTTCACCGACCTGCTGTCGAACGTGGTGGGCAACATCGTGACCGTGGTGATCGTGCTGGTGGCCATGTTCGTCCTCTCCTGGCAGGTGACCCTCGTCGCGCTCGGCCTGCTGCCCGTCTTCCTCGTGCCGGCCCGCCTCGTCGGGCGGCGGCTGGGAGCGCTGACCCGCGAGAGCTACCAGCTCAACGCCGAGATGAACATGGTCATGCAGGAGCGCTTCAACGTGGCCGGGGCCATGCTGGTCAAGCTCTTCGGCGACCCTGACGACGAGGCTCGGCACTTCGAGGAGCGGGCCGGGCGTGTCCGCGACATCGGCATCACCCAGGCGCTCTACGCGCGGCTGTTCTTCGTCGCGCTGACCCTGACCGCCGCGCTGGCCACGGCGTTCGCCTACGCGTTCGGGGGCGTGGCGGCCGTCGACGGCCGGATCGGGGTGGGCACGGTCGTCGCGCTCACCGCCTACCTCGCCCGCCTCTACCAACCGCTCACGCAACTGTCGAACGTGAACCTCGACGTGATGACCACGCTCGTGTCGTTCGAGCGGATCTTCGAGGTGCTCGACCTCGTGCCGATGATCGACGAACGGCCCGGCGCGGTGCCCATCCCCCGGGGCCCGGCCACCGTCGAGCTCGACCACGTCGACTTCGCGTACCCGAGCGCCGAGCAGGTGTCGCTCGCCTCCCTCGAGGCGGTCGCGGTGCTCGAAGACGCCCCCAGGACCGAGGTGCTCCACGACGTGTCGTTCACCATCTCCCCCGGCAAGATGGTTGCCCTCGTCGGTCCCTCCGGCGCCGGGAAGACCACGATCTCCTCCCTCGTCCCCCGCCTCTACGACGTCGAGCGCGGCGCCGTCCGCATCAACGGCATCGACGTCCGCGACGCCACCGCGGCGTCGCTGCGCGACGTGGTGGGCGTGGTCACCCAGGACCCGCACCTGTTCCACGACACGCTGGGTGCGAACCTGCGCTACGTCAGACCGGACGCCACCGACGAGGAGCTCCTCGCCGCGCTCGAGCGTGCCCACATCGGCGGCCTGGTCGCCTCGCTGCCCGACGGGCTCGAGACCGTGATCGGCGAGCGCGGCTACCGGCTCTCTGGAGGCGAGAAGCAGCGGGTCGCCCTGGCGCGCCTCATGCTCAAGGCTCCCGACGTGGTCGTGCTCGACGAGGCCACGGCGCACCTCGACTCGGAGTCCGAGGCCGCCGTCCAGCGCGCCCTGCGCAGCGCGCTGGCGGACCGGACCTCGCTCGTCATCGCCCACCGCCTCTCGACGGTCCGCGAGGCGGACGAGGTCGTGGTCGTCGACGGCGGCCGCGTCGTGGAGCGCGGCACCCACCGGGAGCTCCTCGCCCGCGGTGGCCTGTACGCCGAGCTGTACCGCACCCAGTTCGCCGACCAGGCCTCGCCGGCGGCGGCCCGCGTCGCAGCGCCGGACCCGGCGGCGTCCGACGCACAGGCGGGCGCAGACACGCCAGCGTCCGAGGCACAGGCGGCCGCCGTGCCCGCGACGTCCTAGCCTGGGCGACGATGACGATCGCCGGCCCGCAGCGCGAGCGCCCGGTCGCTCAGGCCCGGCTGACGGGGGTCGGCGTCGGGCCGGGCGACCCGCTGCTCCTGACCCGCGGCGCGATGGTCGCACTGGAGGCGGCCGACCGTGTCGTCGCGCCCACCACCGACCCCTCCCTTCCGGGGCGCGCCGAGGCCGTGGTGCGCGACGCCCTGCCCGACCTGGCGGTCACCAGGCTGGTCTTCGACATGACCCCCGACGGGGTGGCCACGGGCGCCGCCGCCCGGGCCGCCTCCCACCGGGCGGCAGCCGAGCGGCTGCTCCCATGGCTCGACGCAGGCGAGCACGTGGCCTTCGTCACGCTGGGCGACCCGAACATCTACAGCACCTTCCCGTCGCTCGTGGCCGCCCTCGAGGCCCTCGGGCGGCGGCCGGCCGTCGACACCGTGCCGGGGATCACCGCCTTCCAGGCGCTCGCGGCCCGCACGGGCACCGTCCTCACCGACGGCTCCCAGTCGCTGTCGCTCGTCACCGCGCTCGACGGCACGGGCTCGCTCGCCGAGGTCATCGGTGACCCGACGAGGTCCGTCGTCGTCTACAAGGGGGGCCGCCACCTGCCGGCGATCGCAGCCCTGCTCGGGGCGCACGGGCGGCTCACCGGTGCGGTGCTGGGCGAGCTGATCGGCCTGCCGGGCGAGCGGTGCGGTCCGCTGGCCGAGGCCGCCGAGGCACCGGCCTCCTACCTGGCGACGGTCATCGTCCCCCCTGCCGGCAACCTTCCACCGAGCGCGCTCCACCCGGCATCGGCCGTCACCTCCCCGCCCAGGGTCCCCCGAGCGTCTCGGAAGGGGGCCTGACGACGGTGGCGCCGCGGGAGCCACGCACAGGAGCCGGAAGGAACCAGACGGGAGGGGGAACGGGCACCGGGTTGATCAGCTTCGTCGGTGCCGGGCCGGGCGCTGCCGACCTCGTCACCGTACGCGGCGCCGCCCGTCTCGGCCAGGCCGACGTGGTCGTGTGGGCTTCGTCGCTGGTCCCGCCGGCGCTGCTCACCCATGCCCGGCCGGATGCGGCCGTCTACGACTCGGCCACCATGACCCTCGAGGACGTGCTGGGCATCTACCGCGACCACCCCGATGCTGCGATCGTCCGCCTGCACTCAGGAGACCCGTCCCTCTACGGCGCGCTGCAGGAGCAGATCGACTGGTGCACCGAGACCGGCAGGCCCTTCGAGATCGTGCCCGGCGTCTCCTCCCTGGGGGCCGCCGCCGCCGCCGTGGGCCGCGAGCTCACCGTCCCGCAGGTCTCCCAGAGCGTGGTGGTGACCCGTCTCGCAGCTCGGACCCGGCGCTCGGTGCCCGGCACCGAGACGATCGGCGCCTTCGCCGCCACCGGCTGCACGCTGGCCGTCTTCCTCTCCGGCGCGCGGCCCGAGGCGTTGCAGGCCGAGCTGCTGGCGCCGCCAAGCGCCTTCTCGCCCGACACCCCGGCCGCCGTGGTCGTCCGGGCCACGTGGCCGGACGAGCAGGTCGCGACCACAACACTCGGGCACCTGGCCGAGTGCATCCGGAGCACGGGGGCCACCACCACCCTCCTCGTCCTCGTGGGCCCTGCCCTCGCGGGCGGGGCACCGCGGAGCCACCTCTACGATCCCACCTTCGCCCACGGCCACCGGCGGCGCTCGCTTCCCGGCACCACGACCGGCAGGGCGGCTCGCCAGGCGCCGCGTCGTGCGCTGCGGACCGTGACCCCCGGCCGCGACCTGACCCCCGGCCGTGACCCCCGGCCGTGACCCCCGGCCGTGACCCGCGGCCGTGACCGCCGGCCGTGCTCAACGACCGTGGTCAACGACCGTGAGCCGCGCCGTGCGCTGCCGACCGTGACTGCCGGAACGTGACCGGCCATGCCTGAGGAGCGCTTCGAAACGGTCGAGCCCGAGCTGAGCGACGAGGTCGCCGCCCGCCGCAAGGGCCTGCGGAGCGGGTTCACGACCGGCACCTGCGCCGCCGCGGCGGCCAAAGCCGCGGCGACCGGGCTGGTCACGGGCGAAGTGCCGCCCACGGTCGAAGTAGCGCTCCCCGGGGGCCGGCGCGTCCGCTTCGCCGTGGAAGGGGCGGGATCTGTGCCCCCGGGCGGACCGGCCGTGGCAGCCGTGGTGAAGGACGCCGGGGACGACCCCGACTGCACCGACGGCGCCCACCTGACCGCCGAGGTCCGCTGGGCCGAGGACCCCGCCGCCGACACCGTGCTGGCGGGCGGACGCGGCGTGGGGACGGTCACCAAGCCAGGCCTGGGACTGCCCGTCGGGTCGCCGGCCATCAACCCGGTCCCCCGGCGGATGATCCTCGGCGCCCTGTCCGAGGTGCCCGGCATCCGGGGCGACCCGGAGCGGGCCGCAGCCGAGGACCGGCCGGTGGTCGTGACCATCTCGGTCCCCGGGGGCGAGGAGATGGCGGCCAAGACCACCAACGCCAGGCTCGGCATCGTGGGCGGGATCTCGATCCTCGGCACCACGGGCATCGTGCGGCCGTTCTCGACCGCCTCGTACCGGGCCAGCGTGGTGCAGCAGGTGAAGGTGGCCGCCGCGCAGGGAGAGCGCCGGATGGTGCTGTGCACCGGGAGCCGCTCCGAGGCGGCCGCCTTCTCGCTGTGGCCGGACGCCGACCCGGTGACCGTGGTCGAGGTGGGCGACTTCATGGGCATCGCCCTGCGGCAGTGCGCGGCGGCGGGCATGCGTGCCGCCGACGTGGTGGCGATGGCAGGCAAGATCGCCAAGTACGCGGCAGGCGTCATGATGACCCACTTCCACCGCTCGGACGTGGACACGGGCCTGCTGGCCGACATCGCCCGCCAGGCTGGCGCGCCCGACGCCGTCGTCACCGCGGCGACCGCGACAGCCACCGCCCGCCACTTCTTCGAGGCCTGCGTGGCCGCCGGTAGCCTCGCGCCCCTCGTCCGGATGTGCGAGCTGGCGCGCGATCGCTGCCACGCGCACGCCGGCGGGAAGCTGGACGTGACGGTGACGATGGTGGACTTCGACGGACGAGAAGCGGTGGCACGTGCCTGACGTCGCGCTCCCCGAGGGCCGGTCCCCCCGAGGTGGCGTGACCGTCGTGGGCGTGGTCGGCGACCGGCTCGACTGCCTCGGCCCAGAGGGACGCGAGGCCCTGGCGGCAGCCCAGGTGGTCGTGGCCGGTCACCGCCTGCTCGCCGCCTGGCGGGCCCAGGCCCGGGCCGGGGACGCGGCCCGGGCCGACACCGTCGAGATCGGTGCCGACGTCGATGCGGTGGCGAGCGAGGTCCGGCGGCGGGCGGTGGACGCCGGCGAGCTCGTGTGCGTGCTCGCCTCGGGCGACCCCGGGTTCTTCGGAATCGCCCGCGCCCTGCTCCGCGCCGTCGGTCGGCGGGCATTGCGGATCGTGCCCGCTCCCTCGTCGGTGTCGCTCGCCTTCGCCCGCGTGGGGCTGCCCTGGGACGACGCGATGGTGGTCTCGGTGCACGGGCGCGACCTGGTCGAAGCGGCCCGCGCCATGCGGACCGCGGCCAAGGTCGCCGTCCTGACCTCCCCCTCCGCGCCGCCCGAGGCGGTGGGGGCGGCCATGCTCGAGGCGGGGGCGAGCGCCGACCTGGTGGCGGTCTGCAGCCGCCTCGGCACCGGCGACGAGGAGGTCCGCGAGCTCTCGCTGGCGGAGCTGGCCGCCGGACGCTTCGATCCCCTGTCGGTGGTCGTGCTCGTCGGGCCGGCCGGGTTGCCGCTCCTCGGGTGGAGCCCGTCCACGACCGGCCCGGCGCCGGACGGGCCGCCTGCTGCCGACGACAAGGTCCTCGCCTGGAGCCCGGGCCTGGGCAGGCTGGCGAGCCGGCGAGCCGGGATGGTCACCAAGCCCGAGGTCCGCTCGGTCGTGCTCGGCAAGCTGGACCTGCCGGCGGCTGGCGTGCTGTGGGACGTCGGCGCAGGCACGGGCAGCGTCGGGATCGAGTGCGCCCTGGCCCGGCCGGGGCTGACCGTGCTGGCCGTGGAGCAGTCGGCCGAAGCAGCCGCCGCCGTCAGCGCCGGCTCGGCAACGGCGGGCGTGGGCGTGCACGTGGTGCACGGGAGGGCCCCCGAGGTCCTCGGGGAGCTCCCGCCACCCGACCGCGCCTTCGTCGGCGGCGGCGGGCTGGCGGTCCTGCGGGCCGTGCTCGACCGGCTCCGCCCCGGTGGCCGGCTCGTTGCCACCTTCGCCGCCATGGACCGCGCGGTGGCGGCGGCGGCGCTCCTCGGCAACGTGGTCGAGCTGTCGGTGTCGCGGGGCGAGACCCTGCCCGACGGGGGCCTGCGCCTGGCCGCCCACAACCCGGTCTTCGTGGTGTGGGGTCCGGGCCGCGAGCAGGACGGCGCGCAGTGAAGGTCCTGACCCTGTCGGTCACCGAGCCGGGCCGCCGCATCGCCGAACGGCTCCCGTACCCCGCCGTGCACGGGCAGCCGGCCGCGACCCTCCGCCGGCACTGGCACGACGTCGACGGCTTCGTCGTCGTGATGGCCGTGGGGGCCACCGTCCGCCTGCTGGCGCCACTGCTGGGCGACAAGGCGAGCGACCCGGCGGTGGTGTGCGTCGACGACGCCGGGCGCCACGCGGTGGTCGTCTGCGGGAGCCATGCCCGAGGGGGGAACCACCTCGCCACCGAGGTCGCCGGGCTCTTGGGCTGCGAGCCGGTCGTGACCACCGCCACCGACAGCCTCGGGGTGCCGGCGCTCGACCAGCTGCCCGGGATGGTGGCGGAAGCGGCCCCGGGCGCCCTGGCGGCGGTGAGCGCGGCCCTCGTGAACGGCCAGGGAGTGGAGATCGTGAACCCGATCGGTTGGCCTCTGCCCGCGCCCTTGCTGGCGCTGGCCACTACGGCGCCGGCCCCGCCAAGACGCGGCGCGATGGTGCGCCCCCGGGTGCTCGTCACCGACCTGGTGCGGGCAACCGACGCCGAAGAGGCGCCCACCGTTGCCCTGCGCCCCCCTTCGCTCGTGGTGGGGGTGGGCACCGCCTCGGACGCCACGCCGGCAGATGCGGCAGCGGCCCTCGAGGGTGCCCTCGACCGGGGAAGCCTGTCGAGGTCCTCGATCGGGGACGTGGCGACCATCGACCGCCGGGCAGGCCACCCGGCCGTGCGGTCGCTGGCCGAGGCCACGGGTGCCCGACTGCGCTCCTTCGCTCCGAGCGTCCTGGCGGCCGTCGCGGTGCCCTCCCCGAGCGAGCGGGTCCGGGCAGCGGTGGGGACCCCGTCGGTCGCCGAGGCGGCGGCGCTCGCCGCCGGCGGTCCGGGCGCGACGCTGGTCGTCCCCAAGACGGTGTCGCCGAGGGTGACGCTCGCCGTGGCCCGCAGGGCCCACCCCCGCGGGGAGCTCACCGTGGTGGGGCTCGGCCCTGGGGGAATCGGGCACCGCACCCCCGCTGCCGTCGCAGCGGTCCGCCACGCCGAGGTCGTGGTCGGCTACCACGGCTACCTGCGCCAGTGTGAGGACCTCCTCGGTCCTCACCAGGAGGTGCAGGGCTTCGAGCTCGGCGAGGAGCTGGATCGGGCCCAGGCAGCGCTGGCCGCGGCCGGCGCCGGGCGCAGGGTGGCGCTCGTGTGCTCGGGCGACCCGGGCGTGTACGCCATGGCGTCACCCCTCCTCGAGCTGGCAGGGTCCGTCGGCAACGTCGGCGGCCCGGAGGTGACCGTGGTGCCCGGCGTCACGGCGTCGCTGGCGGCCGCGGCGCTGCTCGGTGCCCCTCTCGGCCACGACCATGCCGTGGTCAGCCTCTCGGACCTCCACACCCCGTGGTCGTCGATCCAGGCCCGGGTCGAGGCGGCCGCCCGCGCCGACTACGTCCTCGTCCTCTACAACCCGAGGTCGTCGCGCCGCACCTGGCAGATCGAGCGGGTGAAGGCGTTGCTCCTCGAGCACCGGGCGCCCGGCACCCCGGTGGGGCTCGTGACCGACGCCACCCGACCGGGCGAACGCGTGCTGTGGACCACCCTCGGCGACCTACCCTGCGACCAGGTGAGCATGACGACGTGCGTGATCGTGGGTGCGAGCAGCACCCGGCTGGCCGGCGGGCGGATGGTCACGCCCCGCGGCCTGCAGCCCCCCGACGGGCGACGCCGGATGGCCCCGTCCCGAGAAGCGCAGGAGGTGTCGCCGTGACGGCTGCGACCGCCCCGGTCCTAACGGTGGTCGTGACCGAAGCGTGCACTGCCTGCGGTGCGTGCCTCGCCACGTGCCCGACCCGCGCGCTGCTGCCCGCCCCCCGGCGCCCGGCGGTCGTCGACGACCGCTGCACCGGTTGCCTCGCCTGCGTCGAGATCTGCCCGCGGGGCGCGATCGAAGGGGCGGCCCGTTGACTGCCAGCCCGTCGAGTGCCGGCCCGTCGAGCGGCAGCCCGTCGAGTGTGAGCCCGTCGAGTGCGAGCCCGTCGAGCGGCAGCCAGGATCCCGGCCAGGAGCCGGGCCGCCCGGTCCACCCCATCGAGGCCGAGAGCTACCGGATCCTGCACCGGCGGGTCGATCTCGCATCCTGGCCGCCCGGTCCGGCAGCGGTCGCGGCGCGGGTGGTGCACGCCACCGCCGACCCGAGCCTCGTCGCGTCGCTCGTCGTCGACGAGCGGGCGGTGGCGGCCGGCGTCGAGGCGCTGCGCGGCCAGGCTCCGGTGATCTGCGACGTCGAGATGGTGCGGTCGGCGGTGTCGGTGCCCGGCGCCCGGTGCCTGCTCGCCGCCGTTGCCGACGCCGGAGGCCACCCGAGCCGCTCGGCCGCAGCCATGGCCCGGGCGGCCAGCGAGCACCCGAGCGGCGCGGTCGTCGTGGTCGGGTGCGCCCCCACGGCGCTGGCCGAGGTCAACCGGCGCCTGGCCGACGGCTCGCTGCGCCCCGCGCTGGTCGTCGGCGTGCCGGTGGGGTTCGTGGGGGCCGCCAGCTCCAAGGAGGAGCTGCTGCAGGTGGCAGCGGCGGCCGGCGTGCCGGTCATCGCCCTGCGCGGCGAGCGGGGCGGGGCGGCCGTGGCGGCGGCGATCGTGAACGCCCTGGCCCGGCTGGCCGGCTCACCGTCCAGGGGCGACCAGCGGCCGCCCATGCTGGCGATCGGCCACGGCAGCCGTGCCGCCGCCGGGGCGACCGAGCTGCGGCGGTTCGTGGCGAAGCTCGTCGCCGCCAGGCCCGGCGTGCCAGTGGCCAGCGGCGCGATCGAGTTCGTCGAGCCCGGCCTCGACGACGCCCTCGACGAGGCTGCCGGGCTGGCGGCGGCCTCGGACGTGCCGGCGGTCGTGGCGGTGCCCCTCGTGCTCCTGGCTGCCGGCCACCTCAAGGACGACGGCCCTGCCGCGCTTGCCCGGGCTCGGCGCCGGCACCCAGGCATCCGCTTCACCTACGGTCGGGACCTCGGCGTGCACCCCGCCGTCCTCGAGGTGGTCGGCGAGCGGGTGGCAGCGGCTTCGGCGTCGCTGCCGGGCGGCACGCCCGACGCCGTCGTGGTCGTCGGGCGGGGCTCGACAGACCCCGACGCGAACGCCGACCTGGCCAAGGCGGCTCGTCTCCTGGCCGACGGGCGCCACCTGGCGCGCCCGCTCCCCGACCTGCCCGGCGGCGAGCTGCAGGAAGGCAACGAGCGAACCGGCTTGCCGCGAGGCGACCAGGCGGGCGCAGAGCTGCCGGAGGGCCCACCCCCGCTGGCACTCGTGGAGCCGGCGTTCGTGTCGCTTGCCCGGCCGAGCGTCGCCGGCGCCCTCGACCGCTGCCACCGGCTCGGCGCCCGTCGTATCGTGGTCGTCCCCTACTTCTTGTTCACCGGGGTGCTGGTGGACAGGATCGCCGAGCAAGCCGCTGCCTGGGCCGCCGCCAACCCGGCCGCCGCGGTGGTGACCGCGCCGCACATGGGCCCCGACGACCGGCTCGTGCAACTGGTATGGAACAGGTATGACGAGGCATTGACGGGCCCCGTGCACATGAATTGCGACGGGTGCCTGCACCGGTCACCGCTGCCGGGCTACGAGCACCGCGTGGGTGCCCCGCCCGGCGTCTGAGCCGGACCGAGCCCCAGGCAGCCCGGCAATCGGCGAGCGCGCCCTTGTGGCGAGCCCCCTACCTGGGCAACACTGGGGATTTGTGAGGCGGGCGGCGGGGCCGCGGCACGGCGGCATTCGGCTTCTCATCGGCGCCACGGCGGTGGCGACGGTGCTCGGCGGCATCGCCCTCGGGGGCATTGCCCTCGGGTGCCTTGCCGTCGGCTGGGAGGCACCTGCTGGCGCGGCGTCCGTGCGAGTGGTCCCCGGCGACACCCTCACGGCGATCGCCCACCGTTACGGCACCACGGTGGCCGCCCTGGCAAGCGCCAACGGCATCACGAACCCCAACCACATCGTCATCGGCACCACCCTCGTGCTCCCCGATCCCGGCGCGGCGCGCGTGGGCCCCGCGTCGGGCACGGTCACCGTGGCCCCCGGCGACACCCTCACGGCGATCGCCCACCGGTACGGCACCACGGTGGCCGCCCTGGCAAGCGCCAACGGCATCACGAACCCCAACCACATCGTCATCGGGTCGAAGCTGACGGTGCCGGCGCCGGGTGCCGGAGCCACGATGGCCCCAGTTGCCTACGTGGTCCAACAGGGGCCGTCCGGCTTGCCGCCCCTCCTCCTCGCTCACCCCGACCGCCTGCAGCTGCGGCCGATCTTCCAGCGCTGGGCCGCCGCCTTCGGCGTGCCGGCCAACCTCCTCGAGGCCCTGTGCTGGTGGGAGTCCGGCTGGCAGACCAACGTCGTATCGGCCACCGGGGCTATCGGGATCGGGCAACTGGAGCCGAGCACCGTCCTGCGGATGCAGGTCCGGCTCGGCAACCCGGCGCTCGATCCGCGGGCCGCGTCCGACAACATCGAGATGTCGGCCGCCCTCCTGCACGACCTGCTGGTCCTGACGGGGGGGAACCAGCAGATGGCCCTGGCCGGCTACTACCAGGGCCTCGCCTCGGTGACCCGCCAGGGGATGTTCCCGGCGACCAGGCACTACGTGGCCGGGATCATGGCCTACGTGCCGCACTTCTCCTAGCACGCCCCCGCGCGCACGCCCCAATCGCGACAGAGCCGGGGTTCGCCGGTCATTCGACCGTGAGCCCCGGCCCGTCGCCTCGTCCCAGCGCTCTCACCGGCCCCCCCGTTCGCCGGCCGAAGCGCCCCCCTCCGATGGGACGGCTGGCTGCAAGACCTGATCCCTCGACCTTCCCCCTTCTCCATCGCCGCCGGTGGCGCACGACTGGGCCTTCCAGTGGCAACGTAACACGTTCGTAAACGCAAATCCAGGGGCCTGGTCCCGCAAGGCCCGATCCACCACGTCCACGGGCGCTGGGGTCGGCGGATCAGGCGCCGAGCTTGCGGAAGTCCCAGCTCACCACCTTGTCCGGGGTCATGCGAAGCCACGCGTGCCGTCCATCGGGATGGAAGTCGCCACCCCCCTGGTACTTCTGCGCGTAGAGGCGCTCGGGCTCGGCGAGCTCAGGGTTCGGAGCGGCGGTCCTCGGGGCCTCCCCGACCTGCACCACGCTGCCGATGAGCTCCACGCCCCGCAACTCGCCGTACTCGCGGCCGGCGTCGACCATGATGCTCACCCGCGGGTCGCGCTGGAGGTCGGTCCATCGCTGGCTCTTCACGATCGAGTTGATCCACACCGACGTGCCGTCCCACGCGAACCACAGTGGCGTGACGTGCGGATGACCGGCGACGCTGACGGTGCCGAGCCGGCACGTGCGCTCCTCGCGCAAGAAGGCGTCCAGCTCGGTCCGGTCCATGGCGATCCGCCGACCTCTGCGCTGCTCCCGAACCATCACCTACCTCCTCGTCGCGCCGGGCTCGTCGGCCCTCGTCGCCCGGGCTCGTCGCCCCGGCCGGGTGGCCGGCGTTGCCGGCTGGCCGGGGCCGGGGATCCGCCCCGGCCGGCACCGGACGTCTCCGTGCCACCTCGGTGCCACCTTGCCACACCCCAGGCCGGCGGCAGGCGAGGCGAGGGCGCGCCCCGCCGCCGTGCGGGCTCACAGGCGGTAGAGCCGGGCGGCGTTGGCGCGGATCATGCGGTCGCGCTCGTCAGGCGTACAGGACGCGAACTGCATCGTGATCACCTGCTGTGACTCGGGCCACGTGCTGTCCGGGTGCGGGTAGTCGGTCGCCCACAACAGGTTGTCCACCCCGATCAGGTGCCGAAGCGAGAGCCCGAGCTCGTCTTCCTCGAAGGTGGCGCTCATGTGGTGGTGCCAGTAGTAGCTGGGCAGCTCAGGCAGATCCATGCCCCGCTCCTTCCACTTGCTCTTCACCGCAACCCGGTCGAGGCGGTCGAGCATGTAGGGGATCCACCCGAGGCCGGCCTCGACCAGCACCACGCGGAGCCCCGGATGGCGGACGAAGATGCCGGTCACGATCCACTCGCTCAGGGCTTGGGACATGAAGATCGGCGGCATCGCCTGGAAGAGGCCGCGAGCCGGCGTCGGGTCGGCGCTGAGCCCCCGTCCGCCCGGGGGGCACACGTGCAGGCTGATGGGGACTCCGGCCTCCTCGGCGGCGGACCACAGGGGCTCGTACACGGGGTCGTAGTAGGGCGGGATCCGGGCATCGGTCGGGTAGAGGGGCAGCTGGAGGGCCCGCGCCCCGAGCCCTGCCAGGCGCTGCAGCTCCTCCACCGCCGCCGCGACGTCGTTCACGGGGAGCAGGTACACCGGCACCAACCGGCCGGGGTCGGCCGACGCGAAGTCAGCCGCTGCCGAGTTCAGCGCCTCGAAGGCCGCCAGGCAGGCCTCGCGGGGAAGCTTGAAGAAGCGCGAGCCAGCCAGGTTGTCGATGTAGAGCACCTCGGCGTCGACACCGTCGGCGTCCATGTCCTTCAGGCGCTCGGCTGGGTCCCACTCGCCGGCCCTGCCGGCGGCGGCCAGCAGCTCGGAGCGGTTCTCCTGCACGGGCGCGGGCCCTTTGGGCGGCCACTGGAGGGTGTCGCGCCACACCTCGTGGTACCGGTGCGGCAGGTGCTCGAGGAACTCCTTCTCGCGCACGAGCATGTGCGAGTCGGCCGAGATGATCCGGTGCTCCACTGCGTGCTCACCTCCGTCGTCGGTTCGGGTCCTCCGGCGGTCCCGGCCCATGGGCGTGCCGCACCCCCGCAAGCAGCCGCCCGCGGCGGTCAGCCGGTCAGCTCCATCGGTATGCCCATCGTCGACGCGGGATCCGTCCACGCGAGGCCACCCTCGCGCCCGCAGACCCTCACGCCGTGCCGTTCGAGCGCCTCCAGGGCGGCATCGAGGTGCGGCACGCGAAGTGCGTAGGACCACAGGCGGGGCCCGGCCTCGAGGACGGCATGGTAGGCGCTTGCGGGCGTACGGGGGGTCACCAGGCGGATCGTGACGTCGCCGACGGCAACGTCGACGGTCGTCTCGACCCGTGCGTCGCGCTGCGCGTTGCCCGCCACGGGGCGGGCCCCGGCGAGGTCGCCCAGGAAGGCCGCCGTCGACGCAGCGTCGCGCACCACTGCGGTCACCCAGGCCAGCGCGGCCCCCTCCACCTCGCCCCCGCCCTCCGCGGGGGCGACGGTCACGCGCGCCGGGTCCAGCCGTTCGGTCGGGCGATGGTCGTCGACGAAGAACGTGTCCGTCCACTCCATGAGCAGCCCATGGGTGTCCTGGGGGTGCATGAAGAAGTGGCGGCCGGCAACGTTGACGGCCGCGATGCGGATGCCCCGGTCGCGCAGACGGTGCTCCGCAGCCCACATGTCCCCGATCTCCCACGCAACCGAGTGCAGCCCCGGCCCCCACCGTTGCAGGAACCGTCCGATCACGCTGTCCTCGTCGGCGGCACCGAGGAGGATGGCCGGGTACCCGCCGTGCCACAGCAGGCGGGTCGAGGCCCCCCGCATGTCCGGCTCGTCGGCGGCATGCGTGCCGGCTTCGGCACGCTGGTGCGGGGCGCCCGTGCCTTTGGTCCGCGCCGCGCCGAAGGTACGGCGGAGCCACCCTTCGGCAGCGTCAACGTCGCGGACGGCCAGGCCCAGCCGGTGGAACCTGCCGGCGTCGACAACCCCCATCGGCTCGACCCTAACACGGCCCCCGCCCGCCGGAGCCGGTGACGGCCCGCAGCGTCCCCCAGCGAGACTGGCACGCCGGCCGCGGTGCGCCCGCCGCGTGGCGGCCGCCGCGGCACGTCGGCCACACGAGTTCCGCTTCAGAAGATCGCGATCGGGTTCACCGGTGACCCCGTGGTGTTCTTGAACCGGATCGGCGCGATGACGATCATGAAGGTCCAGCGACCGAGCTCGCGGCAGGTACGTGCGAGCTCCTCGAGCTCGAAGTTGTCGAGGACCCACATGCCCATCGCGCACATGGCCACCACGTGGAAGGGTGCGATCCATCCGTGCGTGGGTGGCCGGCAGTCGGTGCCGGTGTCGGTGCCGACCACCGCCACGTCGTGCTCACGGAACCATGGCAGCGTCGACGCGTGGAGGCCCGGCAGGTGGGGAAGGGACGACCGGTCGGTCGACCCCGCGGCGGTCGCGAGCTGCGGAACGCGTTCGCGGTAGGCGTGGCGCTGGGCGCCGTAACCGGTCCGGACGAGCACGACGTCGCCCGGCTCGACGGCCACGCCGTTCGCCCCGGCTGCGTGGTCGAGGTCGTCCGTCGTGATCCCGTAGCCCTC
>DATGLW010000029.1:0-3744 GCA_035293965.1 Acidimicrobiales bacterium
CAGGGCGTGCTCGAGCGAGTCGGCGGGTCGTCGGAGGTGGTCGCCGCCGTGGGCCGGGCCATCGCAGGCGCCCGCGCGGCGGGCCTGCCGGTCGTCTACGTGCGCCTCCTGTTCCGCGCCGGGTACCCCGAGGTGTCGCCCGCCAACCCGGTCTTCGCCGCCGTGCGCGACCGCGGGCGGTTCACCGAGGCCGACGAGGGCGCGCTCTTCCCGCCCGCGATCGCGCCCGAGCCCGGCGACGTCGTCGTGACCAAAAAGCGCGTGAGCGCCTTTTCCGGGAGCGACCTCGAGCTCGTCCTGCGTGCTTCCGGCATCACCACGGTGGTGCTGGCCGGCGTGGCGACGAGCGGCGTCGTGCTGTCCACGCTGTGCGAGGCAGCCGATCTCGACTTCGGGGCCGTGGTCCTGCGCGACGCCTGCGCGGATGCAGACGACGAGGTCCATCGCGTGCTGCTCGACAAGGTGTTCCCTCGCCGGGCGAGCGTGCGCAGCGTCGACGAGTGGGTGCGCGCGCTGCACGCCTGAGCGGGTTCAGCTCAGTACGGCTTCTTCGTGTGCCCGCCGTCGACGAGGAAGGTCTGGCCGGTCACGAAGCTCGCCGCGTCGGAGCACAGGAACAGGACCATGTCGGCCAGGTCCTCCATGCGGCCCAGCCGCTTGATGGCCTGGCCGGCCACGATCCGGTCCTTGAGGTCGGCCGGCAGTGCCGCCATGGCTGCCTCCGAGTCGACGAGCCCCGGCGCGATGCCGTTCACCCGGATGCCGTCGTCGGCCAGCTCGCCCGCCAGCGACACGGTCAGGGCGTTGAGCGCCAGCTTCGAGACGCCGTAGGCTCCCCCGCCCGCGTACGCCGCCATCGACGACTGGTTCACGACCACGCCGCCGCCTCGCTCTCGCATCGACGGTCGGCAGGCCACGGCGCAGTTGAGCGCCCCGATGACGTTCACGTCGAGCACGCGGCGCCACTGGGGGAGCGCCTCGCGGCTGTAGGGGGGCTGGGCGTGGTGCAGGTGGACGCCGGCATTGTTGACCAGGACGTCGATCCCCCCGAGCTCGGCGGTGGCCGCCTCGACCATGGCGGCCGCGCCCGCGTCGTCCACCACGTCGAAGGCGGCGGCCAGGGCAGGCACGCCGGCGGCCGTCAGCTCCTTGGCGACCCGCTCGGCTGCCTGCGCGTCGACGTCGGCGACCACCACGGCCGCTCCCTCGGCGCCGAATCGCCGGGCGTAGGTGCGCCCGATGCCGGCCCCGGCTCCCGTCACGACTGCGACCTTGCCCTCGAAACGCCGCTCCATGGACCACCTCTCCCCGATCGTCGGCCCCACGCAACGTAGCGCCGCCCGAGCGGGTGGGCCGGGTGGGTGGTCGGGGCGGGCAGCGCAACCCGGCTCCCCAGCGTCGGCCCGCTGCTGGCGGGGTCCCGCCTCAGGCGGCGAGCGCCTCGCAGTAGGGGCAGCGCGGCTTCCAGATGACCGACCACTCCAGGTTGGCGTAGAGCCACTGCTGGTTGTACTGCCAACCGCAGAGGGCCCGGCCAGCCGGGCCGTCGGGCCGCATCTCGACCGCGTGCCACAGCTTCGGGACGACAGGGCGCCGCGCCGCGCTCCCTGGGCCCGCCTTCGTCTGGGCGGCGAGGACCAGGTGGAGCGGTTGGCGGGGGCGTGTCGTCGGCGGGGTCATGGTTCTGCGGCCTCCTCAATCTCTCTCTTCCAGATGCCCGGCTCCGCCCCCCCTTACGGGACAGCCCTGAGCCACGGGGCCTGGCCGACGGAACGGTCCTGCCGGCACCCGCTCGAGCGCGGTCGCACACCACGATGGCGCCGTCACCAATGCTGCGGCGCCGGCTGCTCGCCGCGCTCGACCGTTCCATGCGATGGGGAGTCGGGCTATCGTTGGCGCGGGTGGCTCCGGTGGCGGGGCCGCAGGGTTGCCCGGCGGAAGGGCCTGCGGAACGTGTCGTCGCGGTGGACGAAGGCGACGGTGGGAGAGTGCGTGGTCGCCGCGGCCGGCGGCGACGAGCTCGCCTTCGCCGCGCTGTTCCGGCGCTGCTGGCCGCTCGCCTGGAGCGTGGCTCGCGCTGCCGCGTCGACCCCCCACGCGGCCGAGGAGGCTGCGGTCGACGGCTTTGCCGCCGCGTTCGGCGGCATCGCCAACCTGCGCCAGCCGGCCTCCTTCCCTGCCTACCTGGCCGCATGCGTGCGCAACGAGGCGCGCCAGGCCGCTCGCAGGCAGCCGCGGCCCGCCCTGCCGGCGGGGGTCACTCCAGCCCCACCGGTCGGCAGCAGCCCGGAGGCCGCTCTCGAGCACGGCGAGGATGCCGTTCGCGCCAGGGCGGCGCTGCGTGCGCTGGACCGGCGCCAGCGCGACGCCATCACGATGGTCGACGTCGAGGGCCGGCCGCTCGCCGAGGTCGCGGCAGGCCTGGACATCTCGCCGAACGCCCTCCACCAGCTGCTCCACCGAGCCCGCGCCAGCCTGCGGCAACGCTTCGTGGCGCCGCCCCTCGACGTCGATGCCCCGCCCGCCTGCCGGGCCTGCAACGACAAGCTGGCGCGATACGTGAGCGGACGTGCCGGTCGACGCGTCGGCGCGACGGTGGAGGAGCACACGGCGCGCTGCGCTGCCTGCCGGGCCCGGCTGGAAGAGGCCCGCGAGCTGCGCTCGGCGATGCGCAAGGCCTACGGCCTCGCGCCGCTCCTCTGGGCAGCCGTGATCGGGCGCGCCCTGCGCCGGTCGCACCACGCCCTGCGGGCTGCCAGCACCACGGCCACCGCCTGTCTTCGAGCGCTCCGGCGGGGTCCCCTCGCCACCGCCGGAGGACCGGCGGTGGCGACCGCCGTGGTCACGGCCGCGGCCGTGGCGACCTCCCTCACCTGTGCCGTCCTCGGCATCGGGGGCTCGACGGGCGGGCCCGCCCACGGCGGTGCCGGTCGCGAGCAAGCGCTGGCACGTTTCGCGCCTCGGGTTCCTTCGCCGGCCCGCTTCGACCGGTCCCGAGGTCCTGGCTCGCCGGTGCAGGCCGCATCGCCAGCGTCGGGCGTCGCCGGCGACCCCGCCCGAACGGGCAGTGCGCCTCCTCTGCCCGCCGCACCCGTGGCGGTGCCCGCCGCGCCGCCGGGGGTGCCACCCGCCCAGGGTGCGACGTCGGCGCAGGTGCCTGCAGCGGCTCCGACGCCGGCGGGCCCCGCCGACCCGGCGGCGAGCGGGGGTGGCACCACCCGGGCTGGCGCGGGGCCGGCCCCGGCTGCGCTGGGTGGCCCGCCATCGGCCCCGAGCGACAGCGGTGCCCCCGGCGCGCCCGACCCTCCGCCGCACCCGATCCAAAGCGGTGGGCCGAGCGCCCCTCCCGTGACCGAGGGAGGTGCCCGAGGGTCGGCATCGGGTGCGGGGGGCCCGGTTGCCGGGAGCTCAGTTGGGGGGGGCCTGCCGTGCGGGAGCGGGCTGCCTGCGGCGGCACCCTCCGCCTCGCAGCGCTCGGCGGGCTGGGCGCACGCGCCCTGGGGCGATTGCGGCACGCCACCCACCCCCGGAACCTGGTTGGCGCCTGGGACGTGACCGGGCCGCCCGGCGGTCGCCGTCGACCGGGGCGCGCCTCGGAGCTCCCGGTTCCCGGTCAGCAGGCGTAGTCGCCGTCGAAGGTGGTGCCGTTCGAGTTCGACTGGTACTGCACCAGCCACACGGCGCCACCGTCGAAGGACACGGTCCCGTTCGACTGGTTGTTGTCGCGGTACGTCTCGGTGCACC
>DATGLW010000030.1:0-3627 GCA_035293965.1 Acidimicrobiales bacterium
GCGACGCCGCCGCGAGGGCGAGCGCCGACTTGCCCGAGGCCGTGGTGCCCACGAGGGCCACGGTCGCCACGGCTCAGGCCGACGCGACGGGGATCCGCGCCCGGTGGCGTGGCGCTCCCGTCACCGCGACGAGCGAGCCGCTCAGGTGATGGGGCGCCGCCGATGCGATGGCGACCTCGACGAACGCGCCGGCAGGCACGGGGGTGCCGGAAGCTGCGAAGTGCACGAGCTTGCCCTGCCGGGTCCGCCCGGCGAGGACCGACCGGTCGCGCCTGCTCGGGCCCTCGACGAGCACCTCCTCGGTCCGCCCCACCCGGGCCTGGTGGGCGCGTAGGGCGGCGCGTTCGACCACTGCGCGCAGGCGCTCGAAACGATCGGCCACCACGTCGGGCTCGATGAAGCGGTCGGTCATGGCCGCGGCCGGCGTGCCAGGGCGCGGTGAGTACTCGAAGGTGTAGGCGCTGTCGAAGCCGGCTTCGGCGACCACCGCGAGGGTGTCCTCGAAGTCCGCCTCCGTCTCGCCCGGGAAGCCGACGATGACGTCGGTGGTGACGGCCAGGTCGGGGACCGCCTCGCGTGCCGCCCTGAGCCGGGCGAGGTACCGCGCCGAGTCGTAGCCCCGGTGCATGGCGGCAAGGACCCGGTCGCTCCCCGACTGCAGCGGCAGGTGGAGCTGCTCGCAGACCGCCGGGGTCTCCGCCATGGCCGCGATCGTCTCGGGCCGGAGGTCCTTGGGGTGCGGGCTCGTGAACCGGACCCGCCGGATACCCTCGACCGACCCCACCGCGCGCAGCAGGTCGGCAAAGAGCGGGCGGCGCCGCGTGAGGTCGCGACCGTAGGAGTTGACGTTCTGGCCGAGCAGGGTGACCTCCACCACCCCACGCCGGGCGAGGGACCGCACTTCGCCGACCACGTCGTCGAACGCGCGGCTCACCTCGGGGCCGCGCACCGAGGGCACGATGCAGAAGGTGCACGAGTTGTCGCACCCGGTCTGGATCGTGACCCACGCCGCGTGCGGCTGTGCCCGGAGCGGCTCGGCGCCAGGCGGACCGGTGGGGCGGGCGAGCGCACCGGCAGGGTCGGCACCCGGGGCGTCGACGACCTCGACGATGGGGCCCTCGGCCGCCGCCCGCCGCAGCAGCTCGGGAGCGCGTGCCAGGTTGTGGGTACCGAAGACGACGTCCACGTGGCCCGCCCGCTGCCGGATGAGATCGCGGTCCTTCTGGGCCAGGCAGCCGCCCACGGCGATCTGCAGGCCTGGCCGTGCCTGGCGCAACGCCTTGAGGTGCCCCAGGTTCCCGTACAGGCGGTTGTCGGCGTTCTCGCGGATGCAGCAGGTGTTGAAGACGACGACGTCGGCGTCGTCGAGGTCGGCGGCGGGCTCCAAGCCGTCGGCCATCAGCAATCCGGCGAGGCGCTCCGAGTCGTGCTCGTTCATCTGGCACCCGAAGGTGCGGATCACGAACTTGCGGGTCACCCCGGCAGTGTACGCCCCGCTGTGCCCGAACCGGCCCGCCCGCCGGGCTCGTTGCGCGCCGGCTCGCGGCGCCGCAGCGCCGCCGCCTCGCCGGTCACGAGGCCGGTCCGGTCGGCGTGGAGCACGAGCGCCCGGCCCGTGACCCCCGCCTCCCTGAGGCAGTCCTCCGCCGACACGCGCACGCTCGGCGCCCTGCCCGCCGTGCAGATGCCGAGCAGGCTCGGACCGGCACCGGACCAGCATGCCGCCAGCGCCCCCGCGTCGAGCAGGCCCGCCAGGATCTTGGGGGCCTCGGGGAAGAGCGGCGCCCGGTAGTCCTGGTGGAGGCGGTCCTCCGCCGCCTCGCGCACCAGCCGGCGATGGTCTGCCAAACCTGCGAGCAGCAGGCCCATCCGACCGAGGTTGAACGCTGCGTCCTCACGGGGCACCCGCGCCGGCAGGGCGCGCCGGGCGCGCGCCGTGGGCAGGGATCGATCCGGCACCACCACGACGAACACGAGCGAGGGGTCGAGCGGGAGCGGCGCCAGCCGGACGGCGCCGCGCACCATGGTCGCGGTCACCAGTCCCCCCGTCACGCTGGCCGCGGCGTTCTCGGGGTGGCCGTCGACGCGGGCGGCCACCCCGAGGGGGTCGGGCGAGCCCGCTGCGGCAGCGGCCGCCACGGCGAGCGCGGCCGACGAGCCCAGGCCGCGGGCAACCGGTATCTCCGAGCGCACGGAGATGGCCAGGCGGTCGTGGCCGACGACATCCATGGCCACCCGGGCCGCCAGGTGCCCGGCGTCGTCGGCCAGCCCTGCACCTTCGCCCTCGCTGCGGACGTGCAGCCGCGACGCGGGCTCCACGGCGACCTCCACGTAGAGATCGAGGGCGACCGCCAGCGTGTCGAACCCAGGGCCGAGGTTGGCCGCCGATGCGGGGACGCGGGCTCGCACCGGGTCAGAATAGGCGTTGAGCAACCGTCCGGCTGGGGAGACGGGCGCCGAGGCGGACCGGCGAGCTCGCGTGTTCGTCGCCCACGGCGAACGCCTCGCGGGCGAACAGGGTGCCTGCGGCGGCGCCGGCCCTCGGCGCATCGTCCACCTCGAGGTGCCGGCGCACCACCTGGCCGGGCCATGCCGGGAGCCACACCCCCGAGGTCGCCACGGCGGGCACCGATCGGCCGGCGGTCCCAACCTCCGCCACCTCCTCGCCCGGCCGAACGAGGCGCACCGGCACCACCTGCGCGTCGGCGGCCGCGGCCAGCCGCAGCGCCTCGAACCCGGCCGCCGCGATCACGTCGGTCACGCCCGGGACACCCTGCACGCCCGTGACGGCGGCGAGCGCGACGACCCGCCGCCCGGCAACGCGCTGGGACAGGGCCAGGACGTCGCACCCGCCGGCGGCGCTCGTGAAGCCCGACTTCACCCCGACCACCCCCGGCACGCCGACGAGCGGCGTGAAGGAGTCGACCCTCCCGGCCACAGGCAGCACGGCGGACGGCATGGCCGCGATCTCGGCGAAGGCGGGGATCGCCAGGTCGGCGGCCGCCACCTTCAGCTGGTCGGCGGGCGTGGACGTCGATGCGGCGTCGAGCCCCGAGGCGTCGGCATAGTGCGTATGGGTCATGCCGAGGCGGGCGGCCGTGGCGTTCATCTTCGCGACGAAGGCCGGCACCGAGCCGGCGTCCCAGCGAGCCAGCATGTCGGCCAGGTTGTTCCCCGAGCGCACGATGAGGCCCGTCAGTGCCTGGCGCTCGCTCAGGACCTCGCCCGGAGCGACCGCCACGCGGGCCTGACCGGTCGCGACGTCCTCCTCGTACTCGGCGACGTCCGAGAAGGTCACGATCAGCGCAGGGCCCTGGCCGCCAGCGCGCAGAGGATGGTCGTGCAGCACGACGAGCGCGGTCATCATCTTGGTCAGGCTGGCAACGGGAGCTGGCACTTGCGGCCCGGATCGAGCCTGCACGCCGATCGCCGGTATGGCCACGGCCGCCTGCCCGCTCGCCGGCCACGGCAGCGCCGCGGGCGATCCGGCGACCACCGTCCGATCCGGCAGGGTGCTGTCCACCACGGCCGCCGCACCCGGACGCGCCAGCCTGATCGCGGCCAGCGTGCCCGCCAGCACCACCACCAGTGCCGCCGTGGGCAGGACCGGCCAGGCCCATCGCCGCC
>DATGLW010000031.1:0-14304 GCA_035293965.1 Acidimicrobiales bacterium
AGCAGCGACGAGGCGGCGATCGGGTTGCCGTCAGGGCTCGTGACGTGGATGCCGTACTCGGTCTCGATCCCGCAGACCTTCGGAATGGCCACGCCGCGACCCTACTTGCTCCCCCAGGGCGTGCCGCGGGAACGACCTGAAGCGGGGTGACCGCCCGGTACGGGCGAGCGCCGGTGACATGGCGGGTAGCGGTGACATGGCGGGTGGCGGTGACATGGCCGGTGCCGGTGACATAGCGGGTGGCGGTGACATGGCCGGTGCCGGTGCCGGTGGCATGGTGGGTGGCTGATCGACCCGGTGATCCCGGTGATCCGAGCGATGGGGGGTGCCGACGCCCGGCTCCAGGCGACCGAGGAGCGCCCCGTCACAGGTACTGGCCGGTCCCCACGCGCTCGATCGAGCGACCGCCGTGGACCTCGCGGTCCTCGGTCAGCAGGGTGCGCACGTAGACGATCCTCTCACCCTTCTTGCCCGAGATCCGCGCCCAGTCGTCGGGGTTGGTGGTGTTGGGCAGGTCCTCGTTCTCCTTGTACTCCTGGCGGATCGACGCAAGGAGGTCCTCCGTGCGGATGCCAGGGGTGTCGCCGGCGATCTCCCGCTTGATGGCCAGCTTCTTGGCCCGCCGCACGATGTTCTCGATCATCGCTCCGGAGGCGAAATCACGGTAGAAGAGGACCTCCTTGTCGCCGTTCTGGTAGGTGACCTCGAGGAAGCGGTTGTCGTCGTCGGCCCGGTACATCTCTGTGACCGTCTTCTCGATCATGGCCTGCGCCGCCTTCGCGGCGTCGCCGCCGCCGAGCCGCTCGACCTCGCCGGCGTCGAGGGGAAGGTCCGCCGTGAGGTAGCGGGAGAAGATCTGAGCGGCCGCCGCCTCGTCGGGGCGCTCGATCTTGATCTTCACGTCGAGCCGGCCCGGCCGCAGGATCGCGGGGTCGATGAGGTCCTCGCGGTTGGACGCGCCGATCACGATGACGTCGCGCAGTGCCTCGACACCGTCGATCTCGGCCAGCAGCTGAGGCACGATCGTGGACTCCATGTCCGAACTGATGCCGGTGCCCCGGGTGCGGAAGAGCGAGTCCATCTCGTCGAAGAAGACGATGACGGGCACGCCCTCGGCCGCCTTCTCGCGCGCCCGCTGGAACACGAGCCGGATCTGGCGCTCGGTCTCGCCCACGTACTTGTTCAGCAGCTCGGGTCCCTTGATGTTGAGGAAGTAGCTGCGGATGTCCTTGTTGCCCGTCGCCTCCCCCACCTTGCGGGCCAGGGAATTGGCGACGGCCTTGGCGATCAGCGTCTTCCCGCACCCCGGCGGCCCGTACAGCAGGATGCCCTTGGGCGCGGGGAGGCGGTACGTGGCGAAGAGCTCGCGGTGCAGGTACGGCAGCTCGACGGCATCGGTGATGGCCTCGATCTGGGCGTCGAGGCCACCCACGTCCGCATACGTGATGTCGGGGACCTCCTCGAGCACCAGCTCTTCCACCTCGGGCCGCGGGAGCTTCTCGATGAGGAGCTGGGTCCGAGAGTCCATGAGGACCGCGTCGCCGGCGCGCAGGTGCACGCCGAGGAGATCGTCGGACAGCTCGACCACCCGCTCCTCGTCGGCCCGGGCGAAGATGAGCGCGCGGCGGCCGTCCTCGAGCATCTCCTTCAGCGTGACGACCTCGCCCGACAGCTCGCCTTCGCGCACGTGGACCACGTTGAGCGACTCGTTGAGGACGACCTCGTTCCCCCGGCGGATGGCAGTCGGGTCGATGTCGGGGTGAAGGGCGACGCGCATCTTGCGACCCCCGGAGAACACGTCGACCGTTCCGTCGTCGTTGAGCCCGAGGAACGTGCCGTACGCGGCCGGCGGCTGCGTGAGCTTCTCCACCTCCTCGCGCAGGGCGGCGAGCTGCTCCTTGGCCTGCTGCAGGGTGAAGGCCAATTTCTCGTTCTGCGACGCCGCGTGCGCGAGCTGCCCCTTGGTCTCGAGGAGGCGCTCCTCGAGCGCCTGTACCCTCCCCGGGCTCTCCTGGAGTCGGCGGCGAAGGGCGTGGACCTCCTCTTCGGCCGTGGCGAGCTGTGCCCGCAGGGACTCGATCTCGGCGGCCTGGTCGGTCTGGTGCTCGTGGTGCTGTGGTCCAGACGTCGGAATCACCTCCCACATGGCCGACTCGCGGTCACCCTACCGGGCACCGACGGGACGCGCGCACTATGGCACCCGGACCTCCACCGGGAGGCGTCACCCCCCGCACACGGGTCCAACCGGGAACCTGCAGGTGTCACCAGACGAGGAGGGGCACCCCCGAGTGAGGTGAGGCCTCAACGGCCGATGCACGCAGCCTCCGCGGCCGGGACCTGCCCCACCCCCCGCCACGTCCTGGCGCTTCGTCGGAGAGCCAGCACCTGGACCTCTGGGTTCTGCGCGGAGCGGAGACCCGTGGCGCGCGGGAGCTCGGCCCTTGCCCCGGCGTCCACCGGCTTCGGTCCCGACCGGAGCTCACTGGCGGGACAGTGCCAGGAACGTCTTGACGGCCGGTTGCCGAGGCGCTGGGACGGCTCGTATAAGGTGTGGGTTGGGCACCGGGAGGGTGCCTGCCGGCATGGGCGGCCGCAGCCGGAGCGGCAGTCGTTGCAGGAGGGCCGGCCCGCACGTACCACCGGGCGGACGACGACGGGCACGATGGCTCGGACCGGGTCCGACGGGGCGGGCAGGAACGTTGAGTGGCGGCGAGAAAGGCGAGGAATGAAGGTCTGGATCGACCAGGATCTCTGCACGGGGGACGGTCTGTGCGAAGAGATCGCGCCTGCAGTCTTCACCCTGCTCGACGACGGGCTGGCCTACGTCAAAGAGGGCGACAGCATCCTGAACGAGCCGGGCGGCTCAGGCAGCATGGCGCTCGTGCCCGAGGACCTCGAGGATGCCGTGGTGGAGGCCTCCGAGGAGTGTCCGGGCGAGTGCATCTTCATCGAGCGCGATTGACCTTGGCCGGCCCCTCCACCGGGGCTCGTGGGCAGTCCCGCCCGGGTCTCGTCTGACCCTGCTCCCCAGCTGGGCCAGTTCCCCCAGCCTGGCCAGTTCCCCCGGCTGGGCCGGATCCCTGAGCTGGACTGCTCCTGAGCTGGACTGCTCTTGAGCTGGGCCGGATCCCTGAGCTGGGCTGGGCCTGGGACGAATGCCGGCTCTGACCACGACGAGCGCGGCAGCGGCCAGTCAGCCGGCGAGCCGCCTGGCGGTCGTGAGGAAGCCCGTGTGGCCGACCATGCGGTGGTCGGGGCGCACGGAGCGGCGCTCGACATGCCACGTCCGCCGCAGCGTCTCCGAGGTCTCGCTGAGCCCCCACGGACCCTCTGCCAAGGCGGAGCGGAGGAGGGACGTCTGGTTGATCGTCGGCAGGTAGGCGAGCAGGATCCCGCCCGGTCGGAGTGAGCTGGCCGCGTGCGGGAGGACGCGCCACGGCTCGGGCAGGTCGAGCAGGACCCGGTCGAAGACGCCGTCGATCCCGTCGGTGACGTCGCGGATCTCGACCCGATAGTCGGCGTCGTCCCCGAGGAACTGCCGGACGTTCGCACGGGCGCGGGCGGCAAAGTCGTCGCGAACCTCGTAGCCGATCACCGAGGCTCCGGCTCGCAGCGCGGCCATCGAGAGAGCGCCAGAGCCGACACCGGCCTCGAGGACCCGCACGCCGGGGCCGAGATCGGCCGCGATCACGATCGCCCCCAGGTCCTTGGGATAGATCACTTGCGCCCCGCGAGGCATCTTGAGGATCACGTCGGCGAGGGTGGGCCGAACGGCCAGGAAGGCGCGACCGGTGGAGCCCTGCACCAACGTGCCTTCCTCACGCCCGATGACGTCGTCGTGCGCGACGACACCGGCATGCGTGTGGAACTGCGAGGAAGGCACGAGGGTGACGAGGTAGCGGCGCTCCTTGGGATCGACGAGCAGCACGCGCTCGCCGGCGCGGAAGGGGCCTGCTGCCGCGATCTCGCCCATGGCACCCGGTCAGTCGTTGCCGTGCTCAGTGACGCCGCCGGACTCGTCGCCGGGGCGGTCCCCGGGGCCACGAAGCGTGAGGAGGAGGCGGTCACCGACCCGCACGGGCACCGACAGCACCGGCGCATCCTGCCTCCGCCGGGCCCTGCGGAGCAGCCACGCCGCGGCCCCGAGGAGGAGCCAGGCCGGGGACCCCGTACCGAGGCCCCGACGAAACGCCGTCCGGAGCAGTCGTCGAAGCAATGCGTCCATCGTCTCTGCGGCTCCTACCTGTTGGGTCCTATGCCTTCTCGACGCGTCCTACGCCTTCTCGAGTCCGCGGCAGCCCCCGGGCGCGGTGGCGAGTGCTCGCCGGCGCAACGCGGCTCGGTGGTGCCACCCGGAAAGGGCGACGCTCTTCTTCTGGTGGCCGGTCGCGGTGGGCGGCCAGGCTCCGCTCATGGTTGCCGGCCGGAGACACCGGGTTGCCGGTCAGAGGCGCCGGATCTCGACGACGGCAGAGCGCCGCCTGCCTCGGCGCCGGCCGGCCATGTAGGCGAGGGCGGCGAGCGCCGCCACGGCTGCAGCGCCCACGACCACTGCCTTGGGCGCGGCAGCACGGGCCGCCGACTCCCCGGTGCCCAGCACTCGGGCAAACGCCTCCTCCAGGTCATCGCGGGTGATCCTCCGACCATCGGTTCGCGCTGCCATCGGTCACGCGCTCCCCTCGCTCGAGTACCGGTTGCGGTCGTCGCTCCTCATGCGTGCACCATCTCTCTCTTCTGCAGCATCCCTCTGCCGGATTCTCGACCGCGATGTCTCTCTGCCGGCTTCTCGAGCCAGCCACCTCGACGCAGGCACCCGCCACCAGTCAGGTGCCCGTCACTCCCGAGGCCTTGCGCCGGGTGAGGTCGCCGGCATGCTGTCGGCCACATCGCCGGTCAGTCGCGGTCACGCTCGTGGGCCGGCAGGCGACGGCGAGCCGGGCCCGACACGATCCGCCATCCGGCGAGGCCGATCACCACGCCGGCAAGGGCCAGGACGATGAGGTACGGGACCCAGGAAAGGTTCCCATGGAAGGCACCCGTCTCGGTCTGCAGGATGCGAAGGACGCCGATCAGGAGCAGGACCACGCCGGCGGCCACCGCAATGGACCCCGCGATACCGAACACCATGAACCGCCCGAGCCCCCGCAGCGGTTGGAGCGTCTCCTGCTTGACGTAGTCGACGACGAGCCTGGCGGCGGCCGTCCCGCTCTCGCGCATGCCGCTGCTGTGTCGCCCGCCGTCTCTGCCGGCACTTCGCCGGCCGGCACCTCCGGCACCTCTGTCGCTCCCGACGAACCGCACTCGCTCTCCTCCTCGCCCTCCCTGCCGTCACCTCCCGGACGTGATGTCGGCCATCCTCCTGCCGGGCAGCCGGCGAGCTACGGGCCACAATCGGCCACCCGGCCACCCGGCCACCCTTGCCCGATCCTTCCCGGCTTCCCGATCCTTCCCGGGCCCGCCCGTCTCTCAGCCACCCGCCCGTCTCTCAGCCCCCGCCCGTCTCTCAGCCACGCCGGCTCGTGCCCTGCCGTAACGCACCGGGGCGCCACCGCGACGCACCCCGTCCCTGCGCCGATGCGGCAGCCACATCCTGACGTGGCAACCGACCAGGTCGCAAGCATCGAACGTCGGCAGGCACCTTGCTCCTGGCCCGGCGGGGTGAGCTCGGGTGGATCGACACGACGGTCGTCACTCTGCCGTGGCCGGCACCGGTCAGCCGATCCGCAGATCGCTCGATCGGCTGATCGGCCGATCTGCGAGTCGGCCAGGAGGTGGTCCTCTGCCTGCTGACGCGTCCCGTCGTCCGTTGCCGTGCTGGATAGGGTGAGCGCCGTGCCGGAGGCTGCTCCATCGACGGCTGACATGGCCCTGATCGAGCGCGCCTGCATCGATGTCGTCCGGGGCATCGCGATGGACGCCCCGGCACGGGCCAAGTCGGGCCACACGGGGACCGCCATGGCGCTCGCCCCGCTCGCGCACGTCCTCTGGACGCGGATCATGCGCTACGACCCCACCGAGCCTGCCTGGCCCGACCGCGATCGCTTCGTGCTGTCGAACGGGCACGCGTCCATTCTCCTGTACGCCATGCTCTTCCTGACCGGCTATGACATCTCGCTCGACGACCTGCGGGCCTTCCGCCAGTGGGGAAGCCGCACTCCTGGGCACCCCGAACGTCTCCACACCCCAGGCGTCGAGGTCACGACCGGCCCCCTCGGCCAGGGACTGGCGAATGCGGTGGGCATGGGCATCGCCGAACGTTTCCTTCGCGCCAGGTTCGGCCCGGAGCTGTGCGATCACCACACGTTCGTCATCGCCGGCGACGGCTGCTTCGAGGAGGGTGTGTCCCACGAGGCGGCCTCGCTGGCCGGCCATCTCGGTCTGGGGCGGCTGGTGTGCGTCTACGACGACAACCGGATCACGATCGACGGACCGACCTCTCTCGCCTGCAGCGACGACGTGGCCCGGCGGTTCGAGGCCTATGGATGGGACGTCCAGGACATCGGCGAGGCGGCCAACGACCTCGAGGTCATCGAGTCGGCTCTCCGACGCGCCATGGCGGCCGACGACCGGCCCTCGCTGATCGTGCTCCGGAGCCACATCGGCTGGCCGTCGCCGTCGCTGACCGACACCGCCCGGGCCCATGGCGAGCCGTTCCCCCCCGCCGAGGTCCGGGCGACCAAGGAGATCCTGGGGCTGCCCCCCGAGCAGTCGTTCTGGGTTCCCGACGAGGTGCTCGGCTTCTACCGAAGAGCCGGCAGGCGCGGGCAGACGGCGCGGGCCGAATGGGAACGACGGCTGGACGCCTACCAGGGTGACCGTGCTGCCTGGGAGGCCGCCCAGGCCGGACGCGCGCTGCCAGGATGGGAGGCGAAGGTGCCAGCGTTCGAGGCCGGCACCGCGCTGGCCACTCGGCGAGCGCTCAACGAGTGCATCAAGGCGACCGCCGGTCTCCTGCCCGGCCTCGTGGTCGGTGCCGCCGACCTCACCGGCAACACAGGCATGGACCTCGGCGCAGCAGCGGGCGACACCGGCGGCGACGGCGTCCAGTCGAGGACCGACCCCGGGGGCCGCCAGCTCCACTACGGGATCCGCGAGCACACCATGGCGGCTGCCATGACCGGCATGGCGCACCACGGCGGCGTGTTGCCGGTCGGTGGGACCTTCTTCGTGTTCAGCGACTACATGCGGCCGGCTGTCCGCCTCGCGGCCCTCTCGAGGGCCCACGTGGTCTACTCGTGGACGCACGACTCGGTGGGCCTCGGCGAGGACGGCCCCACCCACCAGCCCGTGGAGCACCTAGCCTCGCTGCGCGCCATGCCCGGCCTGGCGGTCGTGCGGCCCGCTGACGCCAACGAGTGTGCCCAGGCGTGGCGCCTGTCGGTCGAGGCGGCGGGTCCGACTGGCCTCGTGCTCACCCGCCAGGACGTGCCGGTGCTGGCGGAGACGGCCGCTCGCGCCGCCACCGGTGTGCCACGGGGCGCCTACGTGCTCGTCGACGAAGCGGCTTCGCCGCCCGACGTGGTGCTCGTGAGCTCGGGCAGCGAGGTCCACCTGTGCGTGGAGGCGGCCCGGCTGCTGTCGGAGCGGAACGTGCGGGCCAGGGTCGTCTCGCTGGTGTGCTGGGAGTGGTTCGAGGAACAGGACCCTGCCTACCACGACGCCGTCCTGCCGCCAGGCGTGCCCCGCCTCGGGGTGGAGGCCGGGGCCTCCCTGGGGTGGGAGCGCTACGTGGACGCGACCGTCACGCTCGATGCCTTCGGTGCCTCGGCCCCGGGCCCGGTCGTCCTGGCCAAGCTTGGGTTCACGGCCGGCAACGTCGCCGAGCGGGCACTCGGTCTCCTTGCCGCCGTGCGAGCCGGGACCCTGCAACCGGGCGCCCGGCAGCCCGGCGCCCTGCAACCGGGTGCCCGGCAGCCCGGCGCCCTGCAACCCGGTACCGTGGCACCGGGGACTGTGCGTCCGGGGGCCCTGGCACCTGGAGGCCCGCCCAGCGGGGCGGCACCGTCCCCTGGCACGACACCGGCCAGGCGCCCACAGCCCGAGTGACTCCCGCCGGCGCCGTGACTCCCGCCGGCGACGGGTCCGCTGCATCGCCCGACGCACAGGAGGACCGCGTGTGACAGGACTCCAGAACCGGCTCCATGAGCTCTACGACCGGCAGGGTCAGAGCCCCTGGGTCGACAACCTGGTGCGCGACTGGCTCGAGGGCGGGTACCTTGCTTCCCTCGTCGCGTCCGGCATCCGCGGGGTGACGTCCAACCCGACCATCTTCGCCAAGGCGATCGAGGGATCGGCAGCCTACGACGAGCAGTTCGCCGCGCTCGTGCCGGCCGATCCGGTGGAGGCCGCGTACTGGGAGCTCGTCGTCCGCGACATCACGCAGGCTCTCGAGGTGCTGGGACCCCTCTACGAGCGCTCGGAGGGCGGCGACGGCTTCGCATCCCTCGAGGTGGCACCTCGCCTGGCGCACGACACCGCAGGTACGGTGGCGGCAGCGAACCAGTTGCACGAGCGCATTGCCCTGCCGAACCTGCTGGTCAAGGTGCCCGCCACCGAGGCGGGCCTCACTGCCATCGAGCAGCTGGTCGGCACCGGCCGCAGCGTGAACGTGACCCTGATCTTCGGGCTCGACCGCTACGACGCCGTCGTCGAAGCCTACCTGTCGGGCCTCGAGGCCCTCGTCCGCTCGGGATGGACCGACCTGTCGCGGGTCCACAGCGT
This sequence comes from Acidimicrobiales bacterium, assembly GCA_035293965.1. Taxonomy (GTDB): domain Bacteria; phylum Actinomycetota; class Acidimicrobiia; order Acidimicrobiales; family RAAP-2; genus DATGLW01. The sequence continues at coordinate 8,722 of DATGLW010000031.1, forward strand.
GGCGTCCTTCTTCGTCAGCCGGGTCGACACGGAGGTCGACCGCCGGCTGGAGGTCCTCGCCGGCCCCGAGGGTCGCGCCGAGATCCTCGCGCTGCGGGGGCAAGCGGCCGTCGCCCAGGCCAAGGTGGCCTACCAGCACTTCCTCCAGGCCTTTCGCGGGCCTCGCTGGGAGGCGTTGGCGGCGCGTGGGGCCCGCACCCAGCGCCCCCTGTGGGCGTCGACGTCCACCAAGAACCCCGCCTACCCGGACCTCCTCTACGTGGACTCCCTCATCGGGCCCGACACGGTCAACACGATGCCCGAGGGGACCATCGAGGCGTTCCTCGACCACGGTTCGGTGTCGCGGACCCTCGATGCCGGCGTGGAGGACGCGGTCTCGGTGCTCGAGCGCCTCGGCGAGGTCGGGGTCGACATGGCGGACGTGGCGGCGACCCTCGAGGAGCAGGGGGTCCGTGCGTTCGCCGCGTCGTTCGACGATTTGCTCCGGGCATTGGCGGCCAAGGCCGCCCCGGCGGCGGTGGGCACCGGGTCGTCGGGCGTGCCACCATCGGGCGTGCCACCATCGGGCCTCGGGCCGACGGGCCACCGATGACGACCGTCGACATCGGCGCGCCGCCTCCGCAGCGGACACCACCACTGGTGCTGGTGATCTTCGGGGCGTCGGGCGACTTGACCGCCCGCAAGCTCCTCCCAGCCCTTGCGGGGTTGGCCGATGCGAAGCGCCTCAACGACTCGTTCACGGTCATCGGCGTGGCGCGGACCCCCTGGACCGACGACGAGTTCCGCAGGGTGGCCATCGACGCCTGCCCCGGTGCCGGGCCGGCGTGGCGAGATCTCGTGGCCCGTTTCCGCTACGTCGCCGGCGAGTACGCGGCCACCGAGACCTTCGACCGCCTCAAGGAGGTCATCGAGGAAGCGGACCGCGAGTACGGCACGTCGGGCAACCGGGTCTACTACCTGGCGACCGTCCCCGACATGTTCGACGCCATAACCGGGGCCCTGGCCAAGGAAGGGTGCAACCAACCGGGGCGCAGCGGGCGCTTCGTCAGGTTGGTGGTCGAGAAGCCCTACGGCCACGACCTGCAGAGCGCGCTGGCCCTCGACGCGGCCGTGCACCAGGCATTCGACGAGGACCAGATCTTTCGTATCGACCACTACATGGGCAAGGAGACGGTCCAGAACGTCCTCGCCCTGCGCTTCGCGAACGCGATCTTCGAGCCCGTCTGGAACCGGCGCTACGTCGAGCAGGTGCAGATCACCGTGGCCGAGTCCATCGGCGTCGAGCACCGCGGCGGCTTCTACGAGAAGGCAGGGGCATTGCGGGACATCGTCCAGAACCACGTGATGCAGGTGCTGTCGCTCACGTTGATGGAGCCGCCGACGGGGATGGACGCCCAGCACGTGCGCGACGAGAAGGTCAAGTTGCTCAAGGCGGTCGACATCCCCACCGCCGACGAGGCAGTGGACAAGTCGGTGCGCGGGCAGTACACGCGCGGCGTCGTCGACGGCCAGCCGGTCAAGGCGTACCGGGAGGAGGACGGGGTCGATCCGCACAGCACGACCGAGACGTTCGTGGCGCTGCGCCTGCGGGTCGAGAACTGGCGCTGGGCCGGGGTGCCCGTGTACGTGCGGACGGGTAAGCGGCTGCCGGCCCGGGTGACCGAGGTGGCGCTGCAGTTCCACCGGGTGCCCTTCCTGGCCTTCGAAGGGGTCATGGCCCGCCAGCTCAGGCCGAACACTCTCGTGCTGCGGATCCAGCCCGACGAGGGCATCAGCCTGCATTTCGGGGCCAAGGTCCCCGGCGAGACGTTCAGGGTCCAGTCGGTGGCCATGGACTTCCTCTACCGCTCGTTCTTCGAGGCGGCCGCCGCCATGGACGGCTACCAGCGGCTGCTCCACGACGCCATGTGCGGCGACGCCACCCTGTTCATCCGTGCCGACGAGGTCGAGCAGGCCTGGCGGATCGTCGAGCCCTACCTGGAGGCGTGGGCCGAGCCACCCGGTGCTGGCCTCCACTTCTACCCGGCAGGCAGCTGGGGACCCCATATCGCTGACCTGCTGCTCGAGCGGTCCGGTGACGCATGGCGGGTCCCGGAGCCATGACCTCCCTGGTCGATCCGCTGGCTGGCATCCGACCGGTGGAGGACGTCGCCGGCGAGTTCGTGAACGTGGTGGTCGACGCCTTCGAGCGGCGCCAGGGCCCGAGGTTCTCCCTCGTGCTGTCGGGGGGCGACACGGCTCGTTCGTGTTACGAGCGGCTCGCGGGCGACGCCGTGGCCCGGATCGACTGGGCGGCAGTCGACGTCTACCTCGGCGACGAGCGCTGGGTGCCGGCGGACCACCCAGACGCCAACCAGCGCATGGTGCGCGAGGCCCTGCTCGACCGTGTGGGGCAAGTGGGCTCCTTCCGGCCCATTCCGACCGACGCGCCCCTGCAGGTATGCGCGGCTGCCTACCAGCAGGTGATCGCCGAGGTGCTGGCCGGGGGAGGTCTCGACCTGGTCCATCTCGGGCTCGGACCCGACGGGCACACGGCGTCGCTGTTCCCCGGCTCCGATTCCCTCGACGCCGGACCGTCCGAGCTGGTGGTGGCGACCAGAGACCCCCGCGGCGCCAATCCCCACCCGCGCCTGACGCTGACCCTCCCGGCCATCGCCGCAGCCCGCCTGGCAGTGTTCACGGTGTCCGGACCCTCCAAGCGCGAGGCTGTGAGCCGGCTGCGTAGTGCCGAGGACCTGCCGGCGGCGAGGGTGCGGGCCGGGGAGGTGCGTTGGCTGATCGACCGGGGGGCGTACGAGGAGGCCCGATGACCCACGAACTCCTGCAAGCAGGGCTTGCCGAGCTGATGGACGAGGCCCGCCGGGTTCGCGACCGTGCTCACGGATCCCGCGTGACCTTCTCGCCGAAGGTCTTCATCCCGCTCACGATGCTGTGCCGGGACCGCTGCGGCTACTGCACCTTCGCCAAGGCGCCGGCGAGGCTCTCGGGTCCCTACCTCACGAAGGACGAGGTGCTGGCCATCGCGCGTGCAGGGCGGAAGGCCGGCTGCCACGAAGCGCTGTTCACCCTCGGCGAGCGCCCGGAGCTGCGCTACGCCTCGGCGCGGGCGTGGCTGGCTGCTTCCGGCTACCAGTCGACCCTCGAGTACCTGGCCGACGCGTGCGCGGCCGTGCTCGAGGAGACCGGCCTCCTGCCCCATGCCAACGCCGGCGCCCTGGACCGCCAGGAGCTGGCCTCGCTGCGGCCGGTGACGGCCAGCCAGGGGATGATGGTCGAGACGCTGGCCGAGGTGCCGGCGCACCGCCGCTCGCCCGACAAGGCGGCCGCGCGGCGACTGGCGACCCTCGACGCCGCGGGCGAGCTCGCGGTTCCGTTCACCACCGGCATCCTCGTCGGCATCGGCGAGACCCGAGCCGATCGCCTGGCGGCGCTCGAGGCGATCGCTGCGTCCCATCGCCGCTACGGGCACGTCCAGGAGGTGATCATCCAGAACTTCCTGCCGAAGCCCGGGACGGCCATGGCCTCGCACCCGCCGTGCCCTCCCGAGGAGCTGCTGTGGTCGATCGCCGCGGCGAGGCTCATCCTGCCTCCCGACGTGCACCTGCAGGCGCCGCCGAACCTCTCCGACGACCTCGTGCCGCTGCTCGAGGCAGGCATCGACGACTGGGGCGGCGTGTCCCCAGTGACGGCCGACCACGTCAACCCCGAGCGGGCGTGGCCAACCCTCGAGGTCCTTCGCCGCGCGACGGAAGCTGGCGGACACACGCTGGCGCCTCGCCTTACCTTGTACCCCTCGTACGCCTTGCGCCCCGAGCGGTGGCTCGACCCCGGGGTGCGGTTCTCCGTGCTGGACGCGAGCGACGCCGAAGGCCTGGCGCGCGACAGCGAATGGTGCTCCGGCGGAGCGGTGCCACCACCCAGCATCGTCGGTTCGCCCTCTGGTGATCCGGTCGGCGCGGCCAGCAGCGCGAGCCCGATCCCGCAAGCTGGGGTCCCTCTTCGGCGAGGGAGGAACGGGAGCGCGAGGGGGCCGGTCGACGAGGTCCTGGCCGGGGTCGCGCTCGGTCAAGAGGTCGGCGAGGCCGAGATCGTCACGCTCTTCTCGGCGCGGGGACCGGACGTGCGCAAGGTGGCCGAAGTCGCCGACGATCTGCGGGCGTCCACCATCGGCGACGAGGTGACCTACGTCGTCAACCGCAACATCAATTACACCAACGTCTGCACGTTCAAGTGCCGGTTCTGCGCCTTCTCGAAGGGGCCTCTGTCTCTCAACCTGCGGGGATCGCCCTACTTGCTCGACCTCGACGAGATCACGCGGCGGGTGATCGAGGCGGAGCGGGCGGGGGCGACCGAGGTGTGCCTCCAAGGGGGCATCCACCCGTCGTTCGACGGTGAGTACTACCTCGACGTGGTCCGGGCTGTGCGGGCTGGCTCCGAGCACATCCACATCCACGGGTTCACCGCCCTGGAGGTGACCGAGGGGGCGCGCCGTTCCGGTATCTCGCTCGACGAGTACCTGATCCGGCTGAAGGAAGCGGGCCTGAAGACGTTGCCGGGCACCGCGGCAGAGATCCTCGACGACGACGTGCGAGCGATCATCTGCCCGGACAAGATCGACACAGCGGAATGGCTGGAGGCGCACCGGACAGCTCACCGGGTCGGCCTTCGTTCCAACGTCACCATCATGTTCGGGTCGGTCGAGCAGCCGATCAGCTGGGCCAGGCACATGGTGCGCACTCGTGCATTGCAGCGGGAGACGGGCGGCTTCACCGAGTTCGTGCCGTTGCCGTTCGTCCACATGGCCACGCCCATCTACCTCCAGCGCCGGGCTCGCCGAGGGCCCACCTTTCGCGAAGCCCTCCTGATGCATGCCGTCGGTCGCATCGCGTACAGCGGGGCGATCGACAGCGTGCAGGTGAGCTGGGTGAAGATGGGCATGGACGGTGCCCGGCAGGCCCTGCGGGCAGGTGCCAACGACCTGGGTGGCACGCTCATGGACGAGAACATCTCCCGGGCGGCCGGGGCCACCCACGGGCAGCGCATGGATGTGTCGGACTTCGAGGAGCTCGTGGCGCCAATCGGCCGGCCGCTCGCCCAACGGACCACCCTGTACGGGCGCGTCGCAGCGGCGCCGGTGGGAACGTGAGCACCTCGCCCTTCCGCAGCGATCGCGATCTCCACGACATCATCGAGGCCGCGGAACGCCCCCGAGAGGAGGTGATCAACGCTGCCTATGAGGCGCTGGCGGGCGATCGGCCGCTCTCCCCCATCCAGGCCGACCTCATGCGCTCGCTGCTCGCTACCGTGTGGGAGTTGGCGCGGGAGGGGATCGGCGTCGGCGATCTCAAGATCGCCGACGCGGCCCTCGCCGAGATGACCGAGGCCTTCCGCGTGTTCCGTCCGTACCGCACCGTCCGCAAGATGACGATGTTCGGTTCGGCCCGCACCGAGCCCGAGGACCCCGTGTACGTACTGGCACGGGACCTTGCCGCCCACCTGGCCGAGGCCGGCTGGATGGTGGTGACCGGCGCCGGCCCCGGCATCATGGCGGCCGGAAGCGAGGGCGCGGGCAGGGAGCACTCG
>DATGLW010000032.1:0-18699 GCA_035293965.1 Acidimicrobiales bacterium
GTCGCCGAGCCCGGCCCTTCCGCCAGGGCCCGCCGGCGGCAACTCCTCCGGGCGAAGTGTACATCCGGCGTTCATGGCCGGGCGGTGACGGCCTCACCGCCGCCTGCGGCAGCGCCGCCGTCGCGCACGCCCGGGCGGGAGCCGCCCTGGCGCCCGCCCTCAGCGGGCACGTCGCCGAACCGGGCGGGAGCGCCGGGGCCGGGTCTTCCGGGGTGCCGGCTGCGCCGGCGGTGGTGCCCGGCGGGTGCCGCGGCGCCCGAGGCCGGGCCGCCGCTCGGCCTCTCGCCGCCGGATGTCCCAGCTGGGCAACCTCGAGCGGGCGCGCAGGGCAGGCCAGCCGAGCCCCGCCAACCCGGCCACGAAGAGCACCCCGAGCAGGGCGGCGGCGGTCCCGAGCCACTGCCGGCCGCCGGCGGCCGCCGCGCCGGGGCCGACCAGGGGCGCGATGTCGTCGAGGTCGTTGCGCAGGTGCAAAACGGTCACGCGGTTCTGGGGGCTCTGGAGCTGACCCGACAGGTGGTAGTCGACCACCACCAGCTGCCCGTAGTTGCTGGCGGCGAACAGGTGCCCGTGGCCGTCGGTCGTCCCCTGGTCGATCTGCACGTCGGGTACGGTCAGCTCCGACACGGGGTGCTGGAGGTGGCGGGGGTCGATCTGCATGATGGTGTCGCCCCCGAAGAGGAACAGGGTGTGCGAGTAGGCGTCGTAGGTGATGCCGTGGCCGGCCGCGATGTCACTCAGCTCCCGGGTCGTGGTGCCCGAGTCCACGTTGATCACGCCGAAGTTGCCCGGGCCGAAGCTGCCGCCGGTCGTGTAGTAGGCGCGGCCCGAGCCATCGAAGGCGATGCTCGTCACCTGCGTGTCGTCGCCGTGGAGATCGACCACCAGGCCGGGTCGCAGGGGGTCCACCGGCATCACGCAGAGCGGCCCGGGCAGCCCGGCCGTGAACACGTCGTCCGTCGTCGGGTCGACGGTCAGCAAGAAGGCGCCCGGGCACCCTGACGCCACGGACCGGAAGGCGCCGGTGGTCGGGTCGACCTCGGCCACCGTCCCTCGGTTCTGCTCACCTACCACGGCGTGCCCGTCGGGCTCGAACACCACGCCGTCCGCGCCGGGCAGCCACGTCACCCGCTGCTGCCGGCCGAGCTGGGGCCGCCCGGCGTGGAAGTCGAACGTCGTGCGGTAGAGGGCCGTGCGATGGAACGTCGTGAAGTAGAGGACGCCGGACTCGCCGGAGCTCCCGGTGGCGAGGGCCGTGATGCCGATCGCGACGAGCCCGATGGCGCCCGCGACGGCGGCCCAGGAGGCGACCCGGCGCACCGTGGGCCGGTGGCGCCCGGGCGGTCGCGCACCCCCAGGGACGCCGAACCCCGGCCGGGCGGCCACCGCTCAGGCCCCTCCGGCCGCGCCGGCCAGTCTGACGCCGGCGGCGCCTCGTACCGAGCCACGTGCCGGGGCCCGGGCCGCCGCGGCCGCCGAGGGGCGGACGCGGCGGAAGACCACCGACACCCGCGACCGGCGGACCAGCCGCCACGCCGGGTCGCGCGCCAGGTAGCGGGCGAGTGCGCTGTCGGTCGGCCACAGCACCGTGTCGATCCGGTACCGGTCGAAGACCCGGTCGGGGTCCGTCGTGAGCGACTGCACCGCCAGGTACTGGTCGAGCACGGGCGTCGACGTGTACAGCTCGGTACGGCCGTCGACGAACACGGGCACCCCGGCCCAGTCCAGGTAGTCGTTCCACAGGTAGGTCGAGAAGACGCGCCCGTCGTGCTTCCCGAGCGAGGCCACGGCGGCCACCGGCACGCTGCCCGCCGGCTGCCCGGCGGGCTCCCACGGGCCGTGCAGCAGGGCGACGCCGAGGATGGCCAGCACCGGCCATACGATCACGCTCGGGCGCAGCTGCTCGCGCGGGAGCGGCGGGCAGTGCGCCGCCAGGGCGCAGAAGGCGATGGCGAAGTAGGGCAAGAACCGCGCCGCGTCGAGGGTGCTCACGAACAGGAAGGACGCGACCGCCGTCTCGACCGCCGGCAGCGGGTTCCGGGAGAAGAGCAGGGAGGCGACGATCACGGCCAGCGGCACGACGACGACGGCCATCGTCGCCGGGTCGTGGAAGTCCGGCGACTGCCACTCGCCGATCAGGCGGCGGACGGTGGGATTGAACGTCACCCCGAACGCGCTGCGGTAGACGCCGGGGCCGAAGGGGTTGACGAAGGTGGCGGCGAGCGAGGCGGCGAGCACCGTGATCGAGTCGCGTCGCCCGAGGGGGTCGGCGACCGCCAGGCGCCCGAGCCGGCGTGGCGCGTGGGCGGCCACCACCTCGAGGGCGAGGACGAGCAGGCCGAGGAGGAAGCTGCCATGGAGGTTGGCCCACAGCGCGAAGAGCACCGGCACCGCCACGAGCACTGCCCGGCGGCGGTGGCCGAGGGTGAGCAGCAGGAACAGCAGCGCCACCAGCAGGTAGCTCACCACCTGGGGGCGATCGTCGAGGAAGAGGGTGACGGCTGCCCCGGTCTCGAGGCACAGGAGGCCCGTCCAGGTCCACCCGGCCCCCACCAGGCGGCAGCGGACCGCCACCACGACCACGGTCACGCTGGCCACACCCGCGGAGAGCAGCCAGAACGCGATGGGCCCGAGCAGCCGGACGGCCTCGGCCAGCACCACGTCGTAGCCCCATTCGGGCGTCGTCCAGCGGTGCCCGGTGACCGTGTAGGAGAACACGTCGCGGGTCATGACCCGGTGATGGTCGAGCATCCACACGCCCGCCGCCCGGTGCCAGAAGACATCGTCGAACAGGCCGGTGTGCATGGCGGCCCGCCAGGCCAGCAGGCACGCAACCACGAGGCCCACCACGCCGACCGGCACGGCCGCCGGAACCGGGAGCCGCCGGGCCCTCGAGTCGGCCCCGGGCAGGGGCACGCCCGGCGCCTCTGGCTCGAAGGTCAGCGGCACGCGCCGGAACGCTAACAAACGAAGGCGGCGAGGGGCGGGGGCCGGCGAGGGGCGGGGGCGAGGGCGACGGGCGGGGGCCCGAGACCGGGCGGCGCCGCGCCCGGATCAGCGCAGCGACCCCATGAAGGGCGCGTCGCCGAACGCGAACACCCCGCCGTCGGCCCCCACCATCCAGTAGCCCCGGCCACCGGGTGACGCGGCGATGCCCGAGATGTCGGTCGCGCGGACCCCGACCCCGGGGAGCGACCCCATGAAGGGGGCGTCGCCGAACGCGAACACCCCGCCGTCGGCCCCCACCATCCAGTAGCCGCGGCCGTCCGCGGTGGGCACGAGCCCCACCACGTCGTGGACCGCGACCCCGACCCCGGGGAGCGACCCCATGAAGGGCGCGTCGCCGAACGCGAACACCCCGCCGTCGGCCCCCACCATCCAGTAGCCGCGGCCGTCCGCGGTGGGGGCCATCGCGAGGACCGGTGCGGCCAGTGCCATGGCGCCCGTCGAGCCCTCGAAGGTGGCGTCGCCGAACGCGAACACCCCGCCGTCGGCCCCGAGCAGCCAGTACCCAGCGCCGTCGGGGGTCCTCACCATCCCGACCAGGGGTGCGTTGATCACCTGGCCTCCCATCGAGCCGTCGAAGGTGGCGTCGCCGAAGGGGTACACCTGGCCGTCGGCGGTGGCCACCCAGTAGCCCGCCCCGTCGCGGGTGGGCGCGATGGCGATCGACGCCGTGCCGGTGGGATGGGCCGCCGTCACTCCCCCGGCGAGGTAGGGGGCGACGTCGTCCTGCCAGGAGAACGACAAGGGCGGCGCAGGGGTCGAGGGGGCGGCCACCAGCGCCGCATAGCTCGCCACCCCTGGGACCCCGACGGTGGCCACGGCGGTGCCCGCCAGGCAGCCGCTGCAGGGCGTGAGGACAACCGCGCGGTGGCCCCAGCACCCCCCGCCCCCCGACGGTCCGCAGTCGAGGTTGATGCCACCGGGGCCGTCGTCGTAGAGCCACGCATAGTCGGCTGCCAGCGGGTCGGTGAGGCCTGCCGCCCACACCGAGCCGGCCCAGGCGACGCCGAGGGGGCCATAGGAGGGCTGGAGCGCCGGATCGGCCGCGGCGGCGGCACCGCCCTGGGCAGCGGCAGCGAGGTCCGGCTCGATGCCCACGAGCGGCGGCAGCCCCCGGTCGACCCGCTCCACGTCGAGTGCGGCGAACAGCTGCTCGGCAGGCGTGAGGGTGTACCAGTTGCTCGGGAGCACCATGGGGCCGAGCCCCTCGGCGGCCCGGGCGGCGTCGATGGCGCCGAGCGCTGCGGCGACGCAGCCGACCGACCCGTCGATGGGTGCGGGGCCGGCACCCGCGCAGGCATCGGGTGGCGGGACGCTCACCAGGGCGGCGGCACCGGGGGAGCCCACCAGGCCCGCCGCCCAGGGGGCGAGCGACCCGAGGGTGCCGAGGAAGGCACCCGCCAGCAGACCCACGGCGCGCCGCGCCCGCGCGGCCCTCACCGATGCCCTCCGCCAACTCGGTCCGCCACCACCCGGTCACGGTACGGAGGCGGCGTTGCAGCCCGGTGGGGGGGTGGTGGCCGTCAGGTTGCCGCCGGTGCCACGCCGCTCCGGGCACCGGCGGTGGCCAGCCGGGGCTTCAGTAGGCTCCGTTGCCCCGGAACACGCTGCCCGGCGTCTGCCAGAGGATCTTGATGTCCCAGGCCAGGGACCAGGAGGCCACGTACAGGTAGTCCAGCCGGCGGAGGTCGTCGTAGGACAGGTCGTTGCGCCCCGACACCTGCCAGAGCCCAGTGAGGCCCGGGCGGGCCTCGAAGCGCTTTCGGGCCCAGCCGTCGATCTGCTCGGACTCGGCCGGCACGAAGGGCCGCGGACCGACGAGGGACATCTGGCCGGCGATGACGTTCAGGAGCTGGGGAAGCTCGTCGAGGCTCGTCTTGCGCAGGAAGCGCCCGATGGGCGTGACCCGGGGGTCGACCCGGAGCTTGAACAGCGGGCCCTCGACGTCGTTGTCGTCGCGCAGGCCGTCTTTCACCTGCTCGGCGTCCTGGCGCATGCTGCGGAACTTGTACATGCGAAACACCTGTCCGTAGCGGCCCACGCGGTCCTGGCGGAACAGCACCGGCCCCGGCGAGGACACCTTGATCGCCACTGCCAACGCGACCAGGGCCGGCCAGAGCACGAGGAGGATGGCGATCGACACCACGAGGTCGAACGTCCGCTTGACGAAGCGGTCCATGCGCCCGAGGGAGGGCGGGGCGATGTCGACGATGGGCAGCCCGCACAGGTCGTCCATCTTCGACCGCCAGCTGAGCAGCTCGAAGTAGCGGGGCACGATGGCGATCGGCACCATCCCGTGCAGCTCGCGCAGGGCCTCGGTCAGGTCGCCCGGATGTGTCCTCGAGAAGCTGACGAGCACCCGGTCGACCTGCAGGCGCCGGCAGAGCACGGGCAGGTCGCGGGTGCGGCCGATCACGTGGGTGGGCGGCGCCGGGTCGTCGTCGACGAAGCCGACCACCATGGCCCCCCTGTCGCGCGAGAGGTAGTCCCGCAGGCGGCCGGCCACGACGCCCGATCCCACGATGAGGATCCTCGTCGGGCGCCGTGACCGCCAGACGTGGTAGGCGGCCGAGCGTGCCGTCGGGGTGGCGAGGAGCGCGGCGCCGACCTCCACCCCGAGGGCGCCGGCGCGCGGGCCGTGCCACCCGAGGATGTGGACGAGCCAGGCCACCACCCCGGCCGCCAGCGAGGTGCCGAGGGCGAGGGCGAGGGCGAGGGCCCGAAGGTCGGCGAACGAGCTGGGCTGCAGGTGCCTGCCCGCACGCTGGGGCAGGCCGAGGAGCCCGATGGCCAGCAGCTGGCAGACCGGGAAGGCGAGCAGCAGCACGATGCCCTCGGCGAGGCCGCGGTGCGGCCCGGCCGCGAGCAGGGCGTCGGCGAGCACCGCCAGCCCGCCTGCCACCACCAGGGCCAGCGAGTCCGCGACGAGCAGCTTCTTCCCCGTGATGGCGGGCGCCTGCCGGTCGGCCTCGAACCCGGCGAGCTCGGGCGGCGCCGGCAGGTCCAACCCGAGCAACGGCGCGGCCACGGCACTGTGGCCGTTGGTGCTGGGCTCGCCGACCAGTGACGCCGTCGTGCGAGCATCGGCATCCGGTGCCCGCTCGGCGCTCATCGTCGCCGCCGGTCGAAGCCTGGGGCCGGGCACCGCGCCGCCGTCCGCTGCCGCGCGCCAGCGGTACGTCGGCCGGCCGCCGCAGGGAGGTGCGCGTGGGTCATGCTCGTGATGCCGAGCTCGTCGCGGCGCCGGCCGCTAGGAACGTGCTGGCTCGTCGTGCGAGCGGCGGCTTCCCCACCGCAGTGCGGAGCCGACCGCCACGGCCCCGAATGCAAAGAGCGTGAGCCCGGCGATGTCGCTCCCCGTGAAGGCTAGCCCACCGGAGCTCGTACTCGTGTCGGCCACGGTGCCGGGGTCGTGGAGCGGCCCGTTCTGCGGCTGGCCGGGAACCTGGGGGCTCGCGCACCCGACGTCGCCGCACGGTCCGGTACCCGAGTCGGCGAACGCCGCTGCTGTGCTGGTGAGACCGAGCCCTGCGGCACCGACAAGCCCGCACACCAGCAACCTGGCTGCCTTCATGTCGCCCTCCGTTCGTCGGCGCCGCGAAGCCGCGAACGCCCTGGCCCGCCTGGCGGACCCTCCTCCGAACCGGAGCCTACCTGCAGGATGGAGCATCGATCCCTAGGACCTCCGACCCAACTTTGACTGGGTGCGGCCTTCCGTGACGGCACGGACGAGCAGTCCGGGCATCGCCGACGCGCCGCGCGCCAGGCGCGGCAGCAGCGACGGATCCTGCGCCGCGCGCCACGCGAATTCGAGCCCGAGGCGCGAGACGGCAGCCGGCGGTGGGTTGCGAACGCCGGCCACGGTGTCGATCGCGCCGCCGACCGACGCATAGACGGCGGGATGGCGCCGGGCCAGCGCGTCGGCCCACAGCTCCATCTTCGGGGAGCCGAGCGCCACGAAGACCAGCTGGGATCGGCGTGCCGCCAGCCGGGCTGCCACGACGGCGACCTCGCGGTCGGTGGGCCGCGAGGAGAACGTCCCGCCGAGGAGGTCCCACGAAGGGCGGTCCTGGGCCAGGAGCCGGTGGGCGCCCGGCGAGCCACCGACCACCGCCACGCGCGCGCCGCCCAGCAGGGATCCGGCATGGACTCGTTCGACGAGCTCGCGGCCGGTCCGGCGCGGCCCGGCTGCGATGCCTGCCGCCGCCAGCACCAGGCGGACGCCGTTGCCGTCGACGAGCACCATGCCCGCTCGCTCCAGGCACCGGCGGTAGTCGGCGTCGGTCTGTGCCAGGTAGGCCTGATACGGGGCGACGGTGCACAGGGTGGCGCCCGCTCCTCGGGCGATGATGCGCCAGGCCCAGGCCTCCACCTGCTCCCAGTCCACCAAGGAGACGGGTAAGCCCGCGACCCGGACCGGATCCGGGATCGGTCGGTGCCGGCGGGCGGCGCCCGCCCCGTTCGGCGACGGCGGACGCGGTGCCGTCGGGTCGTGGAGGCCCGGATCCGGGCGACCGGCCGCATGGGGCTCGATCCCGAGGAGAAAGGCGAGCTCCTCACGCTGCGATTCCCAGCGAGCCACCTGGGCGTCGCGGGCGGCCGTCGCCATGCTCCGGAGGCGAGCGTGGTCGGCGACAGCCTGGCGGAGCCCGCGGGCGACGCCCTCTGCGGTGTTGGCGACGGCCACCGCGTGCGGGAACAGCACCCTGAGGTTCGGCCAGTCGCTCAGCACCAGGACGCGTCCGGCGTACACCGCCTCGTAGGCGGCCCGCATGACGGAGGTGCGCTCGGTGCTGAGGGTGAGGACGACGTCGGCCCAGGCGATGGCGGCCGCGTAGTCGGGCTCGGGGAGGAAGCCGGTGAGCGTGATGTTCGGTGCGAGGTCCTCCAGCAGCTCGGGCGGGCAGCGGCGGACGTCGCCGGTCACCCGGACGTCCATGTCGGGGCAGCGGGCGGCCGCACCGAAGACTGCGTCGACCGGCTCGTCGCCCCCGAAGGTGCCGACGAAGAGCACCCGGGGGCGGGCGTGCAGCTCCCCGGCCGGCGGCACCTGCCACAGCGGCGGGGCCTCGTGCACCACGAGCCCCCTTGCCCCCCATCCCTCGAGGGTGCGGACCCAGTGCTCGTCGGTGACCATGCTGGCTGTCACCCGCCGCGCCAGCCAGCGATGGAACCACTGGAGCTTCCCCGACACGCGGTCGCCCTGGGCGCCGAACCCGCCGGGGTGGGTGTCGAGGACGACCGGCGCACCGGAGAGCACGCCGTAGGCCCGGGCGATGAAGCCGGGGAACAGCGGGGGGTTCGTGGCGACGATGGCCTTGGGCTGCCTGCGCACCAGGTACGCGACGGTCGAACCCGCGCTCAGCAGGTACCGCAAGGGCACCAGGCTGCGGCGGACCAGACGGCGGTCGTAGACGCAGTACGCCTCGCCCCCGAGCGAGGCGGCGATCTCGGCGGATCTCCCCTGGATGGGGGTCCACGCCAGGAAGGAGACGGCCGGGCGGGCGCGACGCCGGCGCCGGCTGGTCGCCGGACCGCTCATGCGAGAGCGGGGAGGCGCTCAGGGGGACGCGTGACCGCCGTGTCGCCGACCGGGCGCAGGCCGCGGCCGGTGGCGAAGAGGACACCGACGAGTGCCCAGAACGGCTGGGGGAACCCGGCCGAGCTGAAGTAGGGGAAGATGGCGTCGATCGCGTAGAGGGCGACGATCAGCACGGCGAGCGTCCGCGCCACGGCCCACACGGCCGGATCGTCCCCTTCGGGGCGCGAGAGCGACCGCACGCGGGCGAAGAGCGCCCACATCATGACGACGAACGCGACGAGCAGGGGGATCCCGCCCCACATGAGGTACGTGATGTACTGCGACTCCGTGTCCGGCCACGTGATGGACGCGGGCAGCACGGGGCCGTAGCCCGTCATGAGCTTCTGGTCGATCGCCGGCAGGTACTGCTGGCCCCAGATCTGGAACCGGTACTGGATCGTCTGGGGCACGAGGGTGCTGCGCCCGCTGCCCGCCTGCGAGTAGAACTGGGTGCCGAGCCGCTGGTTGAAGTACGACCCGAAGGCCGTCGCGAGGATGGCCAGCACCACGATCCCCCAGCGGAGCAGGAAGCGCAGACGCTTCGCCCAGACCCCCAGCGCGAGGCTGCCGCCGACGAGGGCGATCATCGCCGAGAGCTCCGCCGACAGGAGCAACCCCACCGCCGCCAACCCGAGCACGCCGAAGAGCGCCCGGCGGCTCAGCACGTCACGGACGTCGTGGAGGGCCAGGCTGATGCCGAGCAGGAGGATCACGAGGAGGTAGCCCGCCAGTGGCGTCCAGTGGTTGAACGGTCCTGTGGCGCGGGCGAACACCGCGTAGGCCCTGGTGCCGAACACCTGCGAGCCGGTGATGTTGGCGATGAAGCGGTTGATGCCGTTCAGCTTGAGCTGCTGGAGCAGGGCGATGATCGACACGGGGATGCTCCCGAGCAGGAGGACCCGGAGCGCCATCGCCCGCTGCCTGCGATGGGGCAGGGCGACGGCGGTCGCGCGGTAGAGCAGCACGAACTGCATCGGGCCGAAGAGGGTGCCGACGAGCGAGGTGGAGAGCGCGTCGTGGTCGCGCAGCACGTCGTAGCCGCCCAATGCCACGGCGAGGAGCGAGTAGGCGAGCACGAGCGAGTCGACGACGCGCCATCGGACTGCTTGCCGCGGGGTGGCGGTGAGCAGGATGGCCACCCCGACGGTGCCGATCAGCAGTTCGGAGAGCCGGAACACGGGCACCGGCCAGCCCGTGCGCAGCCCTGCGGTGATCGGCACCACCCCGACGAGGAGGTAGCCTCCGACGGCGGGCCGGCGCAGCACGAGGAGGCCGACAGCCACCCCGGCGACCACGACGATCCCCACCGCAGGCTTGGTTGCCACGGCGACACCCACCACGGCGCTCGTGACCACGGCCACGAGGGCGAGCACCAGCCCGTTCGGGTGCCGGGCGAGCCAACCCGAGTCGACGGGCTCCGGAGCGGTTCCCGACTCCGCCCTCAGGAACGAAGGCGACGGCTGCAGCAACCGCCCGCCCTCAATCCGCCGGGGTGGCCGGATCGAGGAGGGCCGGTGCCGGCTGGCGCGGCGCGTCCTCCATCCCCGACAAGAAGTCGTGGAGCCGGCTGCCCGAGGGCACGCGCAGGCGTCGCAAGTCCATCATCAAGCCCCAGCGGGGGCGCACGCCCACCTGGTCGAGGAGGATGGCCGACTGCTGCACGTCGCGGACCCGGGCGCCGCGGGGCACCACGAGCACGGTCATGTGCGCATGCTGGGCGATCGCCTCGCCGCCCTCGAAGCCGGGGGCGCCACTGGCGAGGAGGAGGATCCCCTCCTCCTCGTCGTCGGTGTCGGTGCTCCGGGGGTGGGGGAGATGGCTGCCGTTGCGGGCCACGAGGTGGTCCGCGGGAAGGCCCCACCTGTCCACCGGCCCGCCGGCGCCGGCCGGTTGTGCCTGGTCGGGGGCGCGGGACCATGGCCTGCCCTCGGCGGCGGTCTCGAATGAAGGCGCGGGGTCGAGGTTGGTGCGGACCCGAAGCGAGCCGAACCGGTCGACCAGGCCGAGCCGCCGCACGAGCTCGCGTACCTGGTCGGTGATGCCGGGCACTCCCGGCACGAGGGCCACGCGGGCTGCCGGCCGGCCGACGATGCCCTGCCAACGGGCCATGAGGGCCGCCGCCGACATGGTGTTGAGGCTCGAGAGGGAGCGTGCCGGGATGCCGAGGATGGTGGTGAGCTGGCCCGGCCGGTCGACTCTGGCGTCTGCCCGCTCCCAGGCGAGCACCAGCACCGCGCCGAGGAGCAGGCCCAGGCCCACCCCGATGCCGAGCACGATCGGCAGCTTGACCTGGTGGCGGACGACGTCGCTCGGGTACTGGGCGACGCTCACCGAACCGGCGGGAAAGTTCTTCGGGTCGGCCGGGTTCGAGCCGGCCACGGCGTCGGCCAGCGCGGTCGCGCCCGCGATCGCCCCCTGTGGCGTCGACGACGTGAACTTGACCGCCAGGAGGGACGTGCCGTTCACGACCGTGACCGCGGTCGCGTTGCGGACCTGGTCGTGGCTCATCCCGACGGCCTTCGCCACCTTCGCCACGACCGCGGTGTCGGCCGGGATCAGCCCGCTGTAGTTGGAGGCGAGCGTCTCGGCCTCGTTGGGGCTGCCGGGGAGCGCGCTGGTGACGCCGGTGTTCACCGACAGGGTCGCCGTCGCGCTGTACGTCACGGGCTTTCGCTCGCCGACGGCGCCGGCGACGAGGACCACCACCACGAGGCACAGCACCAGGACCCAGCCGCGGCGCACGAGCCACGGCGCCCGCGCGCGGAGGCTGCTCGAGCGCACGCCGAAGGGGTCCTCGATGGAACGGCTCGCCCGGCTCCCCAGTTCCGCCTCGCGGTTCCGTGGCATCCGGCCGATGATAGAGGCATTCCCGCCGTCCGAACCGGCAGCACCGGGCGGCGGGGGCGGGCCGCCGACACGGTCCGCGGACTTCCAACCGGATCGCAACCGGCTGCCCGCCCGCCTCCAACCGGATCGCAACCGGCGCGACCTCCGGCAGGCGTGGCCCGGCGGCACCCGTGGCAAGATCGTCCGGGTGCGGGAGGATCACCTCGGCCGGGGTCGCGACGAAGGGTGGCCGAGCGTGTCGGTGGTCATGCCCACGAGCGGGCGCCGCGAGCGCCTGCCGGCCGTCGTGGCGCCGCTGCTCGCCGAAGCGGCGGTCTCGCAGCTCGTGGTGGTCGTCGACGGGTGCGACGACGGCTCCATGGAGTGGCTGGCCGACCTGGCCGCCTCCGAGCCGCGCCTCCTGGCGGTGTGGCGTGAGCATCCCGGGGGTGCCCAGGTGGCGCGGGCAGACGGCCTCGAACGGGCGACGGGCGACGTCGTGCTCTTCCTCGACGACGACGTGCTGGCGTGCCCGGGCCTTGCCGAAGGGCATGCCGCGCACCACGCCCGGACGAGGGGGCTGGTGGTGGTCGGCTACATGCCGGTGCGGCTGCCCGCGCGCCGGCTGCCCGGCCAGTTCGCCACCTACCTGTACGCGCAGGAGTACGAGGGCCGGTGCCGTGCCTACGACGGCGACGCCGACGAGGTGCTCCGCACCTTGTGGTGGGGCAACGTGTCGCTGCGGCGCGCCGATGCGCAGCGCGTGGGCCTCGTGGCCCCAGGGCTCGAGGGCGTCTACCACGAGGATCGCGACTTCGGGTTGCGCTGCAGGCAGGCGGGCCTGCGTGCGGTCTTCGACCGGTCGCTGCGGGCCGAGCATCTCCACCAGCGCGACGTGGAGGGCTTCGTCCGCGATGCCTGGTCCCAGGGGATGGGCCGCGTGCTCGTGCACGAGCGCCACGCCGAGGTGACCGGGCCCCTCGTCGCCCGGGCCTTCGGCGAGGGCCTGCCCCCGGGGCTGCGATGGCTCGTGAGCCTTGCCCGGTGGCCCCGGGCCGCGCGGGCCGAGCTCTCCGTGCTGGCGGCGGCTCTTCGCCTCGCGGGGGCCCTACGCCTGTTCGCGTTGGAGACGGCGGCCGGGCGCGTCGCGCGCCGGGTCGCCCAGCGAGCGGGGGCGGAGGCGGCCTGGCGCGGGGAGGTCGCGGACCCGGCGATGCGGGCGCGGCCGGTGCCGGCGAAAGGGCACCGCTTTCTCGATCGGGTCGGCCAGCTTCGATGAGGACCGCGATCGTCCACGACTACCTGTCCCAGCGCGGCGGGGCCGAACGGGTCGTCCTCGCGCTGAGCCGACTGTTCCCCGATGCCCCGGTGTACACGTCGTTCTACGTGCCCGAGATGACCTACCCGGAGTTCGAGCGCCTCGACGTCCGCACGTCGTCGCTCCAGGGCTCCGTCCGGCCGGACCGGTTCCGGCGTGCCGTGCTGCGCTTCCCAGCTGCCTTCGAGGGCCTCGACCTCTCCGGGTTCGACCAGGTGGTGGTGTCGTCGTCCGCGTTCGCCCACCACGTCCGCCATCCCCGCAAGCTCGTCTACTGCTACACGCCACCCCGGTTCCTCTACGACGCCGCCGCGTACCTGGGCGGTCCCCTTCGCGGGGCGGTCGCCCGGCCCCTGCTCGCGCCGTTGCGCCGCCGCGACCGTCGGGCAGCGGCGACGGCGGTCCGCTACGCCGCCATCTCCGAGCAGACCGCGCGGCGGGTCCGGGAGGTCTACGGACGGGAGGCTCCGGTCATCTACCCGCCCCTTTGGACCGCGCACCTCCCTGCCGAGCCCCTCCCGCCGCCGGCCTGCCCCCGGGCGCTCGTGATCGCCCGCCTGCTGCCCTACAAGCGCGTCGACGTGGCAGTGCGGGCCTGCGCCAGGGCCGGGATCGGCCTGACCGTCGTGGGGGAGGGGCCCGAGTGGGCCCGCCTGGCGAAGCTCGCGGGCGAAGGCGCCACGTTCCTCGGCCGGGTGGACGACGCCTGCATGCACGAGCTGTTCGCGAGCCACAGCGTGGTGCTCGCACCCGGGATCGAGGATTTCGGCTACGGCCCCCTCGAGGCCAACTTCGCCGGCCGGCCCGTGGTCGCGGTCGCGGCCGGCGGCGCGCTCGAGACGGTGCAGCGAGGAGTCAACGGCGAGCTGGTCGAGGGCTGGGACGTCGACCGCTGGGCGGCCGCCATCCGCGAGGTCCTCACTCGGACGTGGTCTCCCGGCGCGCTGCGCCGCACGACGACCCGCTTCCAAGCCGAGGTGTTCGAGCGGCAGCTCCTCGAGTGGGTGGCGCACGCGCCCGCGGCCGGAGGGTGAGGGCCGTGCCGCACCTCTCTCGGGACCGGAGCGGGACCGCGCGCCCTGCCCGGCGCATCCTCGTGGTGAGCGACGTCTTCCCATGGCCCGCACGAGACGGCTACCGGCTGCGCCTGAGCTCGGTCCTCGAAAGCCTCGCGAGCGCCGGAGTCGTCGACCTCTTCGTAGCCGCACTCGACGAGGAGGTTCGCGAAGCGCACGAATTTCTCGGACGAGCCGGCCGAGCGACACGAGGCGAGATCGTCCAGCGTTGCCACGTCGCGCGGGTCACGTCCGCGCACCGGACTCTCGGGCTTGGTGCCCGCACGTTGCTCTCTCGCCTTCCGCGCCGGATCCTTTGGCGAGACTGGACCGAGGCCCGGGCCCAGCTGGGGCAGTTCGCCTGTGCCCCGTACGACACCGTGTGGTACAGCCACGCCGATACCTTTGCCGCCCTCGGGCATCAGGATCTCGGTCGACCCGTGGTGGATCTCGACAACCTCGAGAGTTCGATCATCGCAGGCTCCATGACCCAAAAAGCCCGAGGCGGGCCCCGGCGTGCCGGCGAAGGCGACGTGCCGAACAGCGTCACGAGATGGGCGAAGCGCTTCCTCGACCGGCGGGATCTCCGCTGCTGGCATGCCCTGGAAGCCGCGATCACTCGCAAAGCCGCCGTGGTCGTCGTCTGCAGCGAGGATGACCGGCGCCGGCTCGCCGACACCAACGTGCGTGTGGTGCCGAATGGATATGTGGACCCCGGAGAGACGAACAGCCCACTCCCTCAGAGTAGAACTCTGGTGATGGTGGCCCGTTTCACGTACGAGCCGAACCTTGCCGGTGCGCAGTGGCTCGTCCGGGAGGTCCTGCCCATCCTGCGTGGCCTGGTGCCCGACGTGGAGGTCCGGCTCGTTGGCAGGCATGACGCCCGGCTCGAAGCGCTGGCGTGCGAATCGAACGTCACCGTGGTCGGAGAGGTTCCCGATGCAGCGGCAGAACTGCTGGGAGCTCGGGCCGTGGTCGTCCCCGTTCGGAGCGGTAGTGGAACTCGGGTGAAGATCCTCGAGGCGTGGGCGCATGGTCGACCTGTCGTGACGACAACCCTTGGCGGGGAGGGACTCGGGATAGAAGAGGGCGTCCAAGCCCTGGTCGCAGACGATCCGGGGGACTTTGCCCATCACTGTGCGACGCTGCTGGAACGTGACGAGCCATGCGATCGGCTTCGGCAGGCGGGTCGCGCCCACTTCCTGGCCCACTTCGAGGCAAGCAGAGTCCGCGCTCAGGTGCTCGACGTCCTGCGATCGACAGCAGTACCCGAACGAGGATCGTGACAAGGCATGTGATGCCCGCATGGAAAGCTGGACCTCCGCCCCTACGGCGACCCTCCTGCCACGAGGAGACTGAGATCGTGCTGGTCACGAAGGCGCTTGCGGAACCCGGTGTGGAAGAGGACCTGGGCGTCGACGCCGAGACAGGGCACCTGCCGCCCGCCGATCCAACCGACGCAAGAGAAGCCTGGTGTGCCCATCATGTCGCGAGCCGCACGGTTGTCACTGTTGATCGACAAGAGCTCGATGCGGTGACCCCGACCGTCGTCGAGGAGGGTCCTGCGCTTCATCCACAGACCGGGATCGCGGATCGGCGTGGAGAGATACCCAGAGCTTTCCAGAACCACGCAGGCACGCGGTCCATCGCGCGAGAAATCGTCAATGACGATGTCGAGGTCCTCGTGCTGTCGCGTCTGTCGGCCCAAGAGGGCATCGACCCCCCAGCCTCCCGCCACCCAGAAGCGAACACCCTCCTCCTCCAGGAGGCGAACCGCGTGCAGGACATTCTCGGCATCCATGCTGCCCCGACGCCAGCCCTGGACACGTTCGTGCGTCCGTGCCAATGACGGCGCGAAAGGCAGACGGCTTGCAGAGGCGACGATCCGCCGTAGCAGCGCGCGCGGAGAAGTACGTCGCAAGGCTCGACCGTCGCTTCGTGTACCGTGCATGTGCGCGGGTCACCCTCCGTGGAGACGCCATTGTACGGTGATGCACGTGGGCAGCGCAGCACTGGTGGTCCCGGCACTCGCCGCGGAACGCCGTGTCCGTCGCTTTCGGGCACGATTGGACCGCTCGGCTGCGGAGGGCATGCCGGCCCACATCACGCTGCTGTACCCGTTCCTGCCGCCCTCGTCCATCGACGAGGCGGTCATTGCGAAGCTCGAGGCTCTCTTCTCGGGCACTGGCTGGATCGAGTACCGGTTGGCGCGTGTGGGATGGTTCGGGGACCACGTCCTCTTTCTCGAGCCCGACCCCGCCCTGCCGTTCCGCCGCTTGACAGAGCGGCTGGGGGAGGCCTTCCCCGACTGCCTTCCCTATGGCGGAGCCTTCGCAGACATCATTCCGCACATGACGGTGGGCATCGGCGCGCCACGTTGGAGGATGAGACGGGTCGCGCGGCGGCTCCCTCGGCTCTTGCCGGTGGCCGATGTCGCAACCGAGGCCTGGCTCATGGTGACGCATCCCCGCACGGCGCGCTGGGAGCAGGTGCGGGCCTTCGACCTGAGGTGACCTGTGGTGAGGTCCAGAGATGAGCGCCCCGCGCATTGCCAGGTTCGCTACGATCGTGTCCAGCATCTCGGCTACGCCCGCGTGCAGCGAGGCGCGTCGCGATCCTTCGGCAATCGCCACCAACGAACATGACTAGGCAGGAGAGCACGATTCCAGAGGTCTCGGTGGTCGTGCCGACTCGAAATCGGCGTGAGATGTTGCGGCGAACGCTTGTGACGATCCTCGGTCAATTGGAGGTCAGCATCGAGGTGATCGTCGTGGATGAGGCGTCGGACGACGGCACCGTGGAGATGGTGCGCTCGATCGGCGACCCGCGCATTCGTGTGGTCCAGCACGAGGTCGCCCGAGGACTCCCGTCGGCTCGGAATTCCGGGATAGCGGCGGCCCGGGCACCGTGGATCGCCTTTTGTGATGACGACGACATGTGGGCTCCCGACAAGCTGGCCGCGCAGCTTCGGAGCCTCGCACGTTGTCCGCAGGCGGCATGGAGCGTATGCGGTGCCGTCTGGGTCGATACCGGTCTGCGGCTCGTTCGTGCCTTCCACACACCACCGGCGGGGGACATCGCAGATGCCGTGCTTGCCTTCAATGCCCTGCCGGGCAGCGCGTCGTCGGTGATGGTGCGCTCCTCCGTGCTCCATGAGGTTGGGCCGTTCGACACCTCCCTCAGATGGGGAGAGGATTGGGATATGTGGACCCGCTTCGCTCTGACGTCGCCGATCGCGACCGTGGACCGCCCACTGGTTGCGATCCTGGTTCACGATCGGAACATGTCGAGCCACTCCCCGAAGTTTGGGCGAGATGCAGCGCGCATCGAGCAGAAGTACCGTGCCGCGCGGCGTGCCCGGCAGGTCCGGATCGACACGGCTCACTTGCTCGGGGCTCAGGCCGAAGCCGACTTGAAAGCGGGGCGGCGAGGCCGAGCAGCCCTGCAGTACGCGAGGCAGGTGCGGCATGGAGGCGGGCTGGGGGCGATCCGGCGGAGTGCTGCAGCATTGCTCGTGCCGACGGCGATGGTCGCGTGGCGGAGCCGGCGCCGGCGTGCGAGCATCCCGGCATCATGGGCGGACGAGGTCGAGCGCTGGCTGACCCCACTTCGGCGATCGGGCCGATGCCCCGAGGAGGGCAGCCGCGTCCTGGGCACGTCGCAGCCCGAGCTCGGAACCTGGGGTGGTCGGGAGGGCAGCAGCACGCCATGAGGGGAGATGACGACGCCGCGGCCGAAGGGGCGGGCCGCGAGCGATCCAAGGTCAGGATCGGGTTCTACTCGGACGCGACCCAGTGGGGCGGAGCGGAGATCGTCGTCGCACAGTTGTTGCGAGGGCTCCCTGATCGCTTCGATGCAACGATCGTTGGCGTGGACCAAGAGGTCGTCACACGCCTCGCGGCGTACCGACCGGGCGCCCGGCGTGCTGTGGTCCAGCGCCCGGCCGGGTTGCGCGACATCGCAGGGTTGCGGCGTCTTCGGCAGAAGATCCGGGCGCTGGGCCTGGAGGTCCTGCATTGCAACCTCTCCTCGCTCGCGTCGTGCCGCGAGGCCGTGCTCGCCGCGTCGACCATTCCTGACCTCCGGATTGTGGCCGTCGAGCACTTGCCCATGTACTCGCGAGATCTGAGGAGCCGCCTCGTGAAGGCGCTCGTCAGCCGGCGGCTGGACCGCCACATCGCGGTTGGTGAGGCCGTTGCCCGGATCGTGGAGTCTCGGGCGCTGCTTCGAAAAGGATCCGTGGGCGTGATCTACAACGGCATGCCGGACCCGGGACCACCACCCGAACCGGCCAACGGGCCCCGTGTTGCCACGGTTGGTTGCCTTGCGCGGCTGGACTTCGTCAAAGGTATCGACGTCCTCCTGGAAGCAGTTGCGCCTCTGGCGAACGTGTCGGTGCGGGTCGCCGGACGAGGCCCGGACCGGGGGGCTCTCGAGGAGCGGTCGGTAGGACTCGGCCTCGACTCGCGGGTCGAATTCCTTGACTGGACGGAAGACTCGAGCTCGTTCCTTCGCTCGGTGGACATCTTCGTGCTGCCGTCACGTGCGGAGGGCCTTCCTCTCTCGGTCATCGAGGCCATGCTCGCAGGTCTGCCGGTCGTGGCGACCGATGTCGGCAGCGTGCGCGAGCTCGTGCGTGACGGATCGACGGGGATCGTGGTACCTGCCGACGACGTCATTGCGCTGAGCGAGGCTCTGCGGACCCTGGTGGAGGACTCTGAGCTCCGGGCACGGTACGGCGCTGCGGCGAGGTCACGAGCATTGGCGCACTTCGGCGCCCAGTCCATGCTCACCGCGTATGAGGATCTCTACGACGCCATGCTCGACGATCCCCGTTGTCGACCCAGCGTGACGCGTGCCGGTGCGCGGGCAGGACGACGAAGTCGAGCCCGCTTTCGCGGACTGCCGTGAGG
>DATGLW010000033.1:0-7881 GCA_035293965.1 Acidimicrobiales bacterium
TGCGGGCGCTCCGTCTTGACCCGGAGGCCCCGTCGCCTGCCAGGCAGCAATCAGACGCCGAACCTCTGGTTCGGCGCGCCCAAAAACTCCTGGCGAAGCGGGGCGCCGCCACCACTTGACATTCCGTTCCACATCAGCCGAATCGGCCGCCGCCCGCCGCACGCCGAGGGCGCGCGAGCTCGCCCCAGGTGTCGTCGTCATCCTCGGCGAACCAATCGTCGTCGTCGCCGAGCCCGTAGGCCTGCGCCCCCGGCTGGCCATCCCCATAGCCAAGAGGGCCGCCGGCGCGGGCGTCCGCGTCGGGGCCATGGCCACCCCGGTAGGCAGCGTGACGGCTGCCCTCGCGGTACGCCGACACGTCGTCGAACCACTCGTCGGCCCCGTCGCCGAGGTACGGGTCGGCGGCACCCGCGTGCGCCGGGCGGCTCCTGCTGCGCTGCCAGCCGGCGTGGCGAGAGGAGCCGGGCGACGGCCGGCCGTGGGCGCCGAGCAAGCCTGACGGCGCGTGGCGGCCGTACCCGGCTCGGCCCGTGCCTCGGCGCTGCTGAGTCGACAGGTACCGCGCGTAGCCGACCAGCGCGCCCAGTGCCACCAGCAGCACCACGGCGACCGCCGTCATCGCCCACAGGGGGTGCAGCGACCGGCGCGTGCCCGCCACGCCTGACACGAGCGCCACAGCGAGGAGGGCGAGGACGAGGCGTTGGCGCCGCATCCGCGCCCGCTGCCGGTCCGCGAGCCGCCGGCGCCCGTGCACCCCCGGGCGCCGCGGCCGCTCGTCCCACCCGCGAGGTGCGTCGCGACCACCTGGTTCCCACGCGGCAAGGCCGGGGGTGCCGTGCGCCGTGTCGAAGAGCTCGTCGTCGGCCATGTCCTCCTCCTTGCCGACCGACCGCACCAGCAGGAGCGGCGGCCGACCGGGCGTGCTCGCCAGCGCGGGGTAGCCCGACTGGCTGGGGGCGAGGCCGGTGCGCGACGTCGCGGTCTGCAGGCGGAAGGCGGGTGCCACCAGCTTGGGACCTGCCGCCTTGAGGAGCTGCAGCTCACGGTGGAAAGACTCGATGGACCCCGACGGCTGGCGGCTCGCCCATCGCCGGTAGAGGCCGGGCAACAGGACGACGAGCCACAACGCCACAAGGACCAGCAGGATCACCCGGCGCCACTCCCCTCGATCCCGTTCCTTGAAGGAGCCACGGTAGTGAAGGCGTGCGCCGAAGTGGTGGATGCTGTCCGATCAGTGCGGCACCGCCCGGCTCCACCATCGCCCGTCCTCGGCGCGCCCGACCCTGACGGCCACGCCGAACGCGTCGGACACGGCCTCGGACGTCAGCACGTCATCGAGCCGCCCGCTCGCGACGAGCCGGCCAGCGCGCAGCAGGCCGGCGTGGGTGAAACCCGACGGGATCTCCTCGACGTGGTGGGTGACCAACACCACGGGAGGGACCTCGGGATCTGCCGCCAGCGCGGCCAGCCGCAGCACGAGCCGCTCCCTGGCGCCGAGGTCGAGGCCGGCGGCCGGCTCGTCGAGCAGCAGCAGCTCCGGCCGGCTCATGAGCGCGCGGCACAGCAGCACCTGCTGGCGCTCGCCCTCGGAGATGACCCCGAAGGCTCGAGTACCGATCCCGCCCGCGCCGCCAACGCCCGCGTCGGCGAGGAGGCGGTCGGCCTCCGCCCAGTCGTCTGCCGTGTAGTGATGCCACCACGTCTCGAGCGCGCCGTGCCGGCCGGTCGCCACGACCTCGCGCGCGGTCAGCCCAGGCCTGAGCTGGCGCACGAGGGCGCCGCTCACCACCGCCACCCGTGCCCGCAACGGACGGAGGTCGACGGTGCCGAGGCGCTGCCCGAGCACCTCGACCCGCCCCCGTGTGGGCCAGAGTCGGGCGCCGGCTACCTGGAGCAGGGTGGTCTTCCCCGACCCGTTCGGGCCGAGGAGCACCCAGCGCTCGCCGGCGCCCACGGCCCAGTGCACGTCCTCGATCAGCGCCGCGCCGTCGCGCACGACGGCCACGCCCGACAGCGCCACGGCACGGGCGGCCGGCGCACGGTTCACCATGCCGCACAGTCTGCCCGCAACCGCCGGCCCTACGAGGTGGGGCTCTCGCCGAGCCCGTACCTGCCCAGCCCTAGGGCGAGCCGGAGCGCGCCCCGGCCCGCCGGCCGATGCGGCCCAGCAGGCCGGCGCAGCACTGCGCCCACGTGCGCTCCCCTGCGAGCCACAACCAGACCTCGCGCCGGTACGCCACCACGAGATCGTAGAAGTCGCCGGCACTGATCCCCTCTGCCTCGAGGACGCGCCACCGCTCCCACAGCCATTCGGCCACGCCGCCCTCGCCGGCCACGATCGCGGCCAGGTCCTCGCCGTCGAGCACCGCCTCGTACCACGCGCCACGGCGCCCGAGGGGCTCATCGGGCACGTGCAGGCGCACCGCCTCGCGAGCTCCGTCGACAAGGGTGGCGCCGCCCGGCACCTCCCCGCCCAGCCCGGCGCTCATCGGCGTATGAAGACAGGACGGCGGTCCGTGTCCTCGTAATTGCGCACGTGCTCCTCGTAGTCGATGAAGAGGGGGGCGTCCGGGTCGAACTTGCGCCGCAGCGACGAGATGGCGATGCGCTTGTCGAGCCGGTCGAGCCGGGCCAGGGCATCGGGATCGTCGAGCTCGCGCACGTCCAGGCGGGGCCGGGCCTGCTGGAGGGCCGCCCGGCCCCGCTCGGTGCGGACGAGCACGCTCGTCCAGCCGTCCATCGATCCCACGCTCCCCATGGACAGGTCCGCGCTGCGGCCGAGGAAGTCCGCGCACTCGTCGCAGCCCTTCAATGCCACGCCGTGGAAGCGCTTGACCGGCTCGTCGACCGCCACCTGCCCGTCGCCGTACTCGACGATCATCCGGCCGCGAATCACGTCGACCTTGCTCACCCGCTCGAGCTCCACTCCTCGCCGCTGCTGCAGCTCCCGCAGGATCAGGCCCTCGTAGTCGAAGCTCTTCGTGCACAAGAGGGCGACGGTGAGCACCACCGCCTCGGGCCGGTGCGCCCCGGTGTGCCAGCGCCGGGACTGCATGGCGCGCAGGCCCTGGATCTCGCACGGCGTGCCCACCAGCGCCAGGCGCGGGTCCGGTGGGAGGGGCGACCCGGTGAGGTCGAGGGCGGCCAGTGCCATGGTCTGGTTGTAGAAGCTCCCGGCGGCGTCTTCGAGATCCCGGCGCGTCGTGGCGACGGTGGCCACCCCCTTCCAGGGCTCTGCGGGGTCCGGGCTCGGTTTCGACACCACGGCGCCGTCGATCACCCCTGCGTCCAGCAGCGCCGTGAGGAGCGCCGTGACCGCACCGCCGTCTTGGGCGCCCCCCGGGCGCGGCGCGGCGCGCACCGCGTACTGCTCGAGGACGGCACCGAGACCGTCCGCCGGCGGTCCGCCGGTGATCGTGAAGTAGGGATCGGCGGCGTCGGGGCGGGTCTCGGTGGCGACCGTGTCCTCCACGGCGGACGTCGACGGCGGCCACAGCGCCTCGTAGCGCAGCCCTCCGCGCGGGCAGAAGTCCCAGCACAGCGAGCAACCGGTGCACATCTTCACGAGCTCGGGCAACCCGGATGCTGCGTTGACGGCGAGCGAGTTCGAGGGGCACACGGCCACGCACGTGCCGCACTGCACGCAGCGCTCGGCCTCGATGACGGCCGCCTCGAGCTCCCAGAACCACACCTTCCCGGGCGGCTCGTCGACCCCGTTCATCTCCTCGCGAATGCGGAAGCGCTTCACCGCACGTCCTCGAGCGTCTGGCGCAGCTCCTCGTTGGGCGTGCGGCGGGCCCAGTTGTGGAACGGCTCGCCGTCGCGCCGCTCCGACTGGTAGCGGGCGACGATCCTCACCAGGGCCTCGGGCACGCGGCTCGCCGGCATGGCTCCCACCACCCAGTCGATGAACGCTGCGTCGGGGCCGAGCGAGCCCCCGAGGCCGATGTCCACCGCCTCTTCGATGTGCTCCCCCACGTGGGCGACGTCGCCCCGGAACCCGATGTCGGCCACCTGGGGCTGGGCGCACGACGCAGGGCAACCCGACACGTGCAGCCTGATCACACCCTGGTCACACCGGTCGCCGTGCTCGCGCTGCGCACCGCCGGTGCGGCCGGCTGCCAGCTGCGCGTCGAGCCAGCGGGCCCAGGTGACCGCCCGCTCCTTGGTCTCGATCACGGCGAACCGGCAGAACTCGCTGCCGGTGCAGGCGACCACGCCGCGCTCGAAGGGCCCCGGGAACGGCGAGTAGCGAGCCAGCAGGGGCTCGGCCAACAGGTCGTCGACCCGCCCCTCCTCGACGCCGGACAGCACGAAGTTCTGGTCCGTGCCGAGGCGCACCGTGCCGTCGCCGTAGACCTCGGCCAGGCGGGCCACCTCCACGAGGTCGATCCCGCGCATCCGACCCACCGCCACCGAGCACCCGACGTAGACGAGGCCCGGCTGCCGTTGGGGGTGGACGCCGACGTGGTCGCCACGGAACCGCCGCGTCAGCTCCTCTCCTGCCGGCGCGAGCTCGAAGCGGCACCGCTCGGCGAGCTCGGCGCGGAACCCCTCGGGGCCGAGCTCCTGGACGAGGTACCGCATCCTCGACAGGCCGCGGTTCTCGCGGTTGCCGAGCTCGCCGAAGACCTGCGCCACGGCCCGGGTCAGCTCGACCGCCTGGTCGGGGGCGACGAAGACGTCGATGTCCTGGGCCATCCGCTCGCCGTCGGACAGGCCACCGCCAACGAGCACGTTGAAGCCCACGGAGCCGTCGGCGGCGCGAGCCGGCCACAGCCCGATGTCGTCGAGCTCGACCCGCGCGCAGTCCTCGAGGCACCCCGTCACCGAGATCTTGAACTTGCGCGGGAGGTTCGCGTACTCGCGGTTGCCGGTGAAGAACGCCGACACCGCCCGGGCCACCGGCAGCGCCTCGACGACCTCGTCGGGGTCCACCCCCGACACCGGGCACGAGCACACGTTGCGGGCGGAGTCGCCGCAGGCCTGCACGGTCGTGAGTCCCACGGCGGCGAAGCGCCGCCAGATGCGGGGCACGTCTTCGATCCGGATCCAGTGCAGCTGGACGTCCTGGCGCGTGGTGAGGTCCGCGTAGCGGTTCCCGAACACCGCGCTATCGACGGGGCCCTCCGCGAACGCGTCGGCGACGACCCCGATCTCGCGAACCTGGGGGGCCGTGAGCACCCCGCCGGGCACCTTGATCCGCATCATGAGCGCGTCACCGCCCTGGCGCTGGGGGTAGAGGCCGACCCACTTGAGCCGCTCCTGCTCCCCGGGCACCGACGCGATGGCGCCCACCCCCTCCTTCGAGTAGCGCTCCACGACGGCGCGCGCGACCTCGAGCGGGTGGCGCCGCAGCTTCTGCTTCTCCACCTCGTTGAGCTCGCCGACCCATCGGTAGGGCCGCACGAAGGGCATCCCCCGCTCCGGGCCGCGCAACCGCACGCCGAGCAGGTCGTCGGGATCGGACGCCATCAGGTGTGCAGGCCGCACTCGGTCTTGCCGAGGCCAGCCCACCGCCCGGCGCGGGGGTCCTCCCCCGGCGCCACCGGACGTGTCGTCGGCGCGCAACCGATGGACAGGTACCCCCTCGCGACGAGGGGGTGCTCGGGCAGGCCGCGCTCGGCGAGGTAGCCGGCAACCTGGGCGTCGGTCCACGTAGCCAGCGGGTTCACCTTCGCCAGCCCGAAGGAGGCGTCCCACGACACGATGGGCGCCGCCGCCCGGGTGGGCGCGTCGACCCGCTTGAGCGAAGTCAGCCATGCCTGGCGGCCGGCGAGCGCGGCTCGGAGGGGCTCGACCTTGCGGTGCTCGCAGCACTGCGCCGACCCACAGGGCCACCGTGCCGCGTCCGGGCCTGGGCGCGTCACGACGAGGTTGAGGTCGTAGCGCCGCCTGACCTCCTCCACGAAGGCGAGGGTCTCGGGGAAGTGCGCCTCGGTGTCGAGGAAGACGACCTCGATCCCCGGGTCGAAGCGCACGGCGAGGTCGATGAGGACGATGTCCTGGAAGGACGCAGCCAGCGTGAGCGACCCTCTGAAGCGCTCGACGGCCCAGCCCACGATCTCGTCCGCCGGGGCGGTCTCGAGCCGGGCGTTCGCGGCAGCCAGCTCTTCGACGAGCTCATCGGGAGGACCCGCCGCCCCAGCCCTCGCGGCCTCGAAACCGGTCCGATCGGTGGTCGCCAACCCCTGGTTCACCTCTTGCACCTCGCTTCGCTCCCGCGCCCGGGTCCGTGCCCGACCGAGCCGCCTGCCGTGCACCCGCTCGTTGCCCCTCTGGAGGAGTCCCGATCGCGGGGCCCGGCGGGTCCACCGCTTCGCGCACCCTTGTGGCCCCAGGCGGTGAGGGGTATACATGAGCAGCCGGGTCATATTTTTGCCCGAGGCAAACATAATATGTCTGATCGGTCTAGTCAACAATCAAGGGCACACGGGTGCGAGGGAGCGGGGTACCCGGTTGTCCTCGACGTCCGCGGGCGACCCTGCCTGGTGGTCGGGGCGGGCGCCGTGGCCGCCCGGAAGGTCGCCGGGCTGGTGGGCGCCGGTGCCGAGGTGACCGTGGTGGCGCCGCGAGTGCACCCGACCATCGCTGCTCTGGCCGACGATCAGGAGGGGGTGGCCACGCGCTCGGGCGCGGGCACCGTGGCCATCGAGCGCCGCCCGTACCGTGCCGGTGACGCCGCGAGGTTCCGGCTCGTCGTGACCGCGACGGGCCTGCCGGAGGTCGACGACCTGGTCGTGGCGGACGCCGAGGCAGCCGGGGTGTGGTTGAACTGCGCCGACGACCCGGGGCGCAGCAGCTTCCTCCTGCCCTCGGTCCACCGCGACGGCCCGGTGAGCGTGGCCGTGTCCACCGGTGGTGCCAGCCCGGCCCTGGCGGGGTGGCTGCGCCGGCGGCTCGGCAATGCGGCCGGGCGCCATGTGGGCGAGCTGGCGACGTTGCTGGCCGACGGGAGGCGCCGCATCCAGGCGCAGCGTCGCCCGACGTCAGCCGTCGACTGGCAAGCCCTGCTCGATGGGCCCCTCCCCGATCTCGTCGCCGACGGCAGGATCGAAGAAGCTCGGGCGATCGTCGACCGCGCCACGGCGCCCGAGGGCCGCGATGCGCCGCCTGAGGACCTCGCCAGGGCGCCCGAGCGCGGCGGTGCGGCACCTGCCCACGGCGCCTGAGGACCTCGCCACGGCGCCCGAGGCGGCCCCGGGTCGGCCAGCGCGACCGCGGGCGAGCGGGAGACCTCGCTGGATCCGATTCACGGCTGGGCAACCATGAGGCCCAGTGCCACCATCAGCAGCGACGTGACGGCCGCAGACGACCACACGAGCGTCCGGCACTGCGTGCGCAGGAAGGCCTGATCACCGGTCGACGCAGCAGGGGCTGCAGCGAGGGCGGGAGCGGCCTGCGGAGCCCGCACCTCCGTGCGGCCACCGTCCGTGTCGCCCGTCGCGTCGGCCGTCGAAACCGATGCGATGAGCTCCTGCACCTTCCGTTCGGCCGGCCACAGGAGAGATTCGCCGACCACCGCCGCCGCTGCCCAGAGCACGAGGCTGCCGACGATCCAGCTGTCGGCCACCCGGTAGAACCCGCCCGACATCGCAACCAGGGCGAGCCCGAGCACGGGCACGCCGTACAGCGCCCGACCGGCCCAGTTGACACCCGGCGAGAAGTAGCGGACCACCGACGCCGCCAGCGCCTCGCCCGGGCGCTGCGCGAGGAGCCGAGCCGCCTGGATGCCGCACGCCGCGACCGAGCCGAGCGCCACGACGGCACATGCGACGTGGAAGAGGAGCACGAGGTCGAACCCCGCGCCGGTCGGTTGCGTCGTGCCGGCGACCGGGCGGAGGACGACCACGCCGCCATTGTGCCCGGCGACCCCGCCGA
>DATGLW010000034.1:0-53708 GCA_035293965.1 Acidimicrobiales bacterium
ACCCGCTGGGCGACCCACGGCCACCCCACGGTGGCCAACGCCCATCCCCACCTCGACTGCACCGGCGAGGTGGCCCTGGTCCACAACGGGATCATCGAGAACCACGCCGAGCTGGCCGCCGAGCTGGCCGCCGCCGGCCACACCTTCACGTCCGACACCGACTCGGAGGTCCTGGCCCACCTGGTCGAAGACGGGCTGGCACGGGGCGCCTCGCTCCTCGAGGCGGTGCGCGCCGGGCTGCAGCGACTCCGGGGGGCCTTCGCGTTCGCCGTCGTCCACGCCGGCGACCCCGACACCCTGGTCGCCGCGCGCCGTGTCTCGCCGCTGCTCGTGGGGCTGACCGACCGCTCGGCCCTCCTCGCCTCGGACATCCCGGCGCTGCTCGGGCGCACCGAGCAGCTCTTCGCGCTCGACGACGACCAGCTTGCCGAGCTGGGCCCCGGGCGCCTGTCGGTCACCACCCTCGAGGGCGGCCCCGCAGAGGCCCGCCCGCTGACCGTCACGTGGGACATGGAGGCGGCGAAGAAGGGTGGCTTCGACGACTACATGAGCAAGGAGATCCACGAGCAGCCGCGAGCCGTGGCGGACACGCTGCTCGACCGCCGCCGACCCGACGGCTCGCTCTCCCTCGACGAGGCCCGCCTCGACGACGACCGGCTCCGCCAGGTGCGCAAGGTGTTCATCGTGGCCTGCGGCAGCAGCTACCACGCCGCCCTCGTGGCCAAGTACGCGATGGAGCACTGGACCCGCCTTCCCGTGGAGGTCGACATCGCCAGCGAGTTCCGCTACCGCGACCCGGTGCTCGACGGCGACACGCTGGCGGTCGGCGTGAGCCAGTCGGGCGAGACGATCGACACCCTCCAGGCCATGCGCGAGGCCAAGCGGTGGGGGGCGAGCGTGCTCGTGGTGTCCAACGTGGTCGACTCCTCGATGGCCCGAGAAGCCGACGGGGTCCTCTACACGCGTGCCGGGCCAGAGGTCGGGGTGGCTGCCACCAAGACCTTCGTATCCCAGATCGTGGCGCTCGAGGTGCTGGCACTGACCTTGGCCCAGGTGCGGCGATCGGTCGACCCGGAGGTCATCGCCGCCGTGCTCGACGGCATGCACCGGCTCCCCGACGCCCTTCGCGAGGTGCTCCGGCGCGAGGCGCAGGTGGCAGCCGTTGCCGAGTCGCTGGCCGGAGCGCGGGACTTCTTCTTCCTCGGTCGCCACGTCGGCTTCCCCGTGGCCCTCGAGGGCGCGCTCAAGCTGAAGGAGCTGTCCTACCTGCGAGCCGAGGGATATCCGGCGGGTGAGCTCAAGCACGGCCCCATCGCGCTCATCGAGCCGGGCACGGTCGTGGTCGGCGTCGCCACGCGCACCCAGCTGTGGGAGAAGATGCTCTCGAACGTGGCCGAGGTGCGCAGCAGGGGGGCGACGGTGGTGCTGGTGGCCGACGACGGCGACGACGACACGGCGGCCCTCGCCGACCACGTGCTGTGGGTCCCTCCGGTGACGCCCCTCCTGTCGCCGGTGGTCGACGTCGTCCCCCTGCAGTTCCTCGCCTACCACCTGGCGAGGCAGCACGGCCTCGACGTCGACCGGCCACGGAACCTCGCCAAGACGGTGACGGTCGAGTGAGCGCGCCGCCGCCCCCGCCCGAGGACGGCTCGCCGAGCGGTGCCGCCGTGGTCGGGGTGGGCATCGACGCGGTCGACGTGGGCCGGTTCCGACGCGTGCTCGCCCGGCGCCCGGGCGTCGGCGTGCGCCTGTTCACCGACGGCGAGCGGGCGGACGCCGCCGCCGTGCGCGACCCCGTCGAGCGGCTCGCGGCGCGCTTTGCAGCCAAGGAGGCCGCGATGAAGGCACTTGGCAGCGGCATCGGCGCCTTCGCCTTCCGCGACGTCGAGGTGGTCCGGGGCAGCGGAACCGGGGCAGCTCGCGGCCGGCCGTCGCTCAGGCTGGGCGGTGACGCCGCCGCCCTGGCGGCGCGCCGGCGCGTGGCGCGCCTCCACGTGTCGCTGACCCACACGTCGCAGGTGGCGATGGCCGTCGTGGTGGCCGAGGGGCCGCCGGCCGCCGGCCCGGCGTGACGGACCCGACCGGCAGACCCCGCACGAGATCGATGAGCGCCGGACGCGGCACGAGGAGCGCTGGACCCGGCAGGGACATGGGCGCACGACCGGTGGTGGTGCGACCGCGAGGGGCACGATGCGCCCGGTCCTGACGGTCGGCGAGATGCGGGCTGCCGACGCCGCCGCCCTGGCGCACGTCACCGAGGACGAGCTCGTGGCCCGGGCAGGCAGCAAGGTCGCCCAGGCCGCGGTCCGGCTCCTCGGGGGCGCCTACGGCCGCCGGGTGGTGGTGGTCGCCGGGCCCGGCAACAACGGTGCCGACGGCCGCGTCGCGGCACGGCTCCTGGCGCGCCGGGGAGCGTCGGTGCGCACGGTGCCGGCGGCCGAGCCGGGCCCAGTCGGCTCCTGCGACCTGGTGGTGGACGCCGCCTACGGCACGGGGTTCCGGGGCACCTACGAGGCACCGGCGGTACCCGCCGGGGTGCCGGTGCTGGCGGTCGACATCCCCTCGGGGGTGCGAGGTGACGACGGGGTCGCTTCCGGCCGGCCGCTGCGGGCTACCGCCACGGTCACCTTCGCCGCCCTCAAGCCCGGTCTGCTCCAGGGCGACGGCCGCGAGCTGGCGGGCGCGGTGGAGGTGGCCGACATCGGGCTCGCGGTGGGAGAGCCGTCCATGGCGGTCGTCGATGACGCCGACGTCGCCGGCCTCCTCCCGCGGCGCCCGCCGGACACGCACAAGTGGGCGACGGCCGTCGCCGTGGTGGCCGGTTCGCCGGGGATGGAAGGGGCGGCGGCGCTTGCCGCCCGAGGCGCCTCGCGGGCGGGCGCCGGCATGGTCCGCCTGGCGGTGCCCGGCACGGCCCCGGCCCCTGGCGCGCCGGGCCCCGGCGTGCCTGGCCCCTGGCCCCTCGAGGCCGTTCGCCTGCCGTTGCCGGCCCAGGGGTGGGCCGACGAGGTGCTCGAGGTGCTCGGGCGGTGCCGTGCCCTCGTGGTCGGACCGGGCATCGGCCGCGCCGCGCCCACCGGGGGCGAGGTCCGCCGGCTGATCGCAGCGTCGCCGGTGCCGGTGGTGGCCGACGCCGACGCACTCTTCGCCCTGGGGGGGGTCGCCGGCGTGCGCGAGGCGGTCCTGGCGGGCCGCCGCCCCGTCGTCCTCACGCCGCATGCAGGGGAGTTCGCCGCCCTGGCGGGCAGCGGGCCTGGTGCCGACCGGATCGGCGCCGCCCGGCGCCTCGCCGAGGACACGGGCGCCGTCGTCCTCCTCAAGGGCTCGCTCACCGTGGTGGCGACACCGTCCGATGCCGTCGAGGCCCGGTCCCCGGGCCACCCGCCGGTCCTCCTGGCTGCCGCCGGCTCGTCGCGCCTCGCCACCGCGGGCACCGGCGACGTGCTGTCGGGGATGATCGGCGCCTTCCTCGCGCGCGGGCTGCCCGCGGGCACGGCGGCTGCCTTCGCCGCCCACGTCCACGGCCGCGCGGCCGCTCGCGGCCACCCGGAGGGCCTCGTGGCTGGCGACCTCCCGCAGCTGGTCGCGACGTGGCTGTCCGACCAGGCAGGTGGGCGAGATGCGGCGCCGTGAGGGCATCCTGCGCCGAGGGCTGCGAGGGCCGGTGGCGCCTGCCGTCCCCGTGGGCGGCGATCGCGGGACTGCCGAGAGCGAAGGCAGCGGTGGCAGCGCTCGCTTCCGGCGGGCCTGGGCCGAGATCGACCTCGGCGCGGTTCGCCACAACACGGCCCTCGTGCGCGGCGTCGTCGCCCCCGCCGCCCTGTGCGCGGTGGTGAAGGCCGACGGGTACGGCCACGGCGCGGTCGAGGTGGCCAGGGCTGCCCTCGCTGGTGGCGCCGTGGGGCTGGCGGTTGCCCTGGTCGAAGAGGGGATCACCCTGCGGCGTGCCGGCCTGGCCGATCCGGTGCTGCTCCTGTCCGAGCCGCCCCCGGACGCCTACGACGCCGTGGTCGCCTACGGCCTGACGGCAACGCTGTGCACCGCCGACGGGGTGGCGAGGGCGGCCGAGGCGGCGCGCCGAGCCGGCACGCGCCTGCCCGTCCACATCAAGGTGGACACCGGCATGCACCGCATCGGGGCGGACCCCGCGTCGGTCCCTGGCCTGGCCGCTGCGGTCGCCGCCGACCCGCTCCTGCGCCTCGAGGGGCTGTGGACCCACCTCGCGGTGGCCGACGGGCAGGCGGACGAGGACCGCGAGTTCACCCGGTACCAGCTGCGCCGCTTCGACGAGGTGGCCGCGGCGCTGGCGCGAGCCGGCCACGCCCCGGCGGTCCGGCACGTGGCGAACTCGGCGGGCGCCCTGGCATGGCCCGCGGCGCGCCACGACCTCGTGCGGGTGGGCATCGCGCTCTACGGCGAGCTGCCCGGTCCCGCGGTGGCCGAGGCGCTGGCCGCCCACGGCCGTGGCTCCGGGCTGCGCCCCGCCCTGTCGCTCAAGGCAGAGGTGACCGCGGTCCGCGAGCTGCCCGCCGGCGCGAGGCCGTCCTACGGTCGGCGCCGCCCCCTGCCCGGCCCCTCGGTGGTCGCGACGGTGCCCCTCGGCTACGCCGACGGGGTGCCACGGGCGCTCTTCGACGCCGGTGGCGAGGTCCTGATAGGCGGGCGCCGCCGCCCGCTGGCCGGGGTGGTCACCATGGACCAGATCGTCGTGGACTGCGGCCCCGACGGCGTGGCCGTCGGCGACGAGGTCGTGCTGCTCGGCCGCCAGGGGGACGAGCAGATCACGGCCGGCGAGTGGGCGGCCCGCCTCGGCACCATCAGCTACGAGATCCTCTGCGGCATCGGCCCGCGGGTGCCGAGGCGTTTCTCGAGCGCGTAGTCGCGGGTGCGCGGGTAGCGCCGGGCCAGTGGGCACGTCGGCACCGGCCCGTCGCCGACGTCGGCCCGTCGCCGACGCCGGGAGGACCCGGGGCGCGCAACGACCCGGGGTACCCGAACGACCCGGTGGGGCCCACCCCGGGGCGACGGGAACGACCCCGGGTACGATGCCGGGCGTGGCCGACCGCCACCAGCTCGCCGAACTGGCCTCTCTCCGTGCCGAGGCACTGGCGTGCACGCGCTGCGGCCTGGCCGGCGGGCGGACCCAGGTGGTCTTCGGGGTCGGCCACCCGGGCGCCGACCTGATGCTCGTCGGCGAGGGCCCCGGGCGCGACGAGGACCTGGCCGGCGAGCCCTTCGTCGGGCGTTCCGGCCAGCTGCTCGACCAGCTGCTCCGCGAGGAGCTCGGGATGGACCGACGTGCCTGCTACATCGCCAACGTGGTGAAGTGCAGGCCGCCGCAGAACCGCGACCCCCTGCCCGAGGAGATCGAGGCCTGCCGCCCGTTCCTGCGGCGCCAGCTCGAGCTCGTCGAGCCGCGGGTGGTGGTCACCCTGGGCAACGTCGCCACCCGGCTGCTCCTGGGCAGCACAGAAGGCATCCGGCGGCTGCGCGGCCGCTCCTATGCCTTCGGCCGGGGCCATCTCGTACCGACCTATCACCCGGCGGCGGCCCTGCGGTCCGGGGGCACGGTGCTGGCCGAGATGCGGGCCGACCTGGTGCGGGCCAAGCGGCTGCTGGCAAGCGGTGCCGGCTCCGGCGGGTGAGCGTGCCCGCCGCACCTGCCGGCGCGGGGGGGCGGGGCGACCCGCCTGCGCTCGCCTGGGAGCTCGAGGCCGTCTCGGACGGTGCCGCTGCCACCCGCTCCCTGGCTGGCCGACTGGCCCGGGTGTGCCGGGCGGGCGACGTCGTGCTGCTCTCGGGCGAGCTCGGAGCGGGCAAGACGACGTTCGCCCAGGGCTTCGCGCGCGGGCTCGGGATCGAGGGGCCGGTCACCAGCCCGACGTTCACCCTCGTGCGCCAGTACCCGTGCGCCGCCGGCGAGGTCCGCCAGCTGGTGCACGCCGACGTCTACCGGCTCGACTCGCTCGACGAGATGGCAGACCTCGCCCTGCCCGAGCTCGGCGACGACGCCGTCACGCTGGTGGAATGGGGAGAGCGGGCGGCGCCCGTGCTCGGGTCGAGCACCCTGACCGTGGTCCTCGAGCGCCCGGGGCAGTCCACGTCGGAGGGATCGGCCGGCGACGACGAGGAGCGGCTCGTCCACCTGGTCGCTCGCGGCCTGTCGTGGGTCGGCCGGTGCGGGGAGGTGGCCGACGCGCTGGGCGGGTTCCTCCGCAACGGCGGAGCCGGCCGTGCTCGTCGGGGCGAGCCGTGATCGTCCTCGCCATCGAGACGGCGACCGAGCTCGTCGGCGCGGCCGTGGCCGACGAGCACGGGACCCGGGCGGCCGTGTGGGCGACCGGTCGGCGGCGCCACGCCGAGACGCTCGCCCCGGCGCTGGCAGCCGTGCTCGAGCTCGCCGGCGCGTCGCTGCACCAGGTGACGGCGGTGGCAGTCGACGTCGGGCCAGGGCTGTTCACCGGCCTGCGCGTCGGCGTGGCCACCGCCAAGGCGCTGGCCCAGGGCACCGGGGTGGGGCTGGTGGGGGTACCGAGCCTCGAGGTGCTGGCCCACGCCGCCTTCGAGGGTGGCTGGCCGGGCACGGTGGTGGCCGTCGTCGACGCCCGCCGCGGCGAGGTGTTCGCGGCCTTCTACGACCGGCCGGGAGCCGAGGACGCGTCGGCTGCCACGGGAGCCGGCGGCGAGGGCCCTCGGCCGGCGTTGCCCCCGCGGCGCTACCGGCCCGACGAGCTGGCCGCCGAGCTGGCCGCGCGAGGCGGCAGGCCGCTGCTCGCGGTGGGGGACGGTGCCCGGCGCCACCGGGCGCTGCTGGCCGGGGTCGAGGGCGTGACCGTGGCCGGCCCGGCACTGGGGGAGCCACCGCCGGCGTCGCTCGCCGTTCTGGCGACCTGCCGCCTGGCAGGAGGAGAGGCAGCGGTGGCACCGGCCGCCGTCGAGCCCCTCTACCTGCGTGATGCCGACGTCCGCATCGGCTGGGCCCGCCGCGACGACGGTGGCGGCACCGGACCGGGAGCGGGGTGATGGCGGCCGCCAGGGACGGTCGCCCGGAACTGCCGGTGACAGCGTCCCTCCAGCTCGCGCCGATGCGTCGCCGCGACCTCCGCCAGGTCATGGCCATCGAGCGTGTCGCGTTCCCCGAGCCCTGGAGCCTGCAGATCTTCCACTCGGAGCTCGCCCTTCGTCGAGGGCGCGTGTACCGCGTGGCCCGCCTCGGCCGCAGCGTCGTCGGCTACATGGGCCTGATGCTCGGCGAGGAGGAAGCCCACATCACCACCATCGCGGTGGCGCCGGAGCACCAGCACCGCGGGGTGGCGACCACCCTCATGCTCGAGGTGTTCCGCCAGGCGCTCGAGTCGGGGGCCCGCGCCGTGTCGCTCGAGGTAGCCGTGAGCAACGAGCGCGCCCAAGCCCTGTACCGGCGCTTCGGCTTCGCTCCGGTCGGGGTGCGCAAGCGCTACTACCCGGTCACGGGCGAGGACGCCTACGTGATGGTGGCCGAGGGCATCGACACCGACCGCTTCGCCGAGCGCCTGGCCAACATCGAGGCAGCGCTACGCTCCCGCTCGTGACCGCCGACGACCTCGTCCCGAGCGACCTCGTCCTCGGTATCGAGACCTCGTGCGACGAAACGGCGGCTGCCGTCGTGGCCGGTGGGCGCCGCGTCCTGTCGTCGGTGGTGTCGAGCCAGGTGGACCTGCACGCGCGCTACGGCGGAGTGGTGCCCGAGCTGGCCGGTCGTGCCCACGTGGCGCTGCTCACCCCAGTGATCGACGCCGCCCTGTCGGACGCCGGGCTGGTGGCGCCACCGGGCGTCCGGGCGGTGGCGGCCACCTGCGGCCCCGGGCTCGTCGGTTCGTTGCTCGTGGGGCTGAGCGCGGCCAAGGCCCTCGCCATGGCCTGGGAGGTGCCCTTCGTCGGGGTCAACCACCTCGAGTCCCACCTCTTCGCCGCCCTCCTCGAAGGGCCCGACCCCGAGTGGCCGGTGGTGGTGCTGCTCGTGTCGGGCGGCCACACGCTGCTCGTCGAGATGCGGGGCCCCGGCCGGTACCGCCTGCTCGGCCAGACCCTCGACGACGCTGCCGGCGAGGCCTACGACAAGGTGGCACGCTATCTGGGTCTCGGCTACCCGGGTGGCCCGGCCATCGACCGGGCGGCCACCGAGGGGGACCCGGGTGCCTTCTCCTTCCCGCGCGCCATGCTCGACGAGGGGTACGACTTCTCGTTCTCGGGGCTCAAGACCGCCGTGGTCCGGGCCGTGGAGCGCTGCCCCCAGGCGGCCACGGCCGACGTCGCGGCCTCGTTCCAGGAGGCGGTGGTCGACGTGCTGGTCGCCAAGGCACGCCGGGCGGTGCGGGACGTCGGTGCCGGCGGGCTGTGGCTGGCCGGCGGCGTGGCCGCCAACTCGTTGCTGCGCGCCCGCGCCGCCGCCATGGCCGACGAGGAGGGCGTGGCGGTGCACGTGCCCAGTCGCCAGATGTGCACCGACAACGCCGCCATGGTCGCCGCTGCCGGGTGGTGGCGGCTCGGTCACGACGGCCCGAGCCCGCTGTCGCTCGGGGCCGACCCCAATCTCTTCCTGCCCCTCGTGGCCGCAGGCGAGTGAGACGGGCAGCATGGGCCGCCCCCACGTCGCGTTGCTGCCCCTCGTGGCCGCCGGCGAGTGAGGTGCCCGCTTCCGCCGGCCGCGGGTGGCAGGCGGCGCGCGGGCTCGTCGGCTCGTCGGCTCGTCGGACATCGGGATCGCCGGCTCGTCGGGATCGTCGGACATCGGGATCGCCCCCAGCACCGCGCCTGGTGTCGGGTGCGCCAGCACGGTTGCCCGGTGGCGGCTCGGCCGCTATCGTTGGCACTCGCAAGGTTCGAGTGCTAACGAGTGCCAAGGAGGCCCGTTCCGATGAAGCTGCAGCCGCTCGAAGACCGGATCGTCGTCCGGCCCGGCGAGTCCGAGGAGACCACCGCCTCCGGGCTCGTCATCCCCGACACCGCCAAGGAAAAGCCGCAGCAGGGTGAGGTGCTCGCCGTGGGCCCGGGCCGCCGTGCCGAGAACACCGGCGAGCTGATCCCCCTCGAGGTCGCGGTGGGCGACACCGTGGTCTACTCGAAGTACGGCGGCACCGAGATCACCGTCGACGGCGAGGACCTGCTGATCCTGTCGGGGCGCGACGTCCTGGCCAAGATGACGAAGTAAGCGAGGCGGGCCGCACGACGCACGAAGGAACGGCGTCGGCGCGGCCGCCAGGGTCCGTGGCCGGCGGGCTCGTCCCGCGGGCCACGGACCCGGCGCCCCGACCCCACGGGCGGCGAGGCCGCCCGCCCCGAACACCCATCGCAGCCGCCCACCACGCGCACGGCCTGCCGACAGCGCGCCCGGAAGGAACACCACGCACATGCCGAAGATCCTGAAGTTCGACGAAGCAGCACGACGCGGACTGGAGGCCGGCGTCAACAAGCTGGCCGACACCGTCAAGGTCACCCTCGGCCCGAAGGGCCGCAACGTGGTGATCGAGAAGAAGTTCGGCGCGCCCACCATCACCAACGACGGCGTGTCCATCGCCCGGGAGGTCGAGCTCGAGGACCCGTTCGAGAACATGGGTGCGCAGCTGGTGAAGGAGGTGGCGACCAAGACCAACGACGTGGCCGGCGACGGCACGACGACGGCCACGGTGCTCGCCCAGGCCCTCATCGCCGAGGGGCTCCGCAACGTGGCCGCAGGCGCCAACCCCACCAGCCTCAAACGGGGCATCGACAAGGCGGTGGCCGCCGCGGTCGAAGCCATCGCCGGGCAGTCCAAGGAGATCGACTCTCGCGACGAGATCGCCCAGGTGGCGGCCATCTCGGCGGCCGACCAGGCCATCGGCGACGTGCTGGCCGAGGCCATCGACAAGGTGGGCAAGGACGGCACCGTCACCGTCGAAGAGTCGAACACCTTTGGCATCGAGCTCGAGCTGACCGAGGGGATGCAGTTCGACAAGGGCTTCCTGTCGCCCTACTTCGTCACCGACGCCGAGCGCCAGGAGGCCGTGCTCGAGGACCCCTGGATCCTCTTCTACAACGCCAAGATCAGCTCGGTGCACGACCTCGTTCCGGTGCTCGAGAAGGTGATGCAGACGGGCAAGCCCCTGCTGGTCGTGGCCGA
Source organism: Acidimicrobiales bacterium (assembly GCA_035293965.1). GTDB lineage: Bacteria > Actinomycetota > Acidimicrobiia > Acidimicrobiales > RAAP-2 > DATGLW01. The sequence continues at coordinate 10,139 of DATGLW010000034.1, forward strand.
GGACGTCGAGGGCGAGGCACTCGCCACCCTGGTGGTCAACAAGATCAGGGGCACCTTCACGTCGGTGGCCGTCAAGGCGCCGGGCTTCGGCGAGCGCCGCAAGGCCATGCTCGAGGACATGGCCGTCCTGACCGGCGGACGAGTCGTGAGCGAGGAGATCGGCCTCAAGCTCGAGAGCGTCACCCTCGACCTGCTCGGACGGGCCCGGCGCGTCCTGGTCACCAAGGACGACACGACGATCGTGGAGGGTGCCGGCTCCGAACAGGACGTGAAGGGCCGCGTGGCCCAGATCAAGCGGGAGATCGAGGAGACCGATTCCGACTGGGACCGCGAGAAGCTCCAGGAGCGCCTCGCGAAGCTCGCAGGGGGCGTCGCGGTGGTGAAGGTGGGCGCCGCCACCGAGGTGGAGCTCAAGGAGAAGAAGCACCGCATCGAGGACGCGCTGTCGGCCACCCGGGCCGCGGTGGAAGAGGGCATCGTGGCCGGCGGCGGCACGGCCCTCGTCCGCTGCCGGCCTGCGGTGGACCAGCTCGCCGCCACGCTCACCGGCGACGAGGCGACCGGGGCCCGGATCGTGGCCCGTGCCCTCGAGGAGCCGCTGCGGTGGATCGCGTTCAACGCCGGCCTCGAAGGTGCCGTGCTGGTCGGCAAGGTGTCGGCGGCGTCGGGGAGCACCGGGCTCAATGCGGTGACCGGCGAGCTCGAGGACCTCGTCAAGGCGGGGATCGTCGACCCGGCCAAGGTGACCCGCTCGGCGCTGCAGAACGCGGCGTCGGTGGCCGGCCTGCTGCTGACCACCGAGGCGCTCGTCGCCGACAAGCCCGAGAAGCACGACCACGCGGCGGCCGGCACGGGCGGCGGCATGGGCGGCATGGGAGGCATGGGCGGCATGATGTGACCGCCCGGCCCGCCGTCACGCTCGACCTGGTCCTCGAGCGCCTGGGAGCCCACGGCCGGCTTGGCCCCGTTCCGCCGACCGTCCGTCCCGACGTGCCCTGGGCGCCGGCGGGCACCGAGCTGCCGGCGACCTCGTCGGCCGCGGTGCTCGTGGCCCTCTTCGAGGATCGGGGCGATGTCAGGACCATCCTGACCCGGCGGGCCGCCAGGTTGCGGAGCCATCGAGGTGAGGTCTGCTTCCCAGGCGGCCGCCTCGACCCCGGCGAGGACGCCGTGGGCGCGGCCCTCCGCGAGGCCCGTGAAGAGATCGGCCTCGATCCGGCTTCCGTCGAGGTCGTCGGATGGCTGCAGCCGGTCGTGACCCGCTCGACGAGCTCGCACATCACCCCGGTGGTCGCGCGCCTCGCCGGCCCGCCCGCCCTGGCACCCAACGCCACCGAGGTGGCGCGTGCCTTCGACCTCGGGCTTGCCGAGATGGCCGGCGAGGGGGTGCTCCGGGAGGAGCGGTGGTCGCTGCCAGGGCCCGGCGCCCCTCCGACTGCGCCGGGCACGCGCACCTATCCGGTGTGGTTCTTCGAGATCGACGGCGAGACGATCTGGGGGGCCACGGCCCGGATCGTCCACGAGCTGCTCACCTTCACGGTGCCGGGCTTCCCGCCGGCTGTGCCCGCGGAACCCTCACCCTGAGGACGCCGCTTGCCGGCGCCCGTGTCGCCGCCCCGCGTGAGGTGGGCACGGAGCGGATCCGCCCGTCAGGCGGCACGTCAGGCGGTATCGTGGGGCCACGTCGGAGGGTCGGCCCGGCACCCGTTTCGCAGACGGTCGGCAGCAGGTGCGGCGAGCGCGGAGGGCATCGTGGCAGAGATCGAGATCGGCATCTTCAAGTCGGGCCGGCGCGCGTACGGCTTCGACGACATCGCCATCGTCCCCAGCCGGCGCACCCGCGACCCCGAGGACGTCGACATCTCCTGGGAGATCGACGCCTTCCACTTCGACCTGCCCCTCCTCGGCGCGGCGATGGACGGGGTGATGAGCCCCCACACGGCAGTAGAGCTCGGCCGGCTGGGCGGCCTCGGGGTGCTCAACCTCGAGGGCTTGTGGACCCGCTACGAGGACCCGACGGGCCTGTTCGAGGAGATCCGCGAGCTCGACGACGACAAGGCGACGTCGCGCATGCAGCAGATGTACGCAGAGCCGATCAAGCCCGAGCTCGTGACCGAGCGCATTCGCCAGATGAAGGCTGCCGGCGTCACCACGGCCGGCGCCGTCACGCCCCAGCGCACCCTCGAGCTGGTGCCGGCCATCCTGGCCGGCGAGCTCGACCTGCTCGTGATCCAGGGCACGGTGGTCTCTGCCGAGCACGTGTCGAAGACCGCCGAGCCGCTCAACCTCAAGCGCTTCATCCGCGAGCTCGACCTGCCGGTCATCGTGGGCGGGTGCGCGTCCTACCAGGCGGGCCTGCACCTCATGCGGACCGGCGCCGTCGGCGTGCTCGTCGGGGTCGGACCGGGCAACGCGTGCACCACCCGCGGCGTCCTCGGGCTCGGGGTGCCCCAGGCGACGGCGATCGCGGACGTGGCCGGGGCGCGCATGCGCCATCTGGACGAGACGGGCGTGTACGTGCACGTCATCGCGGACGGCGGGATGAGCAAGGGCGGTGACATCGCCAAGGCGATCGCCTGCGGCGCCGACGCCGTCATGCTCGGCTCCCCCCTGTCCTCGGCCCACGAGGCCCCCGCCCGAGGGTTCCACTGGGGCATGGCTACGTTCCACCCGACGTTGCCCCGCGGCGCGCGGGTGCGCACGGGGGTGCGCGGCAGCCTCCGGGAGATCCTGCTCGGCCCTGCCCACGAGAACGACGGCCGGATGAACCTCTTCGGAGCCCTGCGCACGGCCATGGCAACGTGCGGCTACGAAACGGTCAAGGAGTTCCAGAAGGCGGAGGTCATGGTCGCCCCGGCGCTGCAGACCGAGGGCAAGCAGCTGCAGCGCTCCCAGGGCGTGGGCATGGGCCATTGACCGCGGTCGACGACCCGGTCCTCGTCGTCGACTTCGGCGCGCAGTACGCACGGCTGATCGCACGGCGGGTCCGTGAGGCCCACGTGTACTCCGAGATCGTGCCGCCGACCCTCACGGCGGCGGAGATCGCCGCACGCCGGCCGCGCGGGATCGTCCTGTCGGGCGGGCCCAAGTCGGTCTACGACTCCCCGGCTCCCTCGGTCGACCCGGCCGTCTACGAGCTCGGGGTGCCCATCCTCGGCATCTGCTACGGGGCCCAGCTGCTCACGGCCCAGCTGGGCGGCACGGTCACCCGCACCGGTCGCGGCGAGTACGGCAGGACACGGCTGACCCTGTCTGCCCCCTCGCCCCTGTTCCCCGACTGGCCGGCGGAGACCGAGGTGTGGATGAGCCACGCCGACTCGATCACCGCGGCACCGCCAGGCTTCGCGACCACGGCGCACAGCCCCGAGGCGCCGGTGGCGGCCCTGCACGACGAGGGTCGGCGGATCTACGGCGTGCAGTTCCACCCCGAGGTCGCCCACACCGAGCGGGGGGCGGAGCTCTTCGAGCACTTCCTCTACGACGTGTGCGGGAGCCCGGCCGACTGGACGCACGTGTCGATCATCGAGAGCCAGGTCGAGGCGGTGCGCGCCCAGGTCGGCACCGCCGGGGTGCTGTGCGCGCTCTCGGGCGGCGTGGACTCGGCCGTGGCGGCGGCCCTGGTGCACAAGGCGGTGGGCGACCAGCTGACGTGCGTGTTCGTGGACACCGGCCTCATGCGGGCAGGCGAGGCGGAGCAGGTGGAGGCCACCTTCCGCCGGCAGTTCCGGGTCGACCTGGTGCACGTGAAGGCAGCCGACCGGTTCTTCGATGCCCTGGCGGGCGTCACCGACCCCGAGCTCAAGCGCAAGATCGTCGGGGAGCTGTTCATCCGGATCTTCGAGGAGGTCGCCCGCGACCTCGGCGCCCGGGGCGGGGAGGGTCCTCGGTTCCTGGTGCAGGGCACGCTCTACCCCGACGTCATCGAGTCGGGCACCGGCGAGGCGGCCAGCATCAAGTCGCACCACAACGTGGGCGGGCTGCCCGCCGACCTCGACTTCGAGCTCGTCGAGCCGCTGCGCCTCCTGTTCAAGGACGAGGTACGCGCTGTGGGCGAAGAGCTCGGCCTGCCCCACGACCTGGTGTGGCGCCAGCCCTTCCCCGGTCCCGGGCTGGCGGTGCGGATCGTGGGGGAGGTCACCCGCGAGCGGGCCGCCATCCTGCGGGCCGCCGACGCGGTGGTGGTCGAGGAGATCCGGCGCGCCGGCCTCTACCGGGAGCTGTGGCAGAGCTTCGCCGTGCTGCCGGCCGTGCGGACGGTCGGCGTGATGGGGGACGGCCGCACCTATGCCTACCCGATCGTGCTGCGCGCCGTCACGAGCGATGACGCCATGACCGCCGACTGGGCCCGCCTTCCCTACGACCTCGTCGAGCGCATCGCCTCTCGCATCATCGGCGAGGTCGACGGGGTGAACCGGGTCGCCTTGGACGTCACGTCCAAGCCACCCGGCACCATCGAGTGGGAGTGACCGACGTGCGGTCCACCTCCGGCACCCCTGCCGCGCGGCTCTTCCCGCTCGACGAGTGGCCTTCGTCGCCTGGAGCACGGTCCGTGCCCGGAGCGCTGCCCGCCTCCGAGGGCGGGTCGACGTCCGGAGCAGGGCGCGGCACAGTCGGCCAGGATCCAGGGCCCGGCGCAGCCGGCCAGGATCCAGGGCTCAGGGACGTCGGCCAGGATCCAGGGCCCGGCGAAGTCGGCCAAGGTCCCGGCCCGGCCACTGCCGCCCCGGCACCTCCCGACGCGAGCGGGCCGCCCCCGGCACCCCCGCACCTCCCGCCCGACGACACCGACGAGACGACCGGGCCTTCTGCGGGTGCCCCTCGAGCGGCGGAGCCGTGGGGCGACCTGCGCCGGCCGGTCAGGCACCCGCACCCAGAGATCCTGCTCGAGGACCTGACGCCGCCCCAGCGCGAGGCGGTGGTGCACCGCGGGGGACCGCTCCTCGTGGTGGCGGGTGCCGGTTCGGGCAAGACGAGGGTGCTCACCCGGCGCATCGCCCACCTCCTCGCGACCGGCGACGCCGCCCCCTGGCAGGTGCTCGCCATCACGTTCACCAACAAGGCGGCCGACGAGATGCGCCGCCGGGTCGTCGAGTTGGTCGGTCGGCGGGCCGAGCGCATGTGGGTGTCGACCTTCCATTCGGCCTGCCTGCGCATGCTGCGCTCGCACGCCGGGCGCCTCGGTTACCGGCCCGGCTTCACCGTCTACGACGACGCCGACTCACGCCGGCTGGTCGAGCTGGTCGTCGCCGACATGGGCCTCGACCCGAAGCGCCTGCCGCCCCGCTCGCTGGCAGCGGTGATCGGCCAGGCCAAGGCCGAGCTCTGCGACCCCGAGGCCTTCCGCGCCCAGGGTGAGGGGACGGGCGACCCCTACCACCGGCGGGTCGCCGACGTCTATGGCGAGTACCAGCGGCGGCTGCTGGCTGCCAACGCCATGGACTTCGACGACCTCCTCATGGCCGCCGTCACGCTCCTGCGGACGGACGGCGAGGTGCGAGCGGCCTACCAGGAACGCTTCACCCACGTGCTCGTCGACGAGTTCCAGGACACCAACCGGGCCCAGAACGAGCTGGTGGTGCTGCTCGGACGCGAGCACGGCAACGTGTGCGTGGTCGGCGACTCGGACCAGTCCATCTACCGGTTCCGGGCCGCCGACATCCGCAACATCTTGGAGTTCGAGGAGCGCTTCCCCGACGCCCGTACGGTCGTGCTGGCCCAGAACTTCCGCTCGACGGGCACCATCCTGCGCGCCGCCAACGCGGTCATCGCCAACAACGTCGGGCGGGTTCCCAAGGACCTGTTCACCGAAGGCGAGGAGGGTCCGCCCCTCGTCCGGTACCGGGCCGACGACGAGCGCGACGAGGCGGCGTGGGTGGCGGGCGAGGTCCTCGCCCTCGCCCAGCGCGAGTCGCTCCCCCTGGGCGAGGTGGCGGTGTTCTACCGCACCAACGCCCAGAGCCGGGCCCTCGAAGAGGCCTTCGTGCGGGCGGGGGTGCCCTACAAGGTCGTGGGCGGCACCCGCTTCTACGACCGGCGCGAGGTGAAGGACCTGCTCGCGTACCTGCGCCTCGTGGCCAATCCCGACGACGAGGTGTCGGCCCGCCGGGTGGTCAACGTCCCCAAGCGAGGGATCGGTGGCACCTCGCTGGCGCGCCTGGCGGCATGGGCCTCGGCCCGCGGCCTCGGTCTGGCCGCCGCCCTCGACCGGGCCGGGGAGGCAGGCCTTGCCGGCCGGGCGCGCAAGGGGGCCGAGGAGCTGGCAGCCCTGCTCGCCGACCTGCGGCAGCTGGCGGCGACCGTGGCGCCGGCCGAGCTGCTCGAGGCGGTGGCGGAGCGGACCGGCTACCTGGCCGAGCTGGCTGCCGAGCGGACCCACGAAGCCGATACCCGGATCGAGAACGTCGCCGAGCTGGTCGGCGTGGCGAGCGAGTACGACGACCTGGCCGAGCTGCTCGAGACGGTGGCCCTCGTGTCCGACGCCGACGAGCTCGACGACGCGAGGTCGCGGGTGTCCCTCATGACCCTGCACACGGCCAAGGGGCTCGAGTTCGACACCGTGTTCCTCGTCGGCCTCGAAGACGGTGTCTTCCCTCACCTGCGCGCCCTGGGCGAGCCAGTAGAGCTCGAGGAGGAGCGGCGCCTCTGCTACGTGGGGATCACCCGGGCCCGCAGACGCCTGTACCTGTCCCATGCCTGGGTCCGCACCCTGTTCGGGCAGACCTCGCACAACATCCCGAGCCGGTTCCTGGCCGAGGTGCCCGCCGAGCTCGTGCGCGACGTCGGCCTCGTCGGCTCGGCTGCCCGGCTCGGCGCCGACGCCGCGCGCGCGGCCCGGCGTGCCGGCACCGGGGCCGAGTCGCTCGGGCTCGAGCCCGGCGACCCCGTGGTGCACGAGCGGTGGGGACCCGGTCTCGTGCTCGCAACCAGGGGGGAGGGCGACCGGGCGACGGCGCGGGTGCGCTTCGAGGCGGTGGGCGAGAAGAACCTGCTCCTCTCGGCCACACCTCTGCGACGCGCCTGAGCGGTGTGGCCCGTGGCGCCAGTCCGGCTGGCGCTCCCCAGGCCGCCGGTGCCTATCATCGGGTCCGATGAAGGGTCCGTATCGGGTCGTCGTGGCCAAGCCGGGCCTCGACGGCCACGACCGCGGAGCCAAGGTCATCGCCCGCGCCCTGCGCGACCACGGGTTCGAGGTGGTCTACACCGGGCTCCACCAGACCCCCGAGCAGATCGTCCAGACGGTGGTGCAAGAAGATGCCGACGCCGTCGGGCTCTCGCTGCTGTCGGGGGCGCACCTGACCCTCGTGCCCAAGGTGATCGAGGGGCTCGCTGCCCAGGGCCGCGGCGACGTGCTCGTCCTCGTGGGCGGCATCATCCCCGAAGGGGACATCCCCACCCTGAAGGCGGCAGGGGTGGCGGCGGTGTTCACGCCCGGCGAGCCCCTTCACGCCATCGGCACCTGGCTCGCCGAGGCCCTCGACCGGCGCCAGGAGGCGGCTGGCACGGCGTAGCGGCGAACCGACGCGGCCGCCGCCCGCTCCGGGGCCGGCGGCCGCCTTGTGTCTGGCGGACGCGTGGAGGGAGGCCCCGGCGGGAGCCGCCGCGGCGCGGGTGTGCGGTGCCCGTGGGCCGGCGGGGCGGACGCGAAAGGCGGCGACGAGCGGTACGGGGCGGTTGCGGGAGACGACGGAACGGGATCGGGAGAACGGGATCGGGCAGCCGGCAGGTGCGGGAGGCGGCCCGGCAAGCAAGAGCCAAGCAAGAGCCAAGCAAGAGCCAAGCAAGAGCACAGCGAGCACAGCGAGCACAGGAAGGTCAGCCAGGCGTGGATCTGTTCGAGTACCAGGGGAAGCAGTACTTCGCCCGCTTCGGCATCCCGACGTCGCCCGGCGGCGTCGCCGACACGGTCGACGAGGCGGTGGCCCAGGCCGAGGCGGCCGGGTACCCGGTGGTGGTGAAGGCCCAGGTGAAGGTGGGGGGCCGCGGCAAGGCCGGCGGGGTGCAGCTCGCCGCGGACGCCGACGAGGTGCGCACGCACGCCGCCAACATCCTCGGGCTCGACATCAAGGGCCACGTCGTGAAGCGCCTGTGGATCGAGCACGCGTCCGACATCGCCCGGGAGTACTACGCCAGCTTCACCCTCGACCGGCCGGCCAAGCTCCACCTCGGCATGCTCTCGGCACGCGGCGGCGTCGACATCGAGGAGGTGGCGGCTACCGACCCCGGTGCCATCGCCCGCCTCCACGTGAACCCGCTCGACGGTCTCGACGAGGCGACGGCCCGCCGCTGGGTGGACGAGGCCGGCCTCGACCCCGAGGCCCGCGACGAGGCAGCCCGGCTGCTGGTGCGGCTGTACCGGTGCTACGTCGAGGGCGACTGCGACCTCGTGGAGATCAACCCGCTCATCCTCACCCCCGACGGCCGGGTGCACGCCCTCGACGCCAAGGTCACCCTCGACGACAACGCCAGCTTCCGCCATCCCGAGTGGGCCGAGTACGCCGACACCGAGGTGGAGGACGAGCGCGAGCGCGTGGCCAAGGAGCGGGGCCTCAACTACATCGGGCTGTCGGGCTCGGTCGGCATCATCGCCAACGGTGCCGGGCTGGCCATGAGCACCCTCGACGTGGTGACCCAGGTCGGTGGCAGGGCGGCCAACTTCCTCGACATCGGCGGCGGGGCCAACGCCGACGTGATGGCTGCCGCCCTCGAGGTGATCGACGCAGATCCGGCTGTGCGGGCCATCTTCGTCAACATCTTCGGCGGCATCACCCGGGTCGACGAGGTGGCCAGGGGGATCATCGAGGCGACGGGCAGGGTGGCGCTGCGCTCGCCGGTGGTGCTCCGCCTCGACGGCACCAACGCGACGGAGGGCCGGGCACTCCTGGCGGACCACCTGTCGGACCGCCTGATCGCCGAACCGACCATGCTGAGCGCCGCCCGGCGTGCCGTGGCGCTCGCCGGGAACTGACCGAGGAGGCGACGTGAGCATCTTCGTCGACGAGCACACCACCGTGGTGGTGCAGGGCATCAGCCCGACCAGCCAGGGCCTGTTCCACGGCCTGCGCAATCGTGCCTACGGCACCAAGGTGGTGGCCGGCACCAACCCGCGGCGCGGTGGCGAGGAGATCGAGGGCATCCCCGTGTTCGCCACCGTCGCCGAGGCGGTGGCGGCAACCGGCGCCACCGCCTCGTTCATCTCGGTGCCGCCACTGGGTGCCGCGGCGGCCATCATCGAGGCGGCCGAGGCGGGGATCCCCCTTATCGTGTGCATCACCGAGGGCATCCCCGCCCACGACGAGGCGGCCGTCTACAACCGTCTGCGCCGGGAGTTCCCCGCCACGCGCCTCATCGGGCCCAACTGCCCGGGCATCATCTCGCCCGGGAAGTGCAACATCGGGATCACCTCGGGTGACATCGCGCTGGAGGGGGGCCCCGTCGGCATCGTGAGCCGCTCGGGCACCCTCACCTACCAGGCCCTCCATGAGCTCTCCCAGCAGGGAGTGGGCCAGACCACCTGCGTGGGCATCGGGGGCGACCCCGTGCCGGGCACCAATTTCATCGACTGCCTCGAGGCCTTCGAGGCCGACCCCGACACGAGGGCCGTGATGCTGATCGGCGAGATCGGCGGATCGGAGGAGGAGCGCGCGGCCGAGTTCATCGCCGACCACATGACCAAGCCGGTGGCCGCCTACATCGCCGGCGTGACGGCCCCGCCCGGCCGCAAGATGGGGCACGCGGGAGCCATCATCTCGGGCTCGAAGGGCACGGCCCAGGCGAAGATGGAGGCGCTTGCCCACGCCGGGGTGGCAGTCGCGCAGAACCCGACCGAGTGCGGCGAGATGGTGGTCGACATCGTCAAGGGCCTCCCGGACAGCTGAGGCAGGCGTCGAGGCGCACCTCACCCGCCGGGTTCTCCCTCCGCGCGTCTGTGCACCTTCGAGTCGTGCAGCTGCGCGTGCCGGTCCTCGGGGCGGGCGCCGGCAGTGTGGTTGGTAGCGTGGCGCCGTGCGCGTCGCAGTGCTGGTCTCGGGTAGCGGCACGATCCTCGAAGCCATGCTCGAGGCCGGCGTGCCGGTGTGCGCCGTGCTGGCGGACCGGCCCTGTCGCGGCCTCGAGGTGGCACGGCAGGCCGGCGTGGTAGCCGAGCTGGTGGACCGCAAGGCCTGGGGGGGCTTCGGCACCGGGTTCGACCGGTGGGCCTACACCGAGGCGCTGACCCGGGCCCTGGTCGCCCACCGGCCGGACCTCGTGGCCATGGCCGGCTTCGGCACCGTGCTCGAGCGCCCGGTGCACGACGCCTTCGAGGGCCGCATCCTCAACACCCATCCAGCCCTCCTCCCGGCGTTCCCGGGCTGGCACGCGGTCGAGGACGCGCTGGCGGCCGGGGCCAGCGAGACGGGCTGCACCGTGCACCTCGCCACGCTCGAGATGGACGCCGGCCCAGTGCTCGCCCAGCGGGTGGTGCCCGTGCTGCCGGGCGACAGCGCGGAGGTGCTCCACGAGCGGATCAAGGAGGTCGAGCGGGTGCTGTACCCGGCCACGATCCTGCGGGTGCTCGAGCAGCTCGCCGCGGGCCGACCGGCGCAGGCGGTGGCGCAGCCGCAGGGGAGCAGGGCATGAGGGCGCTGCTGTCCGTCTACGACAAGACGGGCCTGGTCGACCTGGCCCGCGGGCTCGAGGAGCTCGGCTGGGACCTTGTGGCGAGCGGCAACACGGCTGCGGCGCTGGCCGGCGCCGGCATCGTCCACCGCCAGGTCGCCGAGGTCACCGGGTTCCCCGAGATGCTGGGCGGCAGAGTGAAGACGCTGCACCCGCGCATCCACGCCGGCATCCTGGCAGACCGGTCCGACCCCTCCCACCTTGCCGACCTGGCGGCCCATGGCATCGAGCCCGTCGACCTCGTGGTCTGCAACCTCTACCCGTTCGCTTCGGACCCCTCGGTCGAGCTCATCGACATCGGCGGACCGGCCATGGTCCGGGCGGCGGCCAAGAATTTCGCCTCGGTCGGGGTGGTCGTGTCTCCTCGCGACTACCCGGCCGTCCTCGAGGAGCTCCGCCGGGCAGGGGCGCTCTCGGAAGGCACCCGGCGCCGGCTTGCCCGAGCCGCCTTCGCCCACACCGCCTCCTACGACGCCGCGGTCGAGTCGTGGCTCGCCTCCCTCGCCACCGAGCCGCCGGGCTCCGCTGCGCCGGGACCGGAGGCATCGGGCTCGGGTTCTTCGGCATCGGAGGGGTCGGGCGCTGCCCGTGACGAGCCGCTGCCCGACGTGCTCGACCTCCGGCTCGAGCGGGCTGCGGTGGTGCGCTACGGCGAGAACCCGCACCAGCGGGGCGCCCGCTACCGGGTCGCCGGCACGTCGCCGTGGTGGGACGGGGTGGTCCAGCACGGGGGCACCGAGCTGTCCTACCTCAACCTGTTCGACACCGACGCCGCCTGGCGCCTGGTCCACGAGCTGTCTGCCGACGCCGGCGGCGAGCCGGCAGTGGCGATCATCAAGCACGCCAACCCGTGCGGGGCCGCCGTGGCCCGCTCGCTCGCGGCGGCGTACGAGCGGGCGCTCGAGTGCGATCCCCAGGCCGCCTTCGGCGGCGTGGTGGCCGTCGGCGGGCGGATCGACGACGCCGTGGCCGAGGTGATCGCGGCCGGGCCGCAGGCCGACGTGATCGTCGCCGCCTCCTACGCCGACGCCGCCCTCGCCCGCCTGGCCTCGCGGCGCAAGGCCACGCGCCTGCTGTCGGCTCCTGCCCCCGAGCCAATCGAGCGCCAGCTCCGGGGCCTGGGGGCGACGGTGCTCGTGCAGGACGCCGACCGCTTCGCCGCTCCCCGGTCGGGTTGGCGGGTGGTCACCAAGGTGCAGCCGACCGAGGCCCAGTGGCGCGACCTGGTGCTGTCCTGGCGGGTGTGCGGGCGCACCACCTCCAATGCCGTCACCGTGGTGACGGGTGGCCAGGCGGTCGGTGTGGGGGCTGGGCAGCAGTCCCGCGTGGCCGCGGCCGAGATCGCCGTGCGCAAGGCGGGTCAGCGGGCGCGCGGCGGCGCGGGAGCGAGCGATGCCTTCTTCCCCTTCCCCGACGGCCTGCAGGTGCTCATCGACGCCGGGGTGGCGGCCGTGGTGCAGCCCGGCGGGTCGATCCGCGACAGCGAGGTGGTCGAGGCGGCCGACGCCGCCGGGGTGGCCATGGTGATGACCGGTGAGCGCCACTTCCGCCACTGAGCCGCGACGAGCGCAATCGTGACCGCCGTCCTGCTCGACGGCGAGGCGCTCGCGGCGCGCATCCGTGCGGAGATGACCGACCGCGTGGCCCGGCTGCGCCAGGCGGGCGTCACCGTGGGCCTGGGCACGGTGCTCGTGGGTGACGACCCCCCGAGCGCTCGGTACGTGGCCATGAAGCACGAGGACTGCGCGTCGGTGGGCATCGCCTCGCACCACGAGCACCTCCCTGCGGACGCCACCCAGGCCGACGTCGAGGCGGTCGTGGCCCGGTTCAACGCGGACCCTGCCGTCCACGCGTACCTGGTGCAGCTGCCGCTCCCGGCCGGCATCGACGAGGAGCGGGTGCTCCTGGCCGTCGATCCGCGCAAGGACGTCGACGGCCTGCATCCGGTGAACCTCGGGAAGCTGGTGATGGGAGCCCCCGGTCCCCTGCCGTGCACCCCGGCAGGGATCGTCGAGCTGCTCGCCGCGCACGACGTGCCGGTGGAGGGCAAGCACGTGGTGATCATCGGCCGCGGGCTCACCATTGGCCGCCCCCTGGCGCTGCTGATGGCCATGAAGCGGCCCGGGTGCAACGCGGCGGTCACCGTCGTCCACACCGGGGTTGACGACCTTGCCTCCCTCGTCCGGCAGGGTGACGTGGTGGTGGCCGCTGCCGGCCGGCCAGGGCTCGTCACCGCCGACATGGTCAAGCCCGGCGCGGCGGTGGTCGGTGCCGGCACGAGCTGGGAGGGGCGCAGGCTGCTGTCCGACGTGGCGCCGGAGGTGGCCGACGTCGCCGGATGGATCACCCCGCGCATCGGGGGGGTCGGGCCGATGACGCGGGCCATGTTGCTGCGAAACGCCGTGGCCGCCGCCGAGCGGGGATGACGGACGCGGCGAGCCGGGCGTCCGGGCCCCCCCTCCCGCCCGCGGCGAGCCAGGTCGCCGGGCCCCGTCAGGCACCCGGGACGACCAAGATCGCCGAGCTCCTCGAGAAGGGGCCCACGTACTCCTTCGAGTTCTTCCCGCCCAAGACCGACGCCGAGCAGGCGGTGCTGGCGGCGACCCTGCGCGAGCTCGAGCCGCTGCGACCTTCCTTCGTGTCGGTCACCTACCGGGGGGGCGCGGCCTCGCGCCAACGCACCTTCGACCTCGTGACCGGCATGCTGCGGACCACCTCGCTCAACCCCATGGCCCACCTCGTCTGCGTGGCCCACAGCCGCCTCGAGCTGGCCGACATCCTCGTCTCGTACCGCAAGGCAGGGGTGGACAACCTCATGGCCCTGGGCGGCGACCCGCCGGCGAGCCCCGACGCCGGCCCGGGCGAGCTCCGCCACGCCATCGAGCTCGTCGAGCTGGCGCGGGCCATCGGGGGCTTCTCCATCGGGGTGGCGGCCCATCCGGCCGGCCATCCCCTGTCGGCGAGCCTGGGGGAGGACCGCGACCACCTGGCTGCCAAGCTCGAGCTGGCCGACTTCGCCTGCACCCAGTTCTTCTTCGAGGTCGGCGAGTACCTGGGCCTCGTCGAGGACCTCCGCCAGCGGGGCGTCCGCAAGCCCGTGCTGCCCGGCATCATGCCGGTCACCTCGCTGTCGTCGGTGCCCCGGATGGCCACCATGGGGGCGCCCGTCCCCGGGTGGGCCCAGGCGCGCCTGCAGCAGGCCGCGTCGCAGGGCGCCGAGGCAGTCCGCCGGGCTGGCATCGACATGGCGACCGAGCTGTGCCGTGCCCTGCTCGATGCCGGCGCGCCGGGGCTCCACTTCTACACGCTCAACCGGTCGACGGCCACCAGGGAGATCTACGCCGCGCTCGGCCTCGGAACCTGACGGCCACGGATTGGGCACCCCGGGCCGCGGCCCGTAGGCTCGTGGGCATGGCTGAGAAGATCACGATGGGCTCCGACGGCTCTCTGCAGGTTCCCGACGAGCCGGTCATCCCGTTCATCGAAGGCGACGGCACGGGCGTCGACATCTGGCCGGCGGCCAAGTTGGTGCTCGATGCCGCAGCGGCCAAGCACGGCCACCGGGTCGCCTGGAAGGAGGTCCTGGCGGGGCAGAAGGCGTTCGACGAGGTCGGCACGTGGCTGCCCGAGGAGACCGTCGAGGCCTTCCGCGAGCACCTGATCGGCATCAAGGGCCCGCTCACCACACCGGTGGGCGGGGGCATCCGCTCGCTGAACGTGGCCCTGCGCCAGGTGCTCGACCTCTACGTGTGCCTGCGGCCCGTCCGCTGGTTCGCCGGGGTGCCCTCGCCGGTCCGCCATCCCGAGCTCGTCGACATGGTGATCTTCCGCGAGAACACCGAGGACGTCTACGCCGGCTACGAGGTGCAGGCCTACACGCCCGAGGCGGCGAGGCTGACCGCCTTCTTGCGCGACGAGATGCAGTGGCCCATCCGCGACGGCTCGGGCATCGGGATCAAGCCGGTGTCCGAGGAGGGCTCCAAGCGGCTCATCCGGGCGGCCATCCGCTACGCGCTCGACCACGGCCGGCGCTCGGTGACCCTCGTGCACAAGGGCAACATCCAGAAGTTCACCGAGGGTGCCTTCCAGGCCTGGGGCTACGAGCTCGTCCGCGACGAGTTCGCCGACGTGGCCGTGGGCTGGGACGACTGCGGCGGCGAGCCCGGGGACCGCCTTCTCGTGAAGGACACGATCGCCGACATCACCCTCCAGCAGGTGCTGACCCGGCCGGCCGAGTTCGACGTCATCGCCACCACCAATCTCAACGGCGACTACCTCTCCGACGCCCTCGCGGCCCAGGTCGGGGGCATCGGCATCGCGCCGGGGGGGAACATCAACTACGTCACGGGCCACGGCGTGTTCGAGGCCACGCACGGCACGGCGCCCAAGTACGCCGGTCAGGACAAGGTGAACCCCGGTTCGGTGCTCCTGAGCGGGGTCCTCATGTACGAGCACATCGGGTGGCGCGAGGCGGCGGCCGACATCGTGCGGGCCCTCGAGGCGACGATCGCCGAGAAGATCGTCACCTACGACTTCGCGCGCCTCATGGAGGGAGCCACCGAGGTGAAGTGCTCCGAGTTCGCGAGCGCCATCGTCGACCACCTGTGAGGCCTCCCCGCGCCGCCCCCCGGCGGCCTTTCGCCGGCCCCGGAGCGCGCCCCGCCGTCGGTTCGACCGGCCTCGGAGCGCGCCCCGCCGTCGGTTCGACCGGCCTCGGAGCGCGCCCCGCCGTCGGTTCGACCGGCCTCGGAGCGCGCCCCGCCGTCGGTTCGACCGGCCTCGGAGCGCGCCGGTAGCCTCCGGGCATGCCCCGCACCACACCGGTCAACGTCACCGTCACCGGCGCTGCCGGCCAGATCGGCTACGCGCTCGTCTTCCGGATCGCCTCGGGCCAGCTGCTCGGTCCCGACCAGCCCGTCGTGCTGCGCCTGCTCGAGATCGAGCCGGCGATGCGGGCGCTCGAAGGGGTAGTGATGGAGCTCGAGGACTGCGCGTTCCCCCTCCTCGCCGGCGTCGTGCCGACGTCGGACCTCGCCACCGCTTTCGATTCGACGTCGTGGGCGCTGCTCGTGGGATCGATCCCGCGGAAGGCCGGCATGGAGCGCAGCGAGCTGCTCGGGGTCAACGGCAGGATCTTCCAACCTCAAGGCAGGGCGATCGCCGAGCACGCAGCCGACGACGTGCGGGTGCTGGTGGTGGGGAACCCGTGCAACACCAACTGCCTCATCGCCCGCTCCAACGCGCCCGAGGTGCCGGCGGACCGCTGGTTCGCCATGACCCGCCTCGACCAGAACCGAGCCACGTCCATGCTGGCCAAGAAGGCGGGTGTCCCGGTCACCTCGGTCGCCAACCTCGCCATCTGGGGCAATCATTCCTCGACCCAGTTCCCCGACTTCGCCTCGGCCCGGATCGACGGCCGCCCGGTCCCCGAGGTGATCACCGACCGCGGATGGCTCGAGGGCGAGTTCATCACCGCCGTGCAGCAGCGCGGCGCGGCCGTGATCGAGGCTCGCGGGGCGTCCTCGGCCGCGTCGGCCGCCAACGCCGTCATCGACACGGTGGTCGGGCTGACCACACCCACCCCCCCGGGCGACGCGGTGTCGGTGGCGGTCTGCTCGACCGGTGAGTACGGCGTCCCTGAGGGCCTGCAGTTCGGCTTCCCGGTCCAGGCCGACGGCAAGGGGGGCTGGCACGTGGTCACGGGGGTCCAGCACGACGCTTTCGCCGCCGAACGCGTGCGCATCACGACCGAGGAGCTCGAAGCCGAGCGGGCCGAGGTGGTGAAGCTGGGCCTCATCCCCTGAGGACACCCGCAGACGAGCAGCCCTCCTGCGAGCAGCCCCTGCCTGGGGACCTCCCGACGCGCTCTCGTCTGTGCCGCGCCGGTGAGCCGGCGGGACCCTCGGGGAGCGGCGCTCAGGACGGAACGGGCACGTGGATGCCGGCGTTCTGCAGGAAGGCCAGCTTGCGGCCCAGCACCTCGCGCAGGATGGCCATCTCTTCGTCGAAGTGGGCCCGGTCGCCGTCCTCGCACGCGTGCTCGAGCTCGTCGAAGGCGGCGTCCTCGGCGTCGAGGAGCTCCCGGTACTTCAGCAAGAAGTGGTCATCGATCGGCTGGGGCACGTCGTCGCCTCCCTGTCGCTGGGCCTGCGGTGGCCGGTACCTCGGGCCCGAGGTTACCGCCGGGGGACCGACGCTGCCGCTGGGCTCGCGCCGTGGCCCCGCCCGCTCACGCGGTCCGTCGATGGCACGGAGCAGGTGGTTCGAGCACGCCGTTCCCGCACGTGGTTCCAGCACGCGGCGTCAGTACGTGGTGTCAGTGCGTGGTGTCAGTACGTGGTGTCGGCCTGCAGACCGGCCAGCCGCCGGGCAGCCGCCTGCAGCATGGCCTGGCCGGCCATCAGCACCGACAGGTCCCCGCGCACCCGCACCCGCCCGGTGCCGAGCGCCTCGCCCGGCTCCAGGTCGCCGCGCGACAGGGCGGCCGCGTCGTCGTAGGAGAGCTCGAGCTCCACGTCGGGGGGCAGCCCTCTCGCATCGGGGTCCTGGTCCTCGAGCTCGAGGTGGGCCCGGCCACCCTCGACGACCAGCGTCGTGCGCACGGTCGCCGGGCCGGGCGCCCCGGCTGCCCCGGGCGCCCCGCGCACCACCTGGCTCACGCGGAAGTGCCCGGTCGCCGCAGCCAGTGAACCCGTGGCCGCCGCTTCGAGCTCGTCGGCGCTCAGGCCGTCGAGGAGGGCGTTCACCGCCGCCACCCACTCCGGCGAGAGGAACTTGGGCACCGCCCGGGCCGCGCTCAGCGTTCGCCGGTGGCCGCTTCCTCGGCGGTCAGCTTGCGGCGGCGGAGGATCTTGCGCCCCAGCCAGGCCACCGGGTCGTAGACGGCGTCGACCACCCGCTCTTTCATCGGGATGATGGCGTTGTCGGTGATCTTGATGTGCTCGGGGCACACCTCGGTGCAGCACTTCGTGATGTTGCACAGGCCGAGGCCCATCCGCTCCCTGGCCAGCTCCCGGCGGTCGTTGGTGTCGAGCGGGTGCATCTCGAGCTCCGCCAGGCGGATGAAGAACCGCGGGCCCGCGTAGTGGCGCTTGTTGTCCTCGTGGTCGCGGATGACGTGGCACACGTCCTGGCACAGGAAGCACTCGATGCACTTGCGGAACTCCTGGCCCCGTTCGACGTCGATCTGGGCCATCCGGTAGCCCTCGGGCCCCGCCGGCGCCGGCTGGAAGGCGGGCATGCGCGACGCCACCTCGTAGTTGAAGCTCACGTCGGTGACCAGGTCGCGGATGATCGGGAACGTGCGCATCGGGGCCACCGTCACCGGGCCCTCGGGGAGCTGGTCCATGCGGGTCATGCACATGAGGCGCGGCAAGCCGTTGACCTCGGCGGAGCAGGAGCCGCACTTGCCGGCCTTGCAGTTCCAGCGGCACGCCAGGTCAGGCGCAGGCCCGGCCTGGATCCGGTGGATGACGTCGAGCACCACCTCGCCCTCGTTGGCGGGCAGGGTGTACTCGGCGAAGGTCCCGCCGAGAGCGTCCCCCCGCCAGACCCGCATCGTGACGTCGGCCATCAGTGTCCTTCCTCGAAGAGCGTCTGCAGCTCGGCCGGCATCTCCGGCAGGGGCTCCTGGACGACGGAGATCTCGCCGCGGACTCCCCGCTCCCCGGTCTGGCGCTGTACCAGGTTCACCTTGCCGAGCTGGGGGTCGGTCCCCGGGTAGTCCTCGCGGGTGTGGGCCCCGCGGCTCTCGGTGCGCAGCAGCGCCGCCTGGGCCACTGCAGTCGAGACGGTCAGCATCGAGGGCAGGTCGGTAGCCAGGTTCCAGCCCGGGTTGTACGCCTGGCCGCCGCTGACCGCCACCTTGGACAGCCGCTCGCGGAGCTCGGCCAGCTTCTCGAGCGACTCCTTGAGCTCCGAGCCGGTGCGGATGATCCCGACGAGCGACTGCATCGTCTCCTGGAGCGAATGGTGGAGGTCGTAGGGGCTCTCGCCGCCCGAGCGATCGAAGGGCTCGAGCGCCTCGCGGATCACTGCCTCCACCTCCGCCGGGTCGGCGGCAGGGTCGCCCGTGCGGCCCTCGGCGTAGTCGGAGGCCCCGACCCCTGCCCGCCGGCCGAACACGAGCAGGTCGGAGAGGGAATTGCCGCCGAGCCGGTTGGCCCCGTGCATCCCGCCGGCCACCTCGCCGGCGGCGAAGAGGCCGGGCACCGTGGCCGCAGCGGTGTCGGCGTCGACGCGGACCCCGCCCATCATGTAGTGGCAGGTCGGGCCGACCTCCATCGGCTCGCTCGTGATGTCCACGCCGGCGAGCTCCATGAACTGGTGGTACATGGAGGGCAGGCGGCGCCGGATGGCCTCGGCCGGCAGCCGGCTGGCGATGTCGAGGTAGACGCCGCCGTGACGGGTGCCCCGACCCGCCTTGACCTCGGCGTTGATTGCCCGCGCCACCTCGTCGCGGGGCAGCAGCTCGGGAGGGCGCCGCCCGGCGGTGTGGTCGGCGTACCACCGGTCCGCCTCGGCTTCGGAGTCGGCCGTCTCGGCCTTGAACATCTCGGGGATGTAGTCGAACATGAACCGCCGGTCCTGGCTGTTGCGCAGCACGCCGCCGTCGCCGCGTACGCCCTCGGTGACGAGCAGGCCGCGGACCGACAGAGGCCACACCATACCGGTCGGGTGGAATTGGACGAATTCCATGTCGATGACGTCGGCCCCGGCCCACAGGGCCATGGCGTGGCCGTCGCCGGTGGACTCCCAGCTGTTGGAGGTGTACAGCCAGCTCTTGCCGATCGACCCGGTCGCCAGCACGAACGCCTTGGCGGTGAACAGCACCATGTCGCCCGTTGCCCGCCGGTAGCCCACGGCGCCGCTCACCCGGCCCTCGCCGTCGACCAGGAGGCGGAGCACCTTGCACTCCATGAAGACGTCGATGCCCATGCTGACCGCCTTCTGCTGGAGGGTGCGGATCAGCTCGAGGCCCGTGCGGTCCCCCACGTGGGCGAGGCGCGCGTAGCGGTGGCCGCCGAAGTCGCGCTGGAGGATCCGGCCGTCGCGGGTGCGGTCGAACAGCGCGCCCCACGCCTCGAGCTCGCGCACGCGGTCGGGCGCCTCCTGGGCGTGCAGCTGGGCCATGCGCCAGTTGTTCAGCATCTTGCCCCCGCGCATGGTGTCGCGGAAGTGCACCTGCCAGTTGTCCTCGGCGTAGACGTTGCCCAATGCTGCCGCCACCCCGCCCTCGGCCATGACCGTGTGGGCCTTGCCCAGCAGCGACTTGCAGACGAGCGCAGTGCGCAGGCCGCGACCCTTGGCCTCGATGGCGGCTCGCAGGCCGGCGCCCCCGGCGCCGATGACGATCACGTCGTAGGTGTGGGACTCGTAGTCGGTCATCGGACGCTCCGTGGCTCGTGGGGGTAGCCGGCCGGTTGCGGCTGACCTGCCGCAGGACCTGTCACCGGCACGTGCTGGGCGGGCACTAGAAGAGCTTCGGGTCGCTGAACACGCCGCCAGCCACCAGGCGGACGTACAGGTCGGCGAAGGCCACGAACACGAGGCTCGCCCAGGCGAACGCCATGTGGTTGGCGTTGAGGGGCGTGAGCATCTTCCAGATGCGGTGGCGGACCCGGTGCCGCGAGAACGAACGGAGCCCGCCGCCGCAGAGGTGCCGGGCGGCGTGGCACGACAGGCTGTAGAGCCACAGCAGCACGGCGTTCACGCACAGCACCAGCGTGCCCACGCTGAAGCCGATGCCGCCGTCGCCTGGCATCCGGAACGCCGTCACGGCGTCGATGGTCAAGATGACGTTGAAGATGAGGCCGATCAGGAAGAAGTACCGGTGGACGTTCTGCATGACGAGGGGGAACCGGGTCTCGCCCGAGTACGTGCGGTGGGCGTCGGCCACGGCGCACGCCGGCGGCGACATCCAGAACCCCCGGTAGTAGGCCTTGCGGTAGTAGTAGCAGGTCAGGCGGAAGGCGAGGGGGCCGCCGATGATGATGAGGGCCGGGGTGATGTGCCACCACGTGGCGAGCACCGCCGTGCCGTGGCTGCCCGGCACGCAGCTGGCGGCGATGCAGGGGGAGTAGAAGGGCGAGATGAGGTCGCGGTGGGCGGCGGCCCCCACGTAGTAGTCCTTGTTCACGAACACCGCCCACGTCGAGTACACGACGAAGGCCGTGAGGACGCCGACGGTGACGGCGGGGGCCACCCACCAGCGGTCGCGCCGCAGCGTGGCGATGTCGGGACCGCCGCGGGTGCCGATCGCCACGGGGGTGACCGTTGCGTTCTCCACCGTCGTCACGACGCTCTCCTCTCCCGCGCCGGGTCACGGGCTCGGCGACCTCGGGTCAGTGCCTGGTGCCGGTCCGCCCGGGTGCAGGCTGCACCATCTTTCCAGACCCGGGGAGTGGTGGCGCAACTTGGGGCATAGAGTCGTACGCATGCCCAACGCCACCTCGATCGTGCGGCCGCAGCCCGAGGGCCTCCCGGGGACCCTGGGCGACCTGCGGGAGTCCGGCTGGCAGTCGGTGCCCGTCGCCGAGGAGCTCCGTCGCAATGCCGCCGCGCGCATCGCGGCAGGCGAGCCGCTCGTGGACGGCGTGTTCGGCTTCGAGGACACGGTCATCCCGCAGCTCGAGAACGCCCTGTTGGCAGGCCACGACATGATCCTCCTGGGCGAGCGGGGCCAGGCGAAGACCCGCATCATCCGCTCGCTCGTCGACCTGCTCGACGAGTGGCTGCCGGTGGTGGCCGGCTCCGAGATCAACGACGACCCCTACCGGCCGACGTCGCGCTATGCCCGCGAGATGGTGGCCGAGAAGGGCGACGCCACGCCCGTCGCCTGGGTCCACCGCTCCGAGCGCTACGGCGAGAAGCTGGCCACGCCCGACACCTCGATCGCCGACCTGATCGGCGAGGTGGACCCGATCAAGATCGCCGAGGGCCGCTACCTCTCCGACGAGCTGGCCCTCCACTACGGCCTGGTGCCGCGTGTCAACCGGGGGATCTTCGCCATCAACGAGCTCCCCGACCTGTCCGAGCGGATCCAGGTCGGGCTCCTCAACGTGCTCGAGGAGCGCGACGTGCAGATCCGGGGCCACCGGATCCGCCTTCCCCTCGACGTCGTGCTGGTGGCCACGGCCAACCCGGAGGACTACACCAACCGGGGCCGCATCATCACCCCCCTGAAGGACCGCTTCGGAGCCCAGATCCGGACCCACTACCCGCCGGATGCCAACGTCGAGGCGCAGGTCATGCGGGCCGAGGCCGAGCTGCCCTCCGACGGCCTGCCCGTGGCCGTGCCCGACTACCTCCAGGAGGTCATCGCCGAGGTCAGCCAGCTGGCCCGCCGGAGCCCGCACCTCAACCAGCGCAGCGGGGTGTCGGTGCGCCTCACCATCGCCAACTACGAGACGCTCGTGGCCAACGCCCTCCGGCGGGCCTTACGCAACGGCGAGCCCATGGCCGTCCCCCGGGTGAGCGACCTGTCGGCCCTCATCCCCTCCACCACCGGCAAGATCGAGGTGGAGGCGCTCGAGGAGGGCCACGAGGACGAGGTGGTGGCCCAGCTGGTGTCCGCCGCGGTGCTGGCCGTGTTCCGCCGCCGGGTGACCCTCGAGGACCCGGGCGCCGTGGTGGCGTCCTTCGGCGACGACGTCGTCGTCCACACCGGCGACGACCTGCCGGCCGCCGACTACCTGGCCGTCCTGCGGGCGATGCCGGCCCTCGAGGGCCCGGTCCGGACGCTGGCCGGCGCCGACGGGTCGGAGTCACCCGCCTTACTGGCGAGCGCCCTCGAGTTCCTCCTCGAGGGGCTCCACCTGACGAAGCGGCTGAACAAGGACGCATCGGGGCCGCGGGCCCTGTACCGCCGGAGGCGGTAGGGGCGCCGCGGACGGCGATCGGAAACGGAGGGCGACCGTGACGGCGCGCTACGACTACCACCGGTGGGACGGCACCCAGGAGGTCGGGGATCTCGATCCTGACGACCTGCTGGCGGAGCTGACCGACGACCTGCTCTCGGGGGGCGACCTCAACGACGCCATGCGCCGGCTGCTGCGCGCCGGCATGCGGACGCCCGATGGCACCCGTGTGCCCGGGTTGCGGGACCTCGTGGAGCAGCTGCGCCGCCGGCGCGCCGAGCTGCTCGAGCAGGGCGACCCCGACGGTCGCCTGCAGCGGATCGCCGAGGCCCTCGACGACATCGTGGCCACCGAGCGAGCCGCCATCGACGAGCTCGAGGAGGGGGCTCGCGCCTCGGGAGACGAGCGTCGCCAGCAGGTGACCTCGGAGGTGACCGCAGAGCGGCGCATGGCCCTCGACCTCCAGCCCGACGACGTGGCCGGTCGGGTGCAGAGCCTCCAGCACTACGACTTCGTGTCATCGGAGGCCCGCGAGCGGTTCGAGGAGCTGCTCGACGAGCTGCGCAGGGAGATCGCCGACACCTACTTCGAGGGGGCGTCCCAGGCGCTCGGGTCGATGGACCCCGAGAAGGTCCAGCGGATGCGCGATGCGTTCGACGCGCTGAACCGCATGCTCGAGCAGCGCGAGCAGGGCCAGCCTCTGGACCCGTCGTTCGAGGAGTTCATGGAGCGCTTCGGCGACATGTTCCCCGGGGCGACGTCGCTCGACGAGCTGCTCGAGCAGCTGGCCCAGCGCATGGCGGCCGCCGAGGCCATGTGGCGCTCCCTCTCCCCCGAGCAGCGCGACCAGCTGCGCCAGCTGGCCGAGAACCTGCTCGCCGACATGGACCTCCGCTGGCAGGTCGAGCGCCTGGCCGGCAACCTCCAGCGCGCGTTCCCCGACGCGGGCTGGCGCCAGTCGTACCAGTTCGGGGGCGACCAGCCGCTCGGGCTGTCGGAGGCCACGGACCTGGCCTCGCAGCTCGGCGAGCTCGAGCGCATGGAGGAGCTGCTGCAGTCGGCCACGTCGCCGGCGGCTCTCTCGGAGGTCGACATGGACCAGGTCCGCCGGCACCTCGGCGAGGACATGGCCCGCTCGCTCGACCGGCTCGCGAAGCTGGCCAAGACGCTGCAGGACGCCGGCCTGATCGAACAGCGCGGGGGGCGCCTCGAGCTGACCCCTCGGGGGGTGCGGCGCCTCGGCCAGCGGGCGCTGAGCGACCTGTTCTCCCAGATCAACAAGGACCGCCTCGGCGACCACGCCGCGACGGTCACGGGATTCGGTCACGACCGTGAAGAGACGACCAAGCCCTACGAGTTCGGCGACCCGCTCAACCTCCACCTGTCGGCCACGGTGCACAACGCCGTCCGGCGCAGCGGGTCGGGGTTGCCCGTCCGGCTCTCGCCCGAGGACTTCGAGGTCGTCGAGAACGAGCTGCTGGCCCGCTCCGCCACGGTGCTGCTCGTCGACCTGTCGATGTCCATGCCCATGCGCGACAACTTCGTGCCGGCCAAGAAGATGGCCATGGCGCTGCGCACGCTGATCTCGACCAAGTTCCCCCGCGACTACCTCGGCATCGTGGGATTCTCCGAGGTGGCCCACGAGATCAAGCCCGACGACCTGCCAACGGCCATGTGGGACTACGTCTACGGCACGAACCTGCAGCACGCGCTGCTCCTCGCCCGCACCATGCTGGCGCGCCAGCACGGCACCAAGCAGATCATCGTGGTGACCGACGGCGAGCCCACGGCACACATCGAGCAGGACGGCGAGGTGTTCTTCAGCTACCCGCCCGTCCCCGAGACGCTCCGGCGCACCATGGCCGAGGTCGTGCGCTGCACCCGGGGAGGGATCACGATCAACGTGTTCGCCCTCGACCTCGAGCGCACCCGCTACCCGTTCGTGGAGCAGATCGCCAGGATCAACGGGGGCCGGACCTTCTACACCTCGCCCGACTCCCTCGGCGGTTACGTGCTGGTCGACTTCCTTCGGCACCGCCGGGTCCTCCGCCCCGCCGGCTGAGCTCGACGGGCCGGGTCCTCGGCCCGTCCGGGCCCGCATCCCCGCGTCCCGACCGCCACGACCGCCCCGACCGCCAACCTCGTTGGGCGGGCCCCCGCCGCTCCCCAGGCCCGCGCCGGGCGCCCCGCGCCTGGAGCTGCGCCCCGACCCGCTCCCCAGGCCCGCGCCGGGCGCCCCGCGCCCGGAGCTGCGCCCCGACCCGCTCCCCAGGCCCGCGCCGGGCGCCCCGCGCCCGGAGCCCTGGCTCCCGCGCCTCGCACTCCCGCGCCCGGACCGCCCCGCCACACGGCGCCTGCCCACGCCCCTGTTGACGGCGTGACTTCCTGACCACGGTCAGCCCTGGTTCGGCGGCGCTCTTTGCGCGTCGTGCGGACGGGCTGGTTGGCCGAGCGGGGCAACTGAAAGCGACGATGGCCGGTCCCTGAACGCGAGGGACCCCTCCCGCACAGTTGGTCGCTGACGCCGGGAGGGGTCCAAGGCGGTGTTGCCACCCATGGCCATCGTATGGCCCTGCCCGCTGTCCGTCGATGCGTACGCGGCAGCCGGCCGCCGTGTCGAGGCGCCCGAGACGCCGTGCCCGGTCTGCCAGGTGGTGCTCGCGCCCTGGTCGGGCTACTGGCGCTTCGTCCGAGAGACCGGCCGGTGCCTGCGGGTGTTCATCCGCCGCGGGCGGTGCGTGGCCTGTCGGGCGACCCACGCCCTGCTCCCGGCGTTCGTCCTGCCCCATCGCCTCGACGTCGCCGAGACCGTCGGTGCCGTGCTCGAGGCGGTGGTGAGCGGTCCCGGTGGGGTGCGGCCGGCGGCGGGGGTGGCCGAGATCCCCCACACCACCGCCCGCGGCGTGGTGCGAGCGTTCCTCGTCCACGCCGGTCGTCTCGCCACGAGCTTCGCCGCTCTGGCCGTCGAGCTGGGCGGCGAGGTGGTGACGCCGGTGGCGGACGCCGGCGTCCGCGCCCTTTCGGCCATCCGGGCGGCGTGGCGGGCCGCCATGGGGCTGGCGGGCTGGCTGGCCGTCGGGCGCTGGCGGTTCTGTTCTGCGGTGTGCGGCGGGACGCTCCTTCGTCCCAACACGAACTCCCCCTACCTCGTCGTCGGCAGACGGCGTTTCATGCCTCCCGTCCCATGACGACGAGGAGGAACCGATGGAACCTGCCCAGAAGGAGGCGATCGCCCTGCACCGCTTCGGGGTGATCGCCGAAGCGGTGTACGACCGGTTGACCCCGGCCGAGCGCGGCGCGCTCGTCCGGGGGATCGCAGGTCGCTCCCACGTCCACCCCGACGGCACGTGCCGGCGCTACTCGCGGGGGACCCTCGACCGCTGGATCCGGGCCTGGCGGACCGGAGGGCTGAGCGCCCTCGAGCCTGCCGAGCGCGCCGACACCGGGGCGGTGCGGTCCCACCCCGAGCTCTTCGAAGAGGCCTGTGCGCTGCGCTTGGAGCTCCCTACCCGCTCGGCCGCCCAGATCGCCCGGATCCTGTTCCACCGCCACGGCGTGCGCGTCGCCGAGCGCACGGTGCGCGAGCAGCTGCGCCGGCGGGGGCTGTCGCGTGAGGCGCTGGCGGCCGAGCCCCGTGCCTTCGGCCGCTACGAGGCTGCCCGGGCGAACGAGCGGTGGGTGACCGACGTGCTGGTCGGGCCCTTCGTCCCCCACCCGAGGGTCGAGACCTCGGTGCGCGCCAAGCTGTTCTTGATCGTCGACGACCACTCCCGCCTGCTCCTAGACGGCGCCTTCTACGCCCATGAGAACGCCCGGGCGTGCCAGGACCTGCTGCGGCGGGCCATCGTGCGCCGGGGCGTCCCCGACGTCCTCTACGCCGACAACGGGGCGCCGTTCAAGAACGCCTGGCTGGCTCGCACCTGCGCCGTGTTGGGCGTCCGCCTCGTGCACTCCAAGCCCTACGCGCCCCAGGGCCGGGGAAAGCAGGAGCGACTCAACCGCTTCATCCGCGAGTCGTTCCTCTCCGAGGCCCTCCACCAGGGCATCGCCACGTTGGAGGAACTGAACGACCTGTTCTGTGCCTGGGCCGAGCAGGTCGCCAACCGCAGGGTTCACGCCGAGACGCTCATGACGCCCCTCGCCCGCTTCGAGGCCGGTGGCCCCCCTCGCCAGGTCGACCCCGAGCGGTTGAAAGAGGCGTTCCGCTGGTCGGTCACCCGCAAGGTGACGAGGACGGCGACGGTGCCCTTGGAGGGGAACGCCTATGCGGTCGACCCCGCCCTCGTCGGCCGCCGGGTCGAGCTGCGCTACGACCCCGAGGACCTGACTCAGATCGCCGTCTACTTCGAGGGGCGCCCGGCGGGGACGGCGACGCCCTTTGTCGTCGGCCGCCACGTGCACCGGGCCGTTCCCCAGGCGCAGCGCCCGGTCGCCCCACCGACCGGCATCGACTTCCTCCAGATGGTGGCGGCCGCCCACGACGAGGAGGCCGGGACCGCCGGGTTGGTCGACTTCTCCCAGCTCGAGATCTTCGGCGCCGACACCGAGGAGGAGCGATGAGCCGGGCACCCTGGGTGGCCCACTTCGGCCTCACCCGCACGCCGTTCTCCAAGTCCATCGCCGCCCGGGACCTCTTCGTCCGCCAGGCCCACCAAGAGGCGATGGCCCGGATCACGTTCTGCATTGTCGAGTCGGCCCTCGGGGTGGTGACCGGCGACGTCGGGGCGGGCAAGACCGTGGCCGTGCGCGCCGCGGTGGCCGGCCTCGACCCGACCCGGCACCAGGTCATCTACGTGGCCAACCCGGCCTTTGGCACCCGCGGGCTCTACGTCACCATCGTCCGGGCCTTGGGGGCCGAACCCCGCTACCTGAAGGCCGAGCTCATGGCCCAGGCAGCCGACCTGCTGGCGGCCGAGGAGGCCGAGCGCCATCGGCGCGTCGTCCTCGTCGTCGACGAGGCCCACCTCTTGGAACCAGCCCAGCTCGAAGAGCTGCGCCTGCTCACCAACGCCGAGATGGACTCCGCCTCGGCGTTCGCCGGCATCCTGGTCGGCCAGCCAACGCTCAACCGCCAGCTGCGCATGGGCACGTTCGCCGCTCTCGACCAGCGCATCGCCACCCGCTACTCCATCAAGGGCATGGACATCGGCGAATCTGCCGCCTACCTGCGTCACCACCTGGCGCTCGCCGGGCGCGACGAGCCGCTGTTCGCCGACGACGCCATCGCCCGCCTGCACCGGGTCTCGAGCGGCCTGCCCCGGATGCTCAACAACGCCGCCATCGCCGCCCTGATCGCCGGAGCGGCCGACGGCAAGGACCTGGTGGACGACGCCTGCGCCAAGAAGGCGGTCGCCGAGCTCACCCAGGACTGAACTGGCTCGTCGTTCCGATCACGGCCCGGTCGCCATCGAGCGTGGCCGGGCCGTGATCACCGAGCGTGGCCGGGCCGCGTGCAGACAGCGTGGCCGGCCCCGCTCCCTCCCGCTTGCACTCGGGCCTCGGGTGAGAGAAGATGACACGACTGTAGTTACACACATGCCACACAGCGTGGTGAGGGGAGGCGGACCGGTGGACCTCGTGTCGCTGTTGTACGGTCGCCAGGAACGCAGCTGGCAGGCCCGGGCCAACTGCATGGGCGTTGACCCGGACCTGTTCTTTCCCGAGCGGGGGGCCTCGACCCGGGAAGCCAAGGAGGTCTGCCGCGGTTGCGTCGTGCGCGAGGATTGCCTCGAGTACGCCCTCGCCAACGGCGAGAAGTTCGGCATCTGGGGCGGGCTGAGCGAGCGGGAGCGGCGCCGCCTTCGCCGGGCCCGGGCCATGCAGCGACGGGCCCAGATGGTCAGCGCGGGCTGACGTCGGCGAACGCAGCAGCGAGCCGGGCCTCGAGCGTGGCGGTGGCCGCCAGCCCGAGCTCGGGCCAGCGGCGCTCGGGCACCGCGTGGAGAACCGAGGCGGGGAGAAGGCCCACGAGCTCCCCCCGGACCGGTCCCGCACCGGCCAGGGCTGCCAGCCGAGCCACCTCGTCGTAGACCTCGGCGGGGCCGTACGACGCAGGTTCGACGAGGTTGCACGACACCTGGGCGACGCCACCGATGTCGAAGCCGAGGGCCCGGACAGCCGGGCTCCTGATCGCGGCCGCGATCCGGCGTGCCGTGCGCACTCCGCAGCCCCCCAGCCAGACGTTGTAGGCGACGAGGAGGGGCCGGGCCCCGACGGCGATGGCCCCGGCAGTCGGATGGGGGTGCAGCGGCCCCATGTCGGGCTCGAGGCGGCCGAAGGCGTCGCGCCGCACCTCGGGAAGAGCGCGTTCTGTGCCTGAGCGGTGGCCCGAGCCGTCTGGCGCGCCCTCTCGCGAGTCGAGCGGACCGTAGAGGAAGCAGGGGACCCCGAGGGTGGCAGCAGCCCAGTGAGCGAATCGGTCGCGAGCGGCAGTCGCGGGGCCGAGGTCTGGCCCGGCCTCGACTCGGCCCTCGACGGGGAGCCAGTTCAGCGCGACGAATGGCACCACGTCGAGCGCGCCGAGCCGCGGGTGGACACCCTGGTGGCTCCTCAGGTCGACCGAACGGACCACGAAGCGGGCGAGCCGCCTGCAGGCCAGCTCGACGGCGGCAGGTGGGCCTGCCAGGGTGAAAACGGCGCGGTGGTGCCAGGTATCACGGTGCAGGTCCACCAGCCACTGCCCGCAGGAACGAGCCGCTCGGGCGAGAACTTCCTCGTCGCGTCCCTCGCTGACGTTCGCGACGCACTCGAGCAGCGGCACCCCGCCGGCCTGCCGAGGTGGCCCGGCCGGTGCCGACCCGAGGGCGTCAGCTCGGGACGGCCACCTGGGCGAGACGCCGCCGTCGAAGGATGCGCCGCCGCTCGCGTTCGGAGCGCCCGCCCCACACGCCGTGGTCGATGCGGTTGACCAGGGCGTACTCAAGGCATTGCTCGGCGACCGGACAGTCCGCGCAGATGCGCTGCGCTTCCTGGACGCCGAGGCCGTCACTCGGGAAGAACACAGCGGGGGGGACGTCGCGGCACTTCCCTTCCGCCATCCAGTCGGTGTTCATCGTCCATCCCCTCTCTCGGAGCGAGAGTCTACCCATCCTCCACCCGGCGGCGGTACTCCTTGTCGGCCGCCGGCGGAACCTCCCCCCGCCGGATCCGCCTCCCGTCGGGGTGCCGCCGCCTGGCGTCGGCACGGACCCGCCGCCTGGCGTCGGCACGGACCCGCCACCCATCGCATCGACGGAGGGCCGGCCTCCCGCTTCGTGGAGGGCCGGGCCGGGGGCCAGCCCCCACCCGGTACGCTGGTGCCCCCGCCCTGCCCGCAGCTCCCGAGGAGGTGCCATGTCCCCCGAGGTGGAGGACCCGACGACCGACCAGGCCGAGGACGTCGAGCCGGTCGGCCACGTGCGCATCGTCTACCTCGGCCCGGTCGCGCCGCACTGGGAGGTCCAGTCCGACTACGGCGACCCCGAGATCATCGACGCCTTCCGCGACCGTGCGCTCGCCCGCCTCGTGCTGCTGCCCCCCCACGACCCCCAGTTCCGGCGCAACCGCGAGCGGGTGGTGCGCGACGCCGAGCGCGAGCGCCTCGTCCTCGAATGGGATCTCGGATTCCCCGAAGAGCCGTCGACGGAGTGACCGCCGGGGGCACCCCGGAGGCCCGGTTCCCCGCAACCCGCGGCGGCCGCAATCAGCCGCCCGCGACAGCCGATTACCCGCCGCCCGTTCCCTCTTCGAGCTCGTCGTCGGGGAGGTCGATGCGCTCGAGCCAGAGGCCGGGCGCGTCCACCTCGGCGGGGGTCGGCAGGTTGCGCTCGCGTGCCCAGAGGCGGGCCAGCCCCTCCTCTCCCGCCCGCTCCAGCACGCCCCGCACGAAGGCCGCACCGCGGTCCACCTGCCCGCGGCCGGTCTCGATGCCGAACAGCGCCCCAGCGGCCTGCTCGGCCGTGGCACCCTCGACCCGGTAGCGGTACCAGGCCTCCCCGAGCCGTCCGGCCGAGCCGGTGAGACCGCTCACGACGCGCGAGGTCACGTGGTCCACGTAGCCGCCGATGGCGCTCGCCAGCGCCGTCAGCTGGTCCGACACGTGGCGTTGGCCGGGGGTGAGCAGGTCGGCGAGAAGGGACTCGGGGTCGGTGAGCAGGCGCTGCAGGGCCTCTGGGTCGCCGGCCTGGTGGCCCAGTCGCTCCGTCAGGCCATGCTGCACGGCCACCGCCTGGCGCGCCGTGGACTCGAGCAGCAGGCGGAGGCGGGCACCCACGTGCGGGCGAGCCAGCACGGCATGGGCCGTCAGCTCGTGGACGCACGCCCAGAGCGTGGTTTCGTCGTCGGGAAGGCTCCAGTCCCGGGCGAAGGCCGACACGTTGCGCGGGACGATCAGGACCTCGTCGGAACCGGGCCACGGCACGGGCAGGGCGTACTGCCCGAGGGCGCGCTGGGCCAGGTGGCCCGCGGCCGACCCGAACTGCATGCCGACGAGCACCGGGCCCATGGTGACGGCGAACCGTCCGAGGAGCTCGGGCAGCCCGCCCTCGTCGACAACGGGCTGGATGCCGCTCACCGGCGAGTGGGGTTTGGGCGGTGCCACCATGAGTTCGAGCACCGGGCGCCAGGTGTCGAGCAGGCGGATGGCGTAGGCGCCGCGCCCGACGGGGGAGAAGGAAACGGTGTGCTGCCCTGACCCGACCGGCAGCGCAGTGGCCTCGGCGACATGCAGCTCTGCCACCCTGGCCAGCTCCTGCAGGCGGATGCGCTCCAGGGGGTCGGGGTTGGCCTCGGGCTCGCCGTCAGTGGCCACGCCCAGGGCGAGCGAGCGGGCCGCTTCGAGCCACGCGGCGCCAGTGGCCGAGGAGGCGCCGATGAGCTTCAGGAGGTCGCCGAGGAGGCTCTGGAGGGGGTTGCCCGGTTCGCCCGGCTCGTACATGGCCACGACCTGATGCTAGGGGCCGGCGCACGATGCCCCGACGGCCCTCAGGGGCCGCCGGGGGCTTGGGCCGCCTCGCCGAGGTCGACGATCACGGTGCTGGCGGTGCCGTTGCGGAGGATGCGCAGGCGGACCGGGGTCCCTGGCCCGAGCAGGTAGAGGCGCTCGCGCAGCTCGGCGGTCGAGCGGACCGGTGCCGAGCCCAGCCCCACGATGACGTCGCCTGCTCGCAGGGCCTGGCCCGACGGACCGTCGGGGTCGACGCTCGTGACGACCGCACCGAGCTCGCCCGGCACGTCGCCCACCGTCACGTCGAGCCAGCCATGGTGGACGGTACCGGAGGCGGCCAGCTCGCTGCTCACTCCGAGCACGAGCCAGCCGGGCACGAAGACCCCCACCGCCTCGCCGTCGGGCGCCACGACGGCATGGTCGAGCAGGCCGGCGACATCACCGTTGGGCTCGACCAGGATGCCCCCTGGGACCGCCGGCGCCCGGGAGGCGGCCGTGATGCCGGCCAGGGCTGCCGGCTCCGTGCCGACCGGCCCGCCGGCACCCACGATGGTCCCCGACGACCACGTCCACGCCGACGAGCGACCCGGGCCACCGCCCGCCGCGGTGAGCACCACGGCCGAGTGCCCGGCGCCAGGGTCGTCGCTGCCGTCGAACTGGGGAACCGGCAGGTCGCGGGGCACCCTGACGAGGGCCACGTCCGAGTCCGGGTCGACCCCGAGGAGGGAGGCACGCCGGACCCGGTCGGGTGAAAGCACCACCGACACCGCGGTGGCGTGCAGGAGCGGCTCGGCGGCCGTCGCCACCAGCCCGCCCTCGGCGACTGCCACGGCGCACACCCGCTGGCGACCCGACGGGGTGGTGAGGAGCAGCGTGACCATGGCCCGGGCGACCGAGGCAGCGGCGCCCGGCATGGCGCCGGACGCGACGCCCCGGGTGTAGGCGGCGGTGACGCTGGTGGCCGTCGAGCCCGTCGCGCGCCCCGGCCCGGTGCCCCGGTCGATGCCCACGGCCGTCATCAGCACGACGCCCATGACGACGGCGGCGGCGGCACTGGTCGCGACGAAGCCGGCCGCCATCCGCCGCCGCCCGGCCCACGACGCCGCGACCTCGCCGGCCGGCCAGCCGCCGGCTCCCAGCTGGGCAGGGTGCCGCTCGAGCGTCCCGAACAGCTCGGAGGGGTGCCGCCACAGCCGGTCCTCCGGCGCCACCCACCCGCGCAGGTGGCCGTCGTCCGCGTCGGCGTCGTGCGCGTCCTCGCCGTGGTGCTCGAGCCCCCCGGCGTCCTCCGGTCCAAGCCCGAAGGGCGGCGGGCCTTGTGAGGTCACGCCGTGAGGTTACCGAGGGGCGGTGCGGAATTGAGATCGCCCGTGGGGATCGAACCGGGATCGCCCGTGGGGATCGAACCGGGATCGCTCGTGGGGATCGTGGGCGCTGGCCCTACCATGAGGCGGATGTCCCGCGACCTGGCCATCGACCTCGGCACGGCCAACACCCTCGTGTACGTGAAGGGGCGGGGCATCGTGCTGAACGAGCCCACCGTGATTGCCCTCGACACGCGCACCCGCGAGGTGCTCTCCATCGGTGACGAGGCCTGGCAGATGATCGGGCGGACACCGGGCTACATCGTGGCGGTGCGGCCCATGCGCCAAGGGGCGATCACCGATTTCGACATCACCGAGCGGATGCTCCACGTGCTGCTGCGGCGGTGCGGCGTGGGGCGACTCAGCCGGCCCCGGGTCCTCATCTGCGTGCCCTCGGCCATCACCGCTGTCGAGCGGCGAGCCGTGAAGGAGGCCACCCGCCGCGCCGGTGCCTCGGCGTGCTACCTCATCGAGCAACCCATGGCGGCGGCCATCGGAGCGGGGCTCCCCGTCGAGGAGCCGGTCGGATCGATGGTGGTCGACGTGGGCGGCGGCACGAGCGAGATGGCGGTCATCTCGCTCGGGGGGGTGGTTGCCCTGCGAGCCATCCGCTGCGGCGGTTTCGACCTCGACGCCGCCGTGCAGGCCTACGTGCGCACCACCTACGGCGTCGCCATCGGCGAGCGGACGGCCGAGGCGGTGAAGATGGTCATCGGCTCGGCCTACCCCTATGACGACGAGCAGGACGCCGAGATCCGTGGCCGCGAGATCGCGACCGGCATGCCGAGGACGATCGTGCTCACCCCGGCCGAGGTCCGCCGCGCCGTCGAGGTCCACGTAGCCGAGATCATCGAGGCCGCCGCCACCTGCCTCGGTGAGACCCCGCCTGAGCTGGCCCAGGACATCATGTTCCAGGGCATCCACCTCGTGGGCGGCGGCTCGCTCCTTCGGGGGATGCCCCAGCGGCTCGCCGACAGCACCTCGGTGCCGGTGCACCTGGTCGACGCCCCCCTCGAGTGCGTGGTCCTCGGTGCCGGCCAGTGCCTCGAGGCGTTCGACGACCTGCGCAAGCTGTTCGCGGCCGGCGACCGCTACCGGTGAGGTCTGCCGGGCGCCCCCGCAGCGCCAGCCCGCCTCATCCCTCGAGCAGGGTCTCGCCCGCGAGCAGGATCTCGGCCACTTCGCGGACCTGCCAGTCGCGGTCCTCGAGGCAGCGGCGCAGCGCTTCGTCCGCCTCGGGTGCTGCGAAGGCGGCGAGCGCGACCGCAGCGCGGCGGCGCACGGCCGGGCGGTCTGCCAGGCAGGCAAGGACTGCGGGCAGCCCTGCCGGATCGCCGATCGCGCCCAGGGCGGCCACTGCCGACTCCCGGCAGCGGGCGTCGGGGTGCCCGGTGGCGAGGCGGGCGAGCAGGCCCGTGGCCCGGCGGTCGGCGTGCTCGCCGAGGGCCCAGCAGGCGCTCTCGGCCACCAGCGGGTCGGCGTCCTCGGCTGCAGCCCGAAGGGAAGACCGCAGCGTGGCAGTCCCTGTGCCCCGCCAGGTGGCAGACACCTCGCAGGCCCGGCGACGGACGACCGGCGACGGATCGGCCAGGCAGCGGCGGACGACGGCGACCGTGAGGGCGCCGCTTCGCGCCAACGCTCCGAGGGCCGCGGCGCGCACTGCCGGATCGGCGTCGCCGAGGGCCTCCCGGGCCACTGCGGGCTCCCGGCGGTGCCCGGCAGTGATCGCCAGTCGCCGCCGGTCAGCGGCGACGCCGGCGCCGGAGCCCCTCATGGGAGGATCGTCGGGCACCACCCAAGTATGACCGGGGCTCCTGTTCCACCGAGGCCGGCGGACGTCGACGTCCTCGGCCCGCAGCGGCGCGTGCCGCCGCGCCGCCGGCGCTGGGTGCCGGCCCTCGGGGTGGTCCTCGGCATGCTCGCCGTCGCCGCCTTCGTGGCCAGCAGGATCGACCTTCCCTACTACGCCCTGTCGCCCGGCTCGGCCGAGGACGTGGGGCCGCTCGTGCACCTCCCGCCAGGGAAGGGCTCGCCCCTGCACGGCCGTATCCTGCTCACCGACGTGCTGCTCACCCAGGTGACGGCACTGTCGTACCTCGCCGACCGCCTGAGCGCCGACACCGACCTCGAACCCGCGTCGCGGGTCCTCGGGTCGGGCTCACCCGCCGAGCTGGCCGCCCAGGGCTACCTGCAGATGGCGGCGTCGAAGGCGGCGGCGGTCGCCGCCGCGCTGCGGCGGCTCGGTTACCAGGTGCCCGAGCGCGACGCGGGGGTCGTCATCGACGCCATCGAGCCGGGCACGCCGGCGAGCCGGACGCTGCGGGTGGGACAGGTCGTGTCCGCGGTGGGAGCCGTGCCCACCCCCGACGCCTGTGCCTTCGTGGCCGCGCTCCACGCCCTCGCACCGGGCGACACCGTGGAGCTCACGGTGGAGCGGACCCGAATCGGGGCCGACGGCGCCGTCACGCAGGGCCCAACCGTGCACGAGAGGGTCCGCCTCGCCAGAGCCCCGCGGTCGGCCGCACCGTCGGGCTGCCCGGGTGTCGCGGGTCCCAACCGCGCCCTCCTCGGGGTGGCGGCCGAGACCCGACAGGTCTTCAGCTACCCCTTTAGGGTCTCGGTCAGCACGCCCGACGTCGGAGGCCCCTCGGCAGGGCTGGCGATGTCGTTGACCGTGCTCGACAAGCTCTCCGGCGGGCGGCTGACCGGTGGAGCCACGGTGGCGGCGACCGGCACCATCAGCCCCGAGGGCGCCGTTGGGGACGTGGCCGGGGTGGCCCAGAAGACGGTGGCGGTCGAACGCGCGGGCGCGACGGTGTTCCTCGTGCCCCCGCCCGAGTACAAGGTGGCCATCGCGCACGCCTCGCCGTCGCTGCACGTGTACGCGGTGGCGACGCTCGACCAGGCGCTCGGGGTCCTGGCACGCCTGGGCGGCCACGTGCCTCCGCCGCCGGCCGTGCCAGCACCGGGCGCCTGAGCCGCGATCGCACCGCGGGCAGGTCGTAGGCTTCCGCCATGCCCGAGGATCACCACACCATCTCGTCGTCGAGGCTCTCGGCGGCAGACGTGGCCCGGAGGAACTTCGGCACCACCCGGCGGGGGTTCGACCCACGGGAGGTGCGCGCCTTTCTCGAGCTGGCCTCGCGCGAGCTGCAGGCGCTCGAGCAGCGCGAACAGGAGCTCCGCCAGCAGCTGGCCGACGCCGAGGAACGAGCGCGCCACCCCGTGCTCGACGAGGCCACCCTGCCCGGCGCGCTCGGCGAGCAGAGCGCCCAGGTGCTCCGCCAGGCCTACGCCGAGGCGACGCGCATCGTGGGCGAGGCCGAGGAGCGAGCGGCCCGCCTCGTGCACCAGGCCCAGCAACAGGCCAACGAGGTCCAGATCAAGGCGGAGTCCGACGCGGCCAAGCGCATCGCCGAGGCGGAGCTGGCGGCGGCGTCGCTCCACCAGCAGGTGGACAAGGAGCGCGAGGCGCTGCTCGCCGCCGCCCGGGCCGACGGCGAGGCAGTGATCGACCAGGCGCGCGAGCAGGGGCGCATCCTCATCGAGAAGGCCCAGCAGGCGAGGAAGCAGGTGGTCGAAGACCTCGTCCAGCGGCGCCGGGCGATCCACCTCCAGATCGAGCAGTTCCGGGCCGCACGCGATGAGCTGGCAGCCACCGTCCTCGGCGTCCGAGACGCCGTGGACCAGGTGGTCACCCGCCTCGCCCAGGCCGACGACGCGGCGCGCACCGCCGCCGCCAGGGCGGCCCGCCGCGGCGCCGGCGAGGCCGAGGAGATCGCAGCCGAGCTCGAAGAGGCGCTGCTGGCGCCCGCCGGCACCACGGGCGCCGGGCCCGAGCCGGGGCCCCAGGGCGGCGCACCGGAACCGGTGCCCCACGACGGCGGGGACGCGGTGCTCCTCGGGGCCACGGGTCAGATCTCGGTCGAGCAGGTCGGGCCCTCCGTCGCGCCCGAGCCAGCCCCTCCCGCCTCGCCCGCCGGGGCGACCGAGCCGGCCGGGGCTGCCGAGCCCGCCGAGCCAGCCCATCCCGCCTCGCCCGCCGAGGCGACCGAGGCAGCCGAGCAGGTTGTCGCGGCCGAACAGTCCGTCGCCCATCAGCCCGCGGCGCCCTCGGCGGACGAACCCGCCGTGCCTGCCGAGCCCCCTGGCGCGCCCGAGCAGGCTGAGCCCGCCGAGCCCGCCGTCGTCACCGAGCCGGCGAGGGTGGAGGCGCTCTTCGCCCGCCTGCGGGCCGGGCGGGAGCCCGGGTCCGGCGGCCGGGAGCCGGAGACCGCACGCGACCAGCCGGCGGCCCCCAGCGAGGTGGTGGACGACGCGGAGCCGCCCGACGGCCCGGCCGTCGCCGAGGTAGGCGATGCCAGGTTGGTGGAGCGGCGGTCGGACCTCGTCGACCCGGTGGCGTCGAGGCTCGGCCGCCGCCTGAAGCGGGCCCTGCAGGACGACCAGAACCGCCTCCTCGAGCGGATCCGCAGTTCGCCCAGCGGGTGGAACGACGAGCTGCTCGCCGACGAGGCGGACCAGCGGGCAGCCTTCGCGGAGGCGTCGGTCAAGCTGCTGAGGGAGGCGTTCGCCGCGGGCCACACCTTTGCCCGCGAGCAGGAGGGGTCGGGCGCCCCGGCGCGGCCGCCCGACGCCAGGCGGGTCGACGCCCTGGCCACCGAGCTGGCCGACAACGTCGTCACCCTCCTGCGCCGGCGGCTGACGAGCGCCGACGACGGACCGGCGGCCGGCGAGCCGGCCGAGCGGGTGGGCGCCGCCTATCGCGAATGGCGGGGGGAGCGGATCGAGCGCCTTGTCGGCGACTACTGCATCGGCGCCTTCTCGGCCGGGGTGGTCGCCTCGACTGGCCCTGGGGCGGGGATCCGCTGGGTGCTGGCCCGGGCCGAGGGCGCGTGCCCCGACTGCGACGACGACTCGCTGGCGGGTGTGGTGGCACCTGGCGACGAATTCCCGACCGGCCACCGTCACCCACCCGCGCACGCCGGATGCCGGTGCCTCGTCTACCCGACACCGGTCTGACCCGGCTGCCCACCTAGGCTCCACGCGGTGCGCACACCAGGCGACATCCCTGCGTCGCGCCCGGCGCGCGCCCGGCACCGGGGCCGCTGGTGGCTCGTGGCCGCGCTGGCGGTCCTCGTCGTGGTGCTGGCCTCCCTGCGCTCGCTCGCCACGGTCTACACCGACTCGCTGTGGTTCTCCTCGGTGGGTCTGCACCAGGTGTTCGCCTCGCTGCTCGCGGTCAAGGTTGGGTTGTTCGCCTTCTTCGGGGCCCTCTTCTTCGCCGTGTTGTGGGTGAACCTCCTCGTGTGCGACCGCCTGGCGGTGGCCACGGCGACCGACGAGCCCGAGGACGAGCTCGTCCGCCGGTACCAGCGGGCGACCCGGCCCTACGCGGGCCGCCTCTACGCCGGCGTCTCCTTCCTGCTCGCGCTCATCGCCGCCTCGGGGACGATCGGCGAGTGGCAGAACTGGATCCTCTTCCGCCACGGCGGCAGCTTCGGCATCAAGGACCCCCAGTTCGGCCTCGACGTCGGCTTCTTCGTGTTCAAGCTGCCGTTCCTGTCCTTCGTCGTGGACTGGACGCTCGTGTCGCTCGTCGTGATCCTGGTCGTGACCGCCGTCTTCCACTACCTCAACGGCGGCATCCGGGCCCAGCGGGTGACACCGCGCGTGCGGCCTGCGGTCAAGGCGCACCTGTCCGTGCTGCTCGCCCTCATCGCCTTGGCCAAGGCGGCCGGGTACGTCCTGGCCCGCTACCAGCTCGACCTCTCCACCAACGGCTACGTGGAGGGTGCCGGCTACACGGACGTGCACGCCCGGCTGCCGGCGCTGTCGCTCCTGTTCTGGATCTCGCTCGCGGCCGCGGTCGTCCTGCTCTACAACATCCGCCGCCAGGGCTGGACGCTGCCGGTGCTGGCCGTCGGCGTGTGGGCCTTCGTGGCGCTCGTGGTGGGCGTCATCTACCCAGCGGTCCTGCAGGTCCTGAAGGTGAACCCCAACCAGAGTGCCCTCGAGCGCCCCTACATCGCCAGGAACATCTCGATGACGCGCCAGGCCTACGCCCTCAACGGGGTGAAGGTGTCGACCTTCCAGGCGGGCAGCTCGATCACGCCCGAGGCCGTCACGGCCAACCTGGCGACGCTCGACAACATCCGCCTGTGGGACCCGGACCCGGCGATCGCGCTGCCGACGTTCCAGAAGCTCCAGAACCTGCACGGCTACTACACGATCCAATCGGTGTCGGTGGACCGCTACCTCGCCGACGGCGTGCTCACGCCGGTCCTCGTCGGCGTGCGCCAGATCAACTCGGCCGGAGTGCCGTCGTCGTGGGTGAACACGCACCTGCAGTACACGCACGGATCAGGGCTGGTGCTGGCCGAGGCCAACCAGGCGACCCAGGACGGCAACCCGGCGTTCGCCATCCAGAACGTCCCGAGCACCTCCTCGGGCGGCCTGCCGACCATCACCCAACCCGACGTGTACTTCGGGCTGAACGAACCGGGCTACGTGGTGGCCGACACCCGCCAGCCGGAGCTCGACTACGAGCTGGGGAACGGCACCAACGTCGAGAACCACTACCAGGGGACGGGCGGCGTCCGCCTCGGCTCGTTCCTCACCAAGGCGGCCTTCGCCATCCGCCTCGGGGACTTCAACCTGCTCATCTCGAACCTCATCACCCCGAGCTCGCGCATCATGTTCGTGCGCGACGTGGAGCAGATGGCCCAGAAGGCAGCGCCGTTCTTGAGCTTCGACCACGACCCCTACGCGGCGGTCATCGACGGCCACATCGACTGGATCCTCGACGCCTACACCACGACGAGCCAGTTCCCCTACTCCCAGAACGCCGATACCACCGAGGTGCCGCCGGGCAGCACGCTGCCGGCCAGCTACAACTACGTGCGCAATTCGGTCAAGGTGGTGATCGACGCCTACTCGGGGAAGATGACCTTCTACGACATGACCACCCCCGCGCACCGCGACCCGATCCTCGAGGCCTACGAGTCGGCCTTCCCGCACATGTTCACGCCGGCCTCGCAGATGAGCCCTGCCCTGAAGGCGCACCTGCGGTACCCCGAGGACCTCTTCTCGGTGCAGGCGGCCATGTTCGGGCGCTACCACATCACCAGGCCGACCGACTTCTACTCGGCCGGCACCACCGGCGGCGACGCCTGGAACCTGTCGCCGACCGCCGGCGTCGGCTCGCCGTCGAACGCGCTCGCGGTCACGACGGTCACCAACGCCCAGGGCCAGGTGATCGGCACACCGCCCGAGCGGATGGCCCCCCTCTACCAGGTCCTCCAGGAGCCCGGCACGACGGGCCAGCGCCTCACGATCTCGGATGCCTACGTGCCGGCCTCGGGCTCGAGCCTCGTGCAGAACCTGCTCTCCGCGTTCATCATGAGCGACGGCACGGGCCAGCCCGGGCAGCTGCACGTGTACGTCACCCCGCAGGGCAAGAGCGCGGTGGGGCCCGCGCTGGCCGAGACGCGCATCCAGCAGGCCCAGGCCGTCTCCAAGGAGATCAGCTTCCTCGACCAGCACGGCTCGAACGTGGTGCTCGGCAACATCTTGATGATCCCGATCGGCCAGTCGATGCTGTACGTCCGGCCGATGTACCTGGAGTCCTCGGGCAACCCTCAGCCCCAGCTGCAGGACGTGATCGCCGTGTTCGGCAACAACGTGGTGATGGCTTCCAACCTCGACGACGCCCTGTCGGGCGTGTTCGGGGGGATCCCCGTCGGGACGCCCTCGCCGACCGGGCCGGCTGGGTCGAGCGGCTCCACCAGCCAGCTGACCCCGGCGGTGCAGGCCCAGATCGCCAAGTACCTCAAGCAGGCCTCGGACGCCTACTCCCAGGCGCTTGCCGACCTGAAGGCGGGTGACCTGGGCCAGTTCCAATCCGACGTCAACAACATGCAGGCGAACATCAAGGCGGCTCAGTCCCTGCTCGGCTCGCCTGCGAGCAGCGGCCCTGCCGGCGCCGCCACGCCAGCTGCCGGCAGCGGCACGGCTCCGGGTACCGGCGGCGGCGGTACGGGCGCATCGGCCGGGTCCACGTCGAGCTCGGCTGCCACCGGCGCAGCCCCGACTTCGAGCGGGGGGTCGGGTTCCAGCGGATCGGCGGCCTCGAGCGGGGCGGCCTCGGCCTCGAGCGGGTCGGCCGCGGCGTCCCCCAACGTGGCCTGAGTGGCTCCCGTCCCTCGGGGCGCCCCGGACCCGGCCTGGGCGGGCCCCGAGAGCCAGCAGGGGACGCGGCGAGTCTCACCGGGAGCGTCGGGGGCCGGCGGGCTTGGGGCACCGGCGGGAGCGTCGGGGGCCAGCGGGCTTGGCGCACCGGCGGGAGCGTCGGGAGCCGGCGGGCTCTGGCGCACCGGCGGGAGCGTCCGGAGCCGGCGGGCTCGATTGACCGGGACCCAGCGCGGCCGGGCTCCCCGGCGGATTCGGGTAGTCGACTCGAGGGTTCGCAGCGACCCTTGCCAGCATTCGGCGGCTTGATCAGGTGCCGGAGTCCGGCACGGCTCAGGACAGCCCAGGCCCATGGGCGAGGGCGGGCTCCGCGGTACCGGCAGCCTCTTCGGGTGAGCGGCCGGGGCAACCTGGGTCGGGCCTGTGTGCGGGCCGGCCCGTACCGTGCGATGATGCTGCGTGGCGCCATTGCCGCACATCCGGAGCGACCGGCCGAACCAGGAGGTGCGAGATGGGTTTCCTCGACAAGGTGAAGGAGCAGGCTGCAGCGGCCACCGCCGTGGCCAAGGACGCGGCGCAGAAGGGGCAGGCGAAGCTCGACGAGGTGCAGGCCAAGCGGGCGGCGGACGCCATGCTGCGCGATCTGGGCCTGGCGTGCTACGCGGAGAGGACCGGGCGTGGCACCCCGGCGACGACCGCCGACATCGACCGCCTCGTGGCAGCGGTGCGTGAGCACGAGGCAGCCCATGGACCGATCGTGCCAGGAATGGGGTCGCCCAGCGGCACCGCCGCCTCGTCCTGACGACAGGCAGTCCTACCGTGGCACGGTGGGGTCCTCTCCTCGAGTCGGACCCCCTCCGTGGTCTGGTATGCTGCTCACTACGCCGCGGGGTGGAGCAGTCTGGTAGCTCGTCGGGCTCATAACCCGAAGGTCGCAGGTTCAAATCCTGCCCCCGCCACTAGAGAAAGTGCAGGTCAGGGCCGGTCTCCAGGGACCGGCCCTTCTGCTGCCCGGGATCGCGTCCCACCGGATTCTCACCAATCGTGTCACATCCCACCGCTACGATGTGGACATGCGTGGATCGAAGCGCGAGCTGCGTGCGGGGGTCTGGGAGCTGCGGGTCTCCCTCGGCTACGACCCGGAGACCGGCAAGCGCCACCAGGTCTCGAAGACCTTCCACGGCGGTGCCCGGGCAGCCGACGCTGCGCTGCGGGACCTCGTGGACCGTCAGAGCCCCGGCCGCACCGACGGCATGGGCGTCATGGTCGGCCAGCTCCTCGACCGGTGGCTTGAGGAGTGCGAACGCCTCGACCTCTCGCCCACGACTGTCCGGAACTACCGCTCCCAGGTGAACGGGACCATCCGGCCCCGGCTCGGGAAGATCAAGCTCCACCAGCTCACCCCGAAGCACCTCGACGACCTCTACGGCACCTTGAAGGACGCCGGGAAGTCGCCCAAGACCATCCGCAACGTCCACGCCATCCTCTCCGCTGCCCTCCACCAGGCTGTCCGCTGGGGATGGCTCAGGGAGAACATCGCTGACCGGGCGAAGCCTCCCCGGGTGTCGAACCGCCGGGTCTCGGCTCCTGCCGTGGACGTCGTCCAGCAGGTCATCGAAGAGGCGGAACGGCGGGACCCCCGACTTGCTCCGCTCCTCATGCTCGCTGCACTCACGGGGATGCGCCGAGGGGAGCTGTGTGCGCTCCGCTGGTCTGACGTCAACCTCGACGTCGGCGTCCTCGACGTTGCCCGCTCCCTCGTCGTGGCGCCGGGCGGGCTCGCCGAGAAGAGCACGAAGACCGACCGCTCCCGGAAGGTCGCTCTCGACCCCGTCGGCATCGCCCTCCTCACTGCCCATCGCAAGCGGGTCGAAGCCTGGATCGCCGAGGCCGGAGGGACGCTCGCCGACGATGCCTTCGTCTTCTCGCCGTACGTAGAGGCAACGACCCCCTTCCGGCCGGACAACGTGACGTCGTTCTTCATCCGGGTCCGGGACGCCGTCGGAGCACCCGACGTGCGTCTCCACGACCTCCGGCACTTCACGGCAACGCAGCTCATCCATGCAGGCATGGACATCCGGACCGTGGCCGACTTCCTCGGCCATTCCGATCCCTCCCTCACCCTCCGGGTGTACTCCCACGCCATCGAGGAGCGGACTCGGGCTGCTGCCACCATCATGGGCCAGGTCCTCGCTGCCAAGAAGGAACCCGCAGCGCTGCCGTCCGGCGCATAAGACTGGCGTCGTGTCCGACGAGACCGACCTCGAACCTCCCGAGCTTGCTGGCGCCGAGACTGTCGGGCGCATCACGGTCACCCAGTTGGACTGGTGGAACGCCCACTCCGATGCCCTCAGTGAAGCCGT
Organism: Acidimicrobiales bacterium; assembly: GCA_035293965.1. GTDB lineage: Bacteria > Actinomycetota > Acidimicrobiia > Acidimicrobiales > RAAP-2 > DATGLW01. The sequence goes on from DATGLW010000034.1 coordinate 53,493, forward strand.
CGCTGTCATCGAGTGGGACGAGCTGCACGTCGAGCGCCGGACGGTCGGGCCAGTCATCGACGAGCGCCCACCGCAGCGCCTCACCATGACCGTCGAGGAGGCAGCCGTCGTGCTTGGCATCTCCCGAGCAACCGCCTACGACGCCGTGAGCCGTGGCGAGATTCCCTGCATCCGCATCGGCAGACGCATCCTCATCCCCAAGGTGGCCCTGGAGCG
>DATGLW010000035.1:0-8741 GCA_035293965.1 Acidimicrobiales bacterium
CGTGAGGGACTTCGCACGGAGAGGTGTCTCGCCGTCGTAGGAGAGCAGCCACCCGTCCGGATCGCGCCCGATGAGGGCGCGCTTCTCGTCCCAGTACCGCTGCAGGATCGCGAGCCCCTCGGCGCCCACGAACACGGTGCGGCCGCCGCCCGTCTTCGTGGCGTCCTCGAGGTGCTGGCCGCCAGCACCGGGAACCCACTGCCGTTCGACGCGGAGGCTTCCTCGCTCCCAGTCGAGGTCGTCCCAGCGCAGCCCGAGCAACTCGCCCCTGCGGCAGCCCGTCAGAGCCGCCATTGCAATGGCCGTGGCCATGTCAGGGTCTACCTCGGTGGCCGCCCAGTAGAGGTCGCGGACCTGCTCGACGGTCAGCGCCGGCGCCGCCGGCTTCCTGACCGCCCGGAGCCGGGCGCGCTTGGCCGGGTTGGCCTCGATCCACCCCCAGTCGACGGCCTGGCTCAGCGCGCCGGACAGGATGGCGTGGTCGAGCCTGACGGTGGAGGGGGCAAGCTTGGCCACCCGCTCGAGGTCTTCGAAGTACCTGTCGAGCACATAGGCGTCAAGCTTGCTGAGTCGAATGTGCCCGAGCCCGGGCTTCAGGTATTTCTCCACATGAACCCGGTAGGTCTCGATCGTGGCCCGCGCCCGGTGGCGCTCCACGTAGCGCGCCATCCATTCGTCGAGCAACCGGCCGACCGTGGCGGTCGTCCCTACTTTCACCGTGCCCGCCGCAACCTGGCTGACCAGGGAATCCAGTGCCCTGCGGGCCTCCCGCTTCCCGCCGTGGAAGGTCCGCGACACCTGGCGCGGACGCCCCGTTTCAGGGTCACGCCCGACGTAGGCCCGCAGCTCCCAGCGCATCGATCCTGGGGGTCGTTCCCGCATCGTGCCGCTCATGTTGTTCTCCGTTAGTAGGGCAAATGTAGGGATCGGAGACCATCATAGCAGGTAGACGGTGAGCCGGCCTGTAGGCGGGGTTCTGTCCGGCCTCTGGCGAGGCCTGGGTGGCCATCCATCTGTGCGGCCTACCTGGGGACTGCACCCCGGAGGGTGCGGGCGGGCCACCCGTGTCCCACGCTTGGCCTTGCTCCGGGTGGGGTTTGCCGAGCCGGCCGGGTCGCCCCGGCCGCTGGTGCGCTCTTACCGCACCCTTTCACCCTCACCTGTGCGGGCTCTCACCCGCCATCGGCGGTCTGCTCTCTGTGGCACTTTCCTGCGGGTCACCCCGACTGGCCGCTAGCCAGCACCCTGCCCTGCGGAGCCCCGACCTTCCTCGACCCCGGCGCGCCTCGGGCACGACAGGGCCGCGGCCACCCGGCCGGCTCACCGTCGTCCCACAGTGTGCCAGCCGGACGCGAGAAACGGTGCCGGCGGGCAGGCCGCGCCAGCTTGCTCGACGACCGCCGCGCCAGCTTGCTCGACGACCGCCGACGACCGCCACGCCCGCTGCCCGGCCACCGGCTACGGCCGGCCGGGTACCCCACCCCTCGCTAGGGTGCGGGTGATGCTGGACGTCGAGGAGCTCTCGGGCCGTCACGACGAGGCCCTGTCCATCGCCCAGCTCTACGACGAGCTGGAGGGCGCTCTCGCCCGGACCTTCCCCCGCTCGAGGCGCCTGTGGGTGCGAGGGGAGATCCACAGCCTCTCCGAGCAGGCGCGCACGGGCCACTGCTTCATCGACCTCACCGACCCCGAGTCCGCCGGCGACCGTCAGGCGCCGGTCCTGCGGGTGAAGTGCTGGCGGACCACGTGGGCGCCTATGAAGGCGATGCTGGCTCGAGAGGGCATCGAGCTCCAGCCGGGCATGGTCGTCCTCTTGCGCGGGACGGTCGGCTTCTGGCGGCCGCGGGCAGAGGTGAGCTTCATCCTGACCGACATCGACGTGACGGCACTGCTGGGCCGCCTGGCCGCCCAGCGCGCCGCCCTGCTGCGGGCCCTCGAGTCCGAGGGGTTGCTGGGACGCAACCGCCGGCTCCCGGTACCGGCGGTACCGGTGCGCGTCGGCTTGGTCGCGAGCCCCGAGAGCGAGGGCTACCGCGACTTCCTCGGCCAGCTGGCGCGCTCGGGCTTCTCCTTCCACGTCCGCCTTGCGCCGGTGGCGGTGCAGGGCGCCGCAGCGCCGAGGGCCATCGCCCGGGGCCTGGCCCGGGTGGCTGACGCCGGTTGCGACCTGGCGGTCGTCGTGAGGGGTGGCGGCTCGCGCGCCGACCTGGGCGCCTTCGACACGGAGCCGGTGGCGAGGGCGATCGCCGGGGCGCCCCTGCCCGTGTGGACCGGCATCGGCCACACCGGCGACGAGTCGGTGGCCGACATCGTCGCCAACCGCTCCTTCGTCACGCCGACCGACTGCGGACGCGAGCTGGTGGCGGTGGTGGCTGCCTGGTGGGAGTCAGTGGTCGTGGCCGGGGCCGCGTGCGCGATGCGTCGAGCGGGAGACGCCCTCGCCGACCTCGAGCGGCGCGACGCCGAGGTCCGGGGCCGTCTCACCGGTACGGCGCGCCACCTGCTCCACGCCCACCGCGAGCGCCTGGGGGCACGGGCGGCTCGCCTCGGGAGCCTCGGTCCCGCCAGCGCCGCAGGCGCTGCCGCCTCGCTCGCCACGCGCGCCTCGCGTCTCGGTCCGCTCGTGGCCGGCCATCTCGCGCACGCCGGTGACCGGCTGGCGGGATGGCGGCGCCTGCTCGCCGCCTACGATGTCGATCGCCAGCTCGAGCGCGGGTACACGCTCACCCTCGGTGCCGACGGCCGGGTGCTGCGCTCCGCACGGCAGCTGGCAGCCGGCTCGGAGCTGGTGACCCGGTTCGCCGACGGCTCGGCCCGCTCCCGGGTCGACGCCGTCGAGCTCGCGGGCGGTGAGGCAGAACGAGGCAGGTCGCGGTGACCGACGAGCACGAGGAACAACCCGGGCACGAGCGACCCGGGCACGAACGACCCGAAGCATTGCCGGGCCCGTCGCGGTCCGGCGGACCCGTCGAGGACCTGAGCTACACCGAGGCGAGCCGCGAGCTCGACGACATCGTGGCCTTCTTCGAGCAGCGCGACGTCGACGTCGACCAGCTCGTGTCCAAGCTCGAGCGGGCCACGGCCATCGTCGACGAGCTCGACCGCCGGCTGCGCAGGACGCGGGTGCAGGTGGAAGAGCTCGTCCCGCGCCTGCAGGCGGCTGTCGCCGACCGGCCGGCCGACCAGGAGGGCGACCAGAACGTCGACGGCCAGGAGGAACCGGCACGCCGGGCGCCCGGGGAGGCACTGCCGGAGGACCCGGCTGCACCGTCCGGGGTGGCCACGCGCCGGAGCGGGCGCGCGGTGCCGGCCGCCACGCCGGAGCTGTTCTGATGGCAGGGGCGACGGCTGGCGGCCCCGGAGGCGACCGGTTCTACTTCCGCCAGCTGCTGTCGGGGCGCGACCACGCCCGGCAGGACGAGCTGGCCCGCCAGATGGTCAACTTCACCTACGCCCTTGGCGACCGGTCGACCGGAGAGGCCCTGCTCGTCGATCCCGCCTACGCGGTCGGCGAGCTGCTCGACGCGCTCGCCGCCGACGGCATGCGTTGCACGGGCGTCCTCGCCACCCACTACCACGCCGACCACGTCGGAGGCGCCATCGGGACCTGGTCCGTCGAAGGGGTGGCCGCCCTCCTCGAGCGGGTCCAGGTACCCGTCCACGTGCAGCGGGCCGAGGTCCCCTGGCTCGTGCGGTCTGCCGGGCTCGGCGAGAGCGAACTGGTCGCCCACGACAGCGGTGATCGGGTCCGGGTGGGTGGTCTCGAGGTGGAGCTGGTGCACACGCCAGGCCACACGCCGGGCAGCCAGTGCTTCCTCGTCGCAGGATGCCTCGTGTCCGGTGACACCTTGTTCCTCGACGGGTGCGGGCGCACCGACCTGCCCGGTAGCGACCCGGCCGCGATGTACGAGTCCCTCACCACCCGTCTGGCCCGCGTGCCCGACGACACCGTCCTGTACCCCGGGCACCGGTACTCGCTGGCCTCGTCGGCGACCCTCGAGGCCGTCCGGAAGCACAATGCCGTGCTCGTGCCCCGGACACTCGAGGCCTGGCTCCAGATGTTCGGCGGCTGAGCGCGACCACGGTGCCCGACCTCCTTCGAGATCCGCGCGCCCCTCTGCCTGTCGACGGCACCGTCGTGGTCGTCGGCGCCTCGCTCGCCGGATGGCGGGCGGCCGAGGCACTGCGAGCCGAAGGGTTCGCGGGCCGCCTCGTGATGGTGGGCGAGGAGCGCCACCCCCCCTACGACCGCCCGCCGCTGTCCAAGCAGGTGCTGGCAGGCACCTGGCCGCCCGAGCGAGCCACGCTGGCGCCACCCGAGAAGCTCGGGGAGCTCGGGATCGACGCGGTCCTCGGGCACCGTGCGGTGTCGCTCGACGTCGAGGGGCGCCGGGTCGTCCTCGACGACGGCTCGGTGCTGGCCGCCGACGGCATCGTGGTCGCCACCGGTGCCGCCCCCAGGCGTGTGCCAGGTCTCGACGGGTCTGCAGCCGGCGTGCTGCGCACCCTCGACGAGGCCGTCGAGCTGCGTCGCCGCCTGGTGGCGGCCGGCCCGGGCTGCAGGGTCGTGGTGGTCGGGGCCGGGTTCATCGGCTCGGAGGTGGCCTCGAGCTGCGCGGGGCTCGGCTGCTCGGTCACGGTCGTCGAGCTCCTGGCGACCCCGCTCGCTCCCGTGGTCGGCACCACCGTCGGGGCGGCGCTGGCGGACCTCCACGCTCGCCACGGGGTGACGCTGCGCACCGGTGTCGGCGTGGTGGGAGCCCGTCCCGCCGAGGGTGAGGGCCCGGTGGCGCTGCAGCTGAGCGACGGCACCGCGCTGGAGGCCGACGTGGTGGTGGCCGGGGTGGGTGTCGTGCCGGCCACGGCCTGGCTCGAAGGCTCGGGGCTCGCCATCGACGACGGGGTGGTGTGCGACGCCTCGCTGTTCGCAGCCGACGGCGTGGTGGCGGCCGGCGACCTCGCGCGCTGGCGGCTGGCACAGCACGGCGCGGACGAAGCGGTCCGCGTCGAGCACTGGCAGCTGGCAGCAGAGGCCGGGGTGGCCGCGGCCCGCAGCCTCCTCGCCGGGAGGGCCGGCGCGGCGCCGTTCGTGCCCGTGCCCTACTTCTGGTCGGACCAGTACGGCAGCCGGATCCAGATGCTCGGGCGCCCGTCGCCCGACGACGACCTCGAGGTGGTCGACGGCTCCTTGGCCGAGGATCGTTTCGTCGTGCTCTACGGCAGACGCGGGCGCCTGACCGGCGTGCTCGGCGTCGGCCGCCCACGGGTCCTCATGTCCTTCCGGCCGCTGCTGGCCGCCGGCGGGAGCTTCGACGAGGCGCTGGCCCTCGGCCGGGGTTGACCTGCCCGACGCCGGGCGCGCGCCGCGCTGCGGAGCCGGCGGGCGGCGGCCCGCAGGGCCCGCCGGGTCGCCGGGTCGGTCGGGGCACCGCCATAGGCTGCGCGTTCGGCAGCCGCCGCCAGCTCCTGCGCCCCTGGAGGCGGCCGTCCGGCGGCGGACCAGTGCCGGTCGAGGCGCGCGCCCGTGACCACGAGGGGCTCGGCTGGGCCCACGGCCAGCCCGCTGCGGCGCGCCGCGGCGAGCAGGTCGGCGCTGACGGCAGCAGTCCAGCCGGGGCGTCGACGCGAGCGCCGCCACCGGCGCCACGTCAGGGCTGCCCCGCCGAGCGCTGCCACCGGCAGGGCGCCCGCCAGCGGCAGGTGGCGGATGGCGGCCGCCGCGTCGTGCGCCAGGGCCCGTGCCGGGCTCGGGTTGGCGAGGGGGACGATGGCGGTCGGGTCGAAGCTCTGCCAGCCGTAGCCGGGGAACCAGACCTGGACCCACGCGTGGGCGTCCCTGGCCTGCACCTCGTAGAGGTCCGTGACGGGGTTGAACGAGCCCGGTACGTAGCCCACGGCCTCGCGCGCCGGCAGGCCGAGCGATCGCAGCATGACGACGAGCGACGTGCTGATCTGCTCGCAGTAGCCGCGGCGGTTGCCGAAGAGGAACTCGGTGACCGTGTCCTGGCCGGGCCGCAGTGGCGGGATGCTGGTCGTGTAGCGCGTGTGGCGGGCGATCCACCCCTCGAGCGAGCGGACGGCGTCGTAGAGGTTCGCGTCGTCGGCGGTGACCGCTCGGGCCAGCGCCTGCACGCGGGGGTAGGGATGGGGGAGCTCCAGGTAGCTGGGGTCGACGAGCCGCGCCCCTTCGGCCCGGGTCGAGGCCACCGGTACCTGCCGCAGCTGCACCGGGCTGGCGCTCGTGTCCCTCGACTCGACCGTGTAGATCGCACCGGAGCCCATGGTGGTGCCCGAGCGGATGGTGCCGTCGGACGACACGAAGAGGCGGCGCGAGGGCGACCACACCCGCAAGGCGTCGGCGGCGTGGAGGACCAGGTTCGGCCCGGGCACGCCCACGTAGAAGGTCTGGATGTCGGCCGGGCCCCGGAGGACGTCGCCCGAGGGAGGCGCGAGCACGAACGGCGGGACGCCGCCCGGGGCCGAGACGGCCCGCCAGGCCGGCTCGCCGCGGGGGGCTACCTCGGTCCAGCGCAGGCCGTCCCAGTGGTCGAAGGTCTCGGCGAGCCAGAACGAGGGCCGGTCGGCCCGCACCCGCAGGACGACCTGGTCGCTGAGCTGGCCCCGGATGGCCGTATCGAGCGGCCCGGCGAACCCGAGCAGCCCCCCCACGCGGGTGGCGCCCGACGGCGACCCGGCACGAGCGGGCTCGGAGCCATCCTGCGCGCCGCCGACCAGCGCGCCCGGGGTGGCGAGGCGCACGCCATCGCCGAGCGCGGCCGGCAGCACGATCGTGCTCGACGCGTGGGGTGCCGGCAGGATGGCCACCAGGGCGAGGGCGACGGTGGTCACCGCCGCGGCCGCGCCGAGCCAGGTTGCTGGCCGGAGCCGGGTGACGCCGGCCATGGACGCCCACATGGTGCACAGGCCGACGACCCCGAACGCCGCCCAGGCCAGCACGAAGAGCCCGAAGCGGGTGTCGATGGCCTGGGCGGCCGCCACCGCCATGAGGGTGGCCGACCCGGCGAGCGAGAAGCCGAGGTCGCGGCGCGACGGCACGTCGAAGGCGTGGGTCACCTGGATCCAGGTGAACAGGGTCGCCAGGGGCCCGAGCACCTGGGACAGGTCCCCGACGGTCGTCGTCGAGGTGACGGTGGCAAAGAACCACAGGAAGGCCACCACCACGACGACCGCCAGGGCCAGCTTCACCCACGCCGCCGGCCGCTCCCGCCGGCGGTAGGACACCACGTTGCCCGTCGCCGTCGCCCCCATCGCCACGAGCGCCAGCCAGGGGGTGAGCTCGCCCTGCGACCAGCAGCCCGCCATGGCCACGATCACCGCCCCCGCCGACGCGGCGCGCAGCGGGATCGAGTGCTCGGGGGGCCCGGGCCGGTTGGCACGGCGCACGGCGGCGACGAGGTTCATGGCGCCTCGCCGAGGGTGTCCGCAGCCCAAGCGGGCACCGCTCGCGCCAAGCGTCGCCCGGCGGCGAGCAGCCCTTGGACCCGCTCGGCGCGCTCGCCACCCGGTTCGGTCGTCACCAGCAGGACCTCGCGTCCTTCGGCGAGCAGACGAGCCACTGTGCCGAGGGCCCGCTCGGCGGCCCGCTCGGCGCCGTCTGGATCGGGAGGCAGCGCCGCCCGGACGGTCACCGGTGGCCCCGCCGGGGATTCCATCTCGCGAACCATGAGCGAGCCTGTGTGGGCCGTCGCCGGCCAGTGCACCCAGTGGCGGAGGTCCCCGCGCCGGTAGGGCCGGACCCCGCGGGGCTCGCCCACGCGGGCCGGCGCGGGCCGGCCCGCGTGGGCCCGCTCGCCTTCCGAGATGGTCCCGTCGTCCGGCTCGCCGACGCGCGGCGCCACCAGGAGAGGCCGCGGAAGGGGCACGGTGACGTGCTCGTGCCACCACAGCATCCCGAACGGGGCGGCGGAGGCGACGTCGAGGACGCAGGACGAGAGCTCGCCGCGGCGCTCGGGGACCAGGGCCACCGCTGTCCGACGCACCGGTGTTGCAGAGGTGGGTGCGCCGGGCGGGTCGAGGGGGCGCACCCGCACCGGCCGGGTGGCCACGACGCTGAGCACTGCCGCCTGGCCGGCCGTGGCATCGACGGGCGACTCGAGCACGGTCACGCGGACGCGGTGCACCGCTGCCGCCGGAGCCAGCAGGCCGACGAGCAGGCCGCCGCCGACGATGGCCCCGACTGCCTGCACCCACCCCGACCCGCTGTTGTGGGCCACGAGCTCCCAGGCCGTGAGGGCGAGCAGGGTGCCGCCCACCGGCACGAGCGGCCGGCGAGGGAGAGGCACCCGGCGCGCCGCCAGCCGCTCGGCCGCGCTCCGGCGAGGGAGGGGCACCCGGCGCGCCGCCAGCCGCTCGACCGCGCTCCGGCGTGGGAGGGGCACCCGGCGCGCCGCCGAGCGGGGTGCCCGACCCCCTGCGGCCCGGCCGGCGAGGAGCCACCGCGAGGACCGGCGCCGTCGGTGCCGGGCGGTCACGGTCGCGGGACGGGCAGTGAGCGCACCAGTTCGGCGACCAGCGCCACGCCGTGGCCGGGCCCGTCGGTCACCAGCCGGTGCGCCAGGCACGGAACCGCCACCGCCTGGACGTCGGCCGGCGACACGTAGTGGCGGCCGTACAGCAGGGCGTGGGCTTGGGCGGCTCGCACGAGCACGATCGAGGCGCGAGGGCTGGCGCCGAGGCGGACCCCGCTGCCGACGCGCGTGGCGCGGCTGAGCGCCACCGCG
>DATGLW010000036.1:0-4165 GCA_035293965.1 Acidimicrobiales bacterium
GTCGGCCAGCTCCCCCTCGGGGTCGTCGTCCCCTTCCACGTAGGCCCGCAGGAAGCCGGGGAACGTGATGGTCCGGCCGCTGGCGGCGAGCTCGACCTCGGTGCCGGCCAGGTCCCCCGCCTGCGAGCCAAGCGTGCCGAGCAGGCGCACCTGGAGGCTGGTGCCCACGGCATCGGCCATCTGTGACGCGACCGTGCGCTTCCAGATGAGGTCGTAGAGCCGCAGCTCGTCGCCGTGGAGCGATCGTGAGGCCTCCTCGGGGGTCCGGAAGGTCTCGCCGGCCGGCCGGATGGCCTCGTGCGCCTCCTGGGCGTTCTTCACCTTGCGCTCGTAGCGCCGGGGCGAGGCCGGCACGTAGTCGGCACCGTACATCGAGGCCGCCTGGGAGCGGGCGGCCGCCAGCGCCTCGTCCGACAGGGCGGTCGAGTCGGTCCGCATGTAGGTGATCCAGCCTTGCTCGTACAGGCGCTGAGCCAGCTGCATCGCACGCTGGGCGCTCACCCTCAGCTTGCGGGCTGCCTCCTGCTGGAGCGTGGAGGTCATGAACGGTGCGGCCGGGGACCGCCGGTACGGCTTCTCGCTCACCGACCGCACCGCCACGTCGCGGCCCTCGAGGCCCTGGGCCACCGCCCGGGCCTCCTGCTCCCCCAGCACCCGCACCCGGCCCGGTGCGGCCAGGTGCCCCTCCTCGGTGAAGTCGCGCCCCGTCGCGAGCGGTGTCCCCCCCACCTCGACCAGCGACGCGCCAAAGGTCCCCGGGGCGGTCGGCGACACCTCGGTGCCCGGGCGGTCGACGGCGAAGGTGCCGTCCACTCCCCACCAGGTGGCGGCCCGGAACCGCATGCGGGCCCGCTCGCGCTCGACGATCATGCGGGTGGCCACGCTCTGCACCCGCCCTGCCGACAGCCGTGGCATGACCTTCTTCCACAGCACGGGCGACACCTCGTACCCGTACAGGCGGTCCAGGATGCGCCTGGCCTCCTGCGCGTCGACCAGGCGGCGGTCGAGATCCCGCCACTGCTCGACCGCACGCCGGATCGCCGAGCGCGTGATCTCGTGGAACACCATCCGCTTGACCGGCACCCGGGGCGCCAGCACCTCGGTCAGGTGCCAGGCGATGGACTCCCCCTCGCGGTCCTCGTCGGTGGCGAGGTAGAGCTCGTCCGCCTCGCGCAGGAGGCGCTTGAGGTTGGTGACGACCGACTTCTTCTCGGGAGAGACGACGTAGAGGGGCTTGAAGCCATTGTCGACGTCGACGCCGAGGCGGGCCCAGCCCTCGCCCTTGTACGCAGCAGGAACCTCGTCGGCGCCCCGGGGAAGGTCGCGTACGTGGCCGATCGAGGGCTCGACCATGAAGTCGGGCCCGAGGAGGCTGCCGATGGTGCGCGCCTTGGCCGGCGACTCCACGATGACGAGCGCCTTACCCATGGGGTGCGCCCGCCACGTCCGTGCTGCTGGTTGCCTTCGGCACCAACGCTCCTGCCCTCGCTGGCCGACGCCGCCTGGCGCGGCGCCCTAGGGGCACCATACGCGTCGTGGGCTCGCCCGCCGCGCGGTCAGTCCGCCGCACCCACCGGGGCCACGGCAGGAGGCTCGGCCGCGGCGGGCAGCCCTTCTTCGACCATCCCGGCCGCCGCTCGCTTGGAGAAGGCGATGGCAGCCAGCAGCACCACCAGGGCGGCCGCGGCGATGGCGTACCGGGCGCTGTCGTTGTGGCGCAGGGTGATCACAGCTGGCAGGATCAGCAGCGAGACGAGGTTCATGACCTTGATGAGGGGGTTCAGGGCGGGCCCGGCTGTGTCCTTGAAGGGGTCGCCCACCGTGTCGCCGATCACGGCGGCCTTGTGCGCCTCGGAGCCCTTGCCTCCCCAGTTGCCGTCCTCGATGTACTTCTTGGCGTTGTCCCAGGCGCCACCGGAGTTGGAAAGGGTGTTGGCCATCAGCTGCCCGGTCAGGATCGCGGCAGCGAGGAAGGCCCCGAGGGCGAGGTAGTTGATGCCGAAGCCCACGATGACCGGGGTCAAGATGGCGAGCAGAGCCGGCGTCGCCAGCTCGCGCTGAGCCGCCGCGGTGCAGATGGAGATCACGCGCCCGTACTCGGGCTTCTCCGAGTAGTCCATGATCCCCGGGTGCTCGCGGAACTGGCGACGCACCTCGTGGACGACCGTGCCGGCCGAGCGGCCGACGGCCCTGATCGCCAGGGACGAGAAGAGGAAGGCGACCGAGCCCCCGATCAACAGGCCGATGAAGGTCGTCGGGTTGGACACGTTGATCTGGGTCAGGCGGTTCGCGAACAGCCCGGTCGACGGGAGGTGCAGCTGGGAGCCAACCGTCTCGACGAAGGAGGCGAAGAGGGCCACCGCGGCGATGACCGCCGAGCCGATGGCCACCCCTTTGGTGATCGCCTTGGTGGTGTTGCCCACCGCGTCGAGGCTCACCATGACCCGCTCGGCCTCGCCGGTGAACTCGCCGGACATCTCTGCCACACCGGCCGCGTTGTCCGACACCGGCCCGAAGCTGTCCTCCGAGACGACCATGCCGGTCGTGGCCAGCAAGCCGATCCCGATGAGGGCGACCAGGTAGAGGGAGAGCTCGACATTGCCGCCCCCGAGGCCGATGGCCACGCCGATGGCGATGGCGATGGCGATGATCGCCCACACCGACGACTCCAGCCCGATCGAGTACCCCGACAGCACGGTCGTGGCCGGTCCGGTCCGTGCAGACTCCGCGATCTCGCGCACCGGTCGGCGCTCGGTGGAGGTGAACTGCTCGGTGATCTGGCTCGCCACGAGCGCGAGGACCACCCCCGTCAGCACGGCCCAGAAGACCTTGAGATTCTGGACGTAGAACTCGGCCACGAAGAAGGCCCCGATCACCGTGAGGAGCGCGGACAGCCAGAAGCCCCGGTTGATCGGTGCCATGGCGTTGCGGTCCTGTGCGCGTGCCCGCACGGCGTAGACCCCGACGACCGAGGCGAAGATCCCGATGGCCGGCACGATGAGCGGGTAGAAGACGGCCGGGGTCGGGTTGTGGTGAATGGCCTTGAAGGCCGCGTACCCGAGGATGAGCGACGAGATGATGGTGATCTCGTAGGACTCGAACAGGTCGGCCGCCATGCCGGCACAGTCGCCGACGTTGTCGCCGACGTTGTCGGCGATGGTCGCCGCGTTGCGCGGGTCGTCCTCGGGGATGCCCGCCTCTACCTTGCCCACGAGGTCGGCGCCCACGTCGGCCGCCTTGGTGAAGATGCCGCCACCGACTCGCATGAACAGCGCGAGCAGGGAGGCACCGAAGGCGAAGCCGATCAGCACCGCCGTGGCCTCGTTCTGGAAAATGAAGACGATCGCGGTCGCGCCGAGGAGGCCCAGACCCACGCACAGCATGCCGGTGATGGCCCCGGTGCGGAAGGCCACCCGCAGGGCGCGCGGCAAGCCGCCGCCCCGCGAGGCCGCAGCGGCCGTGCGGACGTTGCCCCGCACCGCCATGCTCATCCCGATGAAGCCGGTCAGGCCGGAAAAGGCGGCGCCGAACAGGAAGCACGCCACGCGGTAGAGCCCTGCCTCCCAGAAGGGGAGGGCGACGGTGCCGTCGGGCCGCACCACCTTGGTGGCGGTGAAGAAGATCAGCACGGCCAGCGGCACGATGATGATCACGATTGCCCGGAACTGCCGCTTCAAGAACGCCTCGGCCCCCTCCTGGATGGCCCGGGCGATCTCGCGCATCTTGGAGGTCCCCTGGTCCGACGCGAGGACGCCCTTCATGAGCACGAGCCCGGCACCGATGCCGACCAGGCCGGCGAGGAGGGCGACGACCAGCCATGCGGTGTCCGAGCCCCCGATGTGGAACTGCTGGTAGCCGCCTTCCGCAGCCAGGGTGGTCATCGTTGCTGCTCGCTCTCTTCCACTGCGCTCGGCTCCTTCGGGGGTCCCTCGGCGGACGGTGCACGCCAGCAGGGCGGGCGGCGACCCGAGACCGGCCACGACGCCCCCTGCGCCGCGACCGCGGGCGCGGGGTCACCCGCGGCCCTGCGACAGGTCGAGGGGACGATAGCGACTGCGGCGGCTCGGAGCAAGGAAGGGTCCTGCAGGGCGCGGCGGCGTGGCCGGTCAGCGCTGGTCGTCAGGGCTCGCCACGAGCTCGTAATCGGGATTGAGGATGGCGAGCC
>DATGLW010000037.1:0-22657 GCA_035293965.1 Acidimicrobiales bacterium
GCAGGAGCCCCGTGGTGGCGTCCGGGACGGGGGTGGTGGCGTCGGGGAGGGGGGTGGTGGCGTCGGGGTCGGACGCCCGGGTGCTCGGGGCATCCGTCTCGCGCCCCCCGTTCCCGCCGGCCCTCGGCATCCGCCGGCCCCCGGCCTCGTGCAGCGGTACGAGGGGAGGGTGGGCCGCGAGCGGCCAGTTGTCGACCAGCACGACCACGAAATGGTCGCCCGGGAGACCGAGGAAGTCCGCGTAGCGGCGCAGGGTGGTGAGGACGTGGACGTGGTCGGGGATCCACTCCACTGCGCCGGTCTCGAGGGCCCGGAGCTGGCCCTCGGGGAGGCCGGTGCGCCCCGCGGCAGTGCTGATGTCGAGGCCCCGTTCCTCGCGGGCGCGGCGGAGGGCTTCGCCGAGCTCACCGACGGAGGCCGGCAGGCCCGCCGCGGCAGAGCCCGTGGCCCGCCCACGACCCGACGCTCCGCCACGGTTCAGGATCTCCGACCCTCCTCGCTTCATCGCTCCAACGGCCGGTGGGCAGAGCGTACCCCCGGCCTGTGGAAGGTATGCCTCGCGGCTCGTCCGGTGAGGCGGTAGAGCCTGGAACGAGGTCAGAACACGCGGAAGCGCGTGAGGGGCCAGATCCGGACGTCCACTTTGCCCACGATGAGCGAGCGGGGGATGGGACCCCAGTACCGGCTGTCGCACGAGGAGGAGCGGTTGTCGCCGAGCAGGTAGTACATGCCGGCCGGCACTCTGTAGGGGTGTTGCAGCGAGAAAGGTGCCGGCCCGGGCCCGGGCGTGGTGACCGTGCCTCCCGGCAACCAAGGTTCGACCAGCGGCTTGCCGTCGATCTCGACCTTGCCCCCGCTCAGTGAGAGGGTCTCGCCGGGCAGCCCGATCACACGCTTGACCAGGTCGTTCACGAGGGGTCCGCTGCAGGCGGCCGCCTCGAGTGGCGGCCTGCCGAACACGACGATGTCGCCGCGGTCCACCCCGTGGAGGTGGTAGCTCAGCTTGTTGACCAAGATGCGGTCACCGACGAGCAAGGTCGGCTCCATCGAGCCCGAGGGGATGTAGAAGGTCTGGACGACGAAGAGCCGAAGGAGGGCAGCCACGGCCAGCGCCACCACCACGATGACCCCCGTCTCCACGAGCCACCGGCGTCCCCGCCGCCGTGGCGGCTGGCGGCGATGGCGGGCGGTTCGGCCGGGACGAGGCGAACCGGCCGAGCCAGACGGTGCCGTGCCAGGCGTCGGATCGGTGCTGCCACCGGGCACCGCGGACGCACCCGGTGGCACGGGGCTCGGGGCGAGCGGCCCGGTGAGGGCCGGTCCGGGGGCCCGAGGCTCGCCGATCGGAGGGTGTGCTGGCTCGTCCTCGGGCGGCACAGGAACGGCAGGCTAGCTGGCCGCACCGCTCCCCGGGCGTCATCGGCCTCACGTCCGGCCCAGGCAGCCGGTGCTCCTAACCTGGGACAGAGGATTTCCTTATGTAGTCGAGTTTTACTGGCAGCTCGGTGCCGCGCGGGCAAGATCAGCGCCGGCACCCTGTGACGACGGCGAGGACCGGCGGTGAGCCCGATGGACCACGAAGGCGAGCATGGGGGAGAGGAGCCTGGCGCGGGGGCTGGAGGGGACTCGCGCCCCCGGCTGGCCGGCGGGGAGCCGCCGGGGCCGGCACCGCCCCGGAGTCCTCTGCGCGCCCTCGGCGCCCTGCTGCTCGTCGCCACCGCCAGCCTGTCGGGGGTGGCGATCGGCCAGTCGGTGTGGGGATCGGGGTCCCTGCCGCGGGTCCGCCAGGTTCTTCCCCTGCCGGCAGGGCCGCCCTCGCCGGGCGGCCCTGCCGACGCGGCCGCGGTGGCTGCCAAGGTCGACCCGGGCCTCGTCGACGTGAACACCACGCTTGGCTTGCTGTCGGCCCAGGCGGCAGGTACCGGCATGGTGCTCACGCCGACGGGTGAAGTGCTGACGAACAACCACGTGATCAACGGCGCCACCTCGGTGAACGTCACCGACGTGGGTGACGGCCAGACCTACCCGGCCACGGTGGTCGGCTACAGCCGCTCGGCAGACGTGGCCGTGCTCCAGCTGCAGGGCGCGTCGCACCTGGCGACCGTGCCGCTCGGGGACTCCTCGTCCGTGCAGGTGAACGACCCCGTGCTCGCGCTCGGCAATGCGGGCGGGGTCGGGGGCACGCCGAGCACCGCAGGGGGGGCGGTCACGGCACTGAACCGCTCGATCACTGCCAGCGACGAGTCGAGCGGCGTGTCCGAGCAGCTCACCGGCCTGATCGAGACGGACGCGGCCATCCAGCCGGGGGATTCGGGTGGTCCGCTCGCCAACGCGGCGGGCAAGGTCGTCGGCATGAACACCGCCGCGTCGAGCGGCTTCAGCTTCGACGCCGGCTCCACGCAGGGCTTTGCCATTCCGATCGACACGGCACTGGCGGTGGCGCACCAGATCGTGGCCCGGCAGGCGAGCAGCTCCGTCCACATCGGCGCGACCGCCTTCTTGGGCGTGGGCGTCCGGAACCCGCCGGGCAACTCGATCGGGGTGCCTGCCCCGACGACCCGAGGTGCCCTCGTCCAGCAAGTGTTCGCCGGCATGCCGGCAGCGAGGGCGGGTGTGGGGGTGGGCGACGTGATCGTGTCGGTCGACGGCTCACCTGTCCGTTCGACCACGGCGCTGACCGGCTTGCTCGACCAGCATCATCCGGGCGACACGATCCGCCTCGGATGGCTCGACACCTCGGGCCGCTCCCATTCGGCCTCCGTGTCGCTCGCCACCGGGCCGGCTGGGTGATCCGTCAGCCGAGCCGTGCGACCGCCACTGCCGTCGCCAGCAGCACCATCCCCCACGACATGGCGGCCAACGCCCGCTCGAGGGGCCGCAGCAGCGTGGCGCGGTCGAGCGGGTGGCGCCCGCCGCTCGTCATCGCCACGAATCCGGTCACGGTCGCCGCACGCCGGCGCAGCAGCCTGGCCGGCGTGCTGAGGGCGCGCTGGGCGGCCGACAGCGCCACGGCAGCCCCGGCGGCCAGCAGCGCCGCCGGGGCCAGGTTGCCGGCCTGCGCGGCGTAGGCGGCGAGCACCGGGAAGCCGCCCCAGGCGGCGGCGAAGCCCATGTCGGTGTGCACGACGCCGCCGAAGAGCTCGGCGTTGTAGGCGACGACCAGCAGCGGCCCGATCACGAGGAAGGGCACGAGCACCGGACCCGCCCGGACGACTCCCGCGGCGCCGATGGCGACCGCGCCGGCCAGGCCGCCGAGCGCCGTCGCGACGAGGGCGGACGAGGGGATGCGGGTCCGCAGCGGTCGCCCGTGCAGCTCGTCGAGGGCATGGGCTGCCAGCCCGACGGCTAGGAAGAAGGCGACGATGCTGGCCACCAGGCGGTCGACGTGCACGCGGGGCGCCGTGCAGGCGCCGAGCACGACGTAGGACAGGATCCACGCCGTGTACGGCGGGTGCAGCAGCGTCCACCAGTCGCGCCACCCGCCCGCCCTCGCCGCGTAGTAGGCGGGAGGGACGCCGGTGTCGCGGGCGGCGTCAGCCACTGCTGCGAGTGCCCCACATCACCAGGCCTCCGCCAAGGCTCATGACCCGGTGCCCGACGTCGACGAAGCCGGCGCGCTCCCAGGCCCGGACCAACCGGCCGAGCGGGAAGAGGCGGTCGTGGTCGGAGATGCTCGGGCCGAGGAAGGTCCCGACCCGGAACCAGGGTACCCCGCCCGTCACCAACCCTCCGAGGGGCAGCAAAGCACGCGTGTACGCCCACCACATGGCGTGCCAGACGGGCTGGTCGGGGCGGTGGAACTCGAGGCTCGCCATGACGCCTCCGGGGCGGACGACCCGGGCCAGCTCACCGAGGGTGGCCTCGGGGTCGGCCACGTAGCGGAGCAGGTAGGTGAAGGTGAGGGCGTCGAAGGAGCCCGCCGCGAAGGGCAGCTCCTCGGCCCGGCCCGCCACGAGGGCGATCTGGCCCGGCGCGTCGGCGACCCGGTCGGCGGCGCGCCGGAGCATGTCGCCGCTCAGGTCCAGCCCGACGACGCTGGCGCCGGTGCGCCGGGCCAGCTGCAGGGCGACGCCGGCAGTGCCGGTCGCCACGTCGAGGACCCGCCCCGGGCGGGCTGCCGCCACCCGGTCGATCATCGCGCGCCGCCAGCGGGCGTTCTGGCCCAGCGAGAGCAATTCGGCCAGCCGGTCGTAACGGGCGGGCAGGGGTGCGAAGAGCTGCTGGGCGAAGCGGTTGTGCTCCACGCCGCCGTCGTTCATGCACGCCCCCTCGAGCCGGCCCGCCGACCAGGATCGCGCGTCGGGGCGGCCTCGGCACGTGGCCGGCGGGCGAACCCAGGAGGCTCGGGTGACCGGGCCGGCGCCACGCCCGGGCCGGGCTGCCCTGATGGCAGCTCAGCCCGGTGGGCGCACGTCGTGGTTCGTCCCGAAGGCGTCAGGCGGCGTACCGGCCCACCCCGAGCGCCTTCTCGATGGAGCCGCCCATGATCAGGGCCTGGGTGTCGTCAGGAAGGCCGGCCACGACCTCCGAATAGGCGAGCGGGTCGGCCATGCCCTCGGGGTGGGGGAAGTCCGAGCCGAACATCAGGTGGTCGGCGGGGATGCCGAGGTCGAGCAGCCCCTGGGGGTCGGGCTCGTGGAAGGCGTGCACGTAGATGTTACGGGCGAACACCTCGAAGGGCTCCTCGTCGAAGAGGACGGGCGACTCGTCGTAGGCCTCGCGCAGGCGCCGGACGAACGGCCGCACCCACGTGGCGGGGTACTCGACGGGCATGAACTTGAGCCTCGGGAACCGGGTGGCGAGGCCGTGGCCGATGATGGAGGCCACGGCGTCCTGCACCGGGCTCCTCTCGGGGAAGAGGCGGGAGAAGGCCGGGCTGCCCACGTTCTTGAACGGCAGGTGCTCGGTGCCGATCCCCTCCCACTCGTTGATGTAGCGCTGGTAGCCGGCATCGCCAGAGTGCATGCCGACAACCATGTCGAGCTCCTGCACGCGCGCCCAGAACGGGTCGAACTCGGGGAGGGCGAACGACCGGCGGCCCTTCCAGGTCGGCACCGGCGCCACCCTCATCAAGAAGATCTTCGCGCCGCGCTCGTGGACGAACTCGAGCTCCTCGATGGCCCGGTCGTTGCCGGCGGCAAGGCTGACGATCGGGGTGGCATAGATGGCGTCCGCGTACACGAAGGACCAGTGCTCGTCCATCCAGCGATTGAGGGCGTGGATGACGGCCACGGCCACATCGGGGTCGTCGGCCACCCGTTCCTCGAGCACGCTGGCCAGGGTCGGCCACAGGAGGGTCCGGTCGATACCCATGTCCTTCATGAGCGTGAGGCGCGGCTCGGGGTCGAAGAAGGCGTCCATGCTGGGCATGGCCCGCACCTTCTGGAGGCCCATCCGCGGGTCACCCGCCGTGGGCCTGCCGCTGCCCTTGGTGATGTCGCGCCCGTAGCCCCCGGGCACGGCCACCTTGGCGAAGGTCGGGTTCGGGATGTACTCGCTGATGTGGTCGCGGATGGCCAGCTTCGTACGTCCGTTGACCTCCACGTACTTGACGACGCCCTGGTACTCGGGCGGGAGGAATTTGGTCAGCGCGTCGCGGTTCTCGTAGAGGTGGTTGTCGGCGTCGAAGGTGGTGTAGGGAAGCCGACGCTCCCGCACGTAGATGAAGGCCTCACCCTGGTCGCTCATGGCACTGCCCCTCCCCATCTCGGCTCTCGTCTGCAGCCCTGCTCTCGTCTGCAGCCCCGCTCGGCGCCGGCCGGCAGCCGACCCGGCAAGCATGGCACCACCATATGGTATGCCGAAAGGCCAGGGCACGACGGTGTCGTCCAGGACCCGCCAGCGTGCGCGGGCTGGCCGCCGGCCGCGCCCTCACGCTCGCCGGATCCGGACGGCGCACACCTTGAACTCGGGCATCTTGCTGACCGGATCCAGAGCCGGATTGGTGAGCAGGTTGGCGCAGCTCTCGCCGCCCCAGTGGAACGGGGCGAACACGGTGTCGGCCCGGATGCTCGCGGTCACCTCGACCTCGAACGCCGCAGCTCCCCGCCGGCTCTCGACCACCACCCGATCGCCGTCGGCCACGTTGAGCGAGTCGGCGACGGCGGGGTGCAGCTGCACGCGGGCTGCCGGCTTGGCCCGGCTGAGGCGATCGATCCGTCGGGTCTGGCTCCCGCTGTTGTAGTGCTCGCGATATCGACCCGTGGTGAAGAAGTACGGGTACGCGGCATCGGGCACCTCGTTCGCCGGACGGTAGGCGACCGGCACCATCCGGGCTCGCCCGTCGGCGTGAGCGAAGGAGTGGACGAAGAGCCTCGGGCTGCCCGGATGCTCCTCGGAGGGGCATGGCCAGTGCACCCCCTGTTCGCGGTCGAGCCGCGCGTAGCTGATCCCGGCATAGTCGGCCCGGCCGCCAGCAGAGGCCCGGCGCAGCTCGTCGAAGACGGCCTCGGGGGAGGCGAAGCTGAACTTGTCCGCCACGCCGAGCCGTTGCGCGAGGCCCGAGATCACGTCGAGGTCGCTGCGGACTCCCGCTGGCGGCTCGACCGCCCGGCGCCGCCTGATCACCCGTCCCTCGAGGTTCGTCGTCGTACCCTCCTCCTCGGCCCACTGCGTGACCGGGAGCACCGCGTGGGCCTGGCGCGCCGTGTCGCTCAGGAACGAGTCGGCGACGACGAGGAGGTCGAGCCGACCGAGCTGCCGGGTCACCTCCCTGGCCCCGGGTGAGGCCACGGCGAGATCGGAGCCGAAGACGAGGAGACCGCGGATCCCGCCGGGCCTGCCGGCGGCTGCCAGCATCTCCACGGCGCTCGACCCTGGCCCGGGCAGCCCGGCCGGGTCCACCCCCCACGCGTCCGCGACGGCGGCGCGAGCCGCGGCATCCGCGATGGAGCGGTACCCGGGCAGCTGGTCGGCCTTCTGGCCGTGCTCCCTGCCACCCTGCCCGTTGCCCTGGCCGGTGATGCACCCGTAGCCGCTGGCCGGCCGGCCGACACGGCCGAGCGCCAGCATGAGATTGACGAACGTGGTGACGGTGTCGACTCCCTTGGACTGCTGCTCGGGCCCGCGTCCGCTGAGCAGCATCGACGAGCGGTGGCCGGCCAGCGCGGCCAAGAGCGCGTCGAGCTGGGCCGGCGTGACGCCCGTCACTGCCTCGACGCGCCGCGGGCTCCAGTCGGCCACCGACTGGCGGACCTCGTCCCATCCGTTCACCCGGGCCCCGACGTAGTCGGCGTCGACGGCACCGGAGGCATCGGCGAGGCGCAGCAGCCCGAGCGCCACGGCCAGGTCGGTGCCCGGTACGGGCTGGACGTGCAGGTCCGCCAGGTCGGCAGTCGCCGTGCGCCGCGGGTCGACCACGACGAGCGTGCCGCCGTTGGCCCGCATTCGCTCCACCCACTGCATGAGGGGAGGCATGGTGTCGGCGGGGTTGGCCCCCCAGAGCACGAGGGCGTCGGTCGCGGCGATGTCGGCGACCGGGAACGGCAAGCCCCTGTCGACCCCGAAGGCGCGGGTGACCGCAGCCGCCGCCGACGACATGCAGTAGCGACCGTTGTAGTCGATGTTGGCGGTCCCGAGCCCGACCCGGGCGAACTTGCCCAGCAGGTAGGCCTTCTCGTTGGTGAGGGCGCCGCTCCCGAACACGCCGACCGCGTTCGCCCCATGGTCGCGCTGGATGCGGCATACCCGATCGGCGATGAGGTCGAGGGCATCGTCCCAGGTCGCGGGCTCCAGCTCCCCTGTGGCACAGCGGACCAGGGGATGGGTGAGCCGGTCCGGATTGCGCAGCAGGCTCGCCGACGCCCACCCCTTCACGCACATGCGGCCCTCGTTCACGGGGAACGACGGATCCGACACCACCTGCACGTCGGGGTCGCCCCCGCCGTGCCGATCCCCGACACGCAACCGCATCCCGCATTGCAATGCGCAGAACGGGCAGTGCGTCGGCGTGCCCGGCGCGTGGGAGTCGGGGCGAGGATCCTGGCGGTCCTCGCCCGTGACGGCCAGCACCTCGACACGTTGCCCCCAGAGCCGGATCGGCCACACCCGCACGCCGGGTGAGAGGTTGTCGAGACATCGGCCGCTCGCAAGGTCGAAGCGGTGCTTGTACATGGGTGATGCCACGTAATCGACGCCGTCCACCGATCCGAGCAGGCCTCGTGCCAGCACGTTCGCTCCAGAAACGGGATCCCGGTTGTCGATGGCACGCAGGAGCGAACCCGCCTCACCAGTGGCTCCGGGCAGGAGGAAGATGGCGACCTGCTGGCCGTCCACCATGGCGGCGACGCCGCGCCCCGGTTCCAGCTCGCGCAGCGAGCAGACCCGCACCCACCGCCGCCGGGTCATCGGCGCGAGGGCAGCAGCTCGATCCGCTCGGACGAGAGAGCGGGGCGGGGCTGTCCGCGTTCTTCGACCACCACGATGTCGGGGTCCTCGGCGTCGGTGTTGACGAAGCTCCGGAAGCGCCGCAGCCGGGCGGGGCTCCCGAGCGTCTCCGCCCACTCGCAGCGGTAGCGGGCAACGTGCGCGGCCATCTCGGCCTCGAGATGTGCGGCGATGCCGAGCGAGTCGTCGACGATCACGGTGCGCAGGTGCTCGAGGCCTCCCTCCATGGACTCCAGCCACGCCGCGGTCCTCTGGAGCCGATCAGCGGTGCGGATGTAGAACATCAGGAACCGGTCGATGAGCCTGATCAGCATCTCGGTGTCGAGGTCGGCAGCCAAGAGGTCCGCGTGCCGGGGCCGCGCCCCGCCGTTGCCGCAGACGTAGAGGTTCCAGCCGCGCTCGGTGGCGATCACCCCCACGTCCTTCCCCTGTGCCTCGGCGCATTCGCGGGCGCAGCCCGAAACGGCCATCTTGACCTTGTGTGGGCTGCGCAGGCCTCGATAGCGCAACTCCAGGTCGATGGCGAGCCCGGTCGAGTCCTGCACCCCGAAGCGGCACCAGGTCGTGCCCACGCAGGACTTGACCGTCCGGACGGCCTTGCCGTAGGCATGGCCCGACTCGAACCCCGCGTCCACGAGACGGGCCCAGATGCGAGGCAGGTCGTCGATGCGTGCGCCGAACAAGGCGATCCGCTGGCCGCCGGTGATCTTCGTGTAGAGCCGGAACTCCTTCGCCACCTCGCCGAGGACGAGCAGTTTGTCGGGGGTGATCTCGCCGCCGGGCACGCGCGGGACGACAGAGTAGGTGCCATCCCTCTGGATGTTGGCGAGGAAGTGGTCGTTGCTGTCCTGGAGCGAGGCACCTTCGCCGTCGAGGATGTGGCCACCTTTGAGCGACGCGACGATCGACGCCACGGTCGGCTTGCAGATCTCGCATCCGGTGCCAGTGCCGTAGTCGGCAATCAGCTGCGAGAACGACGTGATGCCGGTCACCCGCACGATGTCGTACAGCTCCTGGCGTGACTGGCCGAAATGCTCGCAGAGCCGCCGAGACGCCTCGACGCCTGCCTCGGCGAGCCGGCTCGCGAGCATGGCGGCGATCTGCGGGACGCACCCTCCGCAGCCGGTCCCGGCCCCGGTGGACGACTTCACCGTGCCCACGTCCGCCGCCCCGGCTGAGCGGATGGCCTCATCGATCGCATCACAGATCTCGCCCGCGCTCACGTTCTCGCAGGAGCAGACCGTGGCCGACCGGCGCAGCCCCGGTCCCTCGGCTCCCGCCAGGGGCGGCGCGCCGGACCAGCCGGGGAGCAGGAGGCCCGCTGGATCGGCGGGCGCCTCGAGGTCGCCCGCTGCGACGGCGACCATCGTCTCGAACCCGGCGGCGTCGCCGACGAGCACGCCGCCGACGATGCGGCCGTCCGCGTCGGTGACCAACCGTCGGTGGACTTGGGCAATGGTGTCGGTGAAGGAGATCGTCGACGCGCCGGGGGTTCGGGCGTGGGAGTCGCCGAAGCTGGCGACATCGACACCGAGGAGCTTGAGCTTGGTGGAGGGCTCGGTCGCCTGGAACGTCGCGTCGCCGCCGCACAGGTTCTCAACAGCGACCCGCGCCATCTGGTAGCCGGGCGCGACAAGGCCGTGCACGCGTCCGGCCATCAGCGCGCACTCGCCCACGGCATAGATGGCGGGGTCGCTGGTGCGGCAACGGGTGTCCACCACGATCCCTCCCCGCTCGCCGACCTCGAGGCCGCAGGCGCGTGCGAGCTCATCGCGGGGACGGATGCCGGCTGCGAAGACGACCATGTCGGTCGCGAGGCGTGCCGGCGACGCCAGGTCGTCGGCTGGCGCGAGGTCGACGGCCGCGACGGCGCCGTCCTCGCCAGCAGCGACGCCGGCCAGCGTCGTGCCGGTGTGGACCGCGATGCCGAGGTCCTCGATGCGGCGCCGCAGCAGCTCGCCCCCGGTCTCGTCCACCTGCAGGGGCATGAGGCGCGGAGCGATCTCGACGATGTCGGTGGCGAGCCCGCACCGGCGGATGGCATTGGCGGCCTCGAGCCCGAGCAGGCCCCCGCCGATCACGACCCCGTGCGTGCGACCGGCGGCCCACGCGCTGATCGCGTCGACGTCCGCGATGGTCCGGTACACGAAACATCCCGGCAGGTCCCTGCCCGCAACCGGCGGCACGAACGCGCTCGACCCGGTCGCGAGCACGGCGACGTCGTAGGGGACCCTCCGGCCGGTGTCGGTGGTGGCGACCTTCCCGGCACGATCGATGGCCACCACCTGCTCGCCGGCCAGCATGGTCACCGCGGGATCGGCGGCCACGTCGGGATCGACCAGATCGAGCTCGGCGCGCGCCGCCCCTTCGAAGAGCCGCGACAGGTGCACGCGGTCATAGGCAGCCAGGGGCTCCTCGCCGACGACCACGATGTCGGATCGGCGGGTCGCTCCCCTGCGCACCAGCATCTCTACGACCTTGTTGCCGACCATGCCATGGCCGACGACGAGGATCTGCTGCCGGCAGGAGCCGCCGCTCCCCCTTGGACCCCGAGCGCTCATCCTTCTGCAGTAGCGAGCACCGTGTTTGGCGTTCGCCTCAGGTAGGCGACACAGGTGAGAATCCCGAGGGAGACGTACGAGGCCAAGAAGAGCCAGAGGGCCGAGGTGCACCACGACGAGTTGGCGGCCGCGACGGCTTCTCTGAGCGCTGGCGTGCGGGCGGTTGCCTCGAGGGCGGACACGTGCAGGCTCGCTTGGCGCAGCACGACCTGGACGCCGACTCCGCCCAGCGCACCGACGGCACCGGCGATCCCAACGGCCGCCGCGGCGCGCCTGCGGAGCTCGGCGATCGGCGCCACGCCGCCTGTCACGGACCGCGCCACCTGGTTCGAGGCGAACACCGTGACGATCAGCTTGTAAACCGAGCCGTTCCCCATTCCCGCGAAGAGGAAGAGCACGAGGAACGAAAAGAGGAAGGTCCCGAACCGGTGATGGTCCACGCCTGCAATGGCGACCCCGGTGAACGCGGCCATGCCGGCGAAGGTGGCGGCGGTCACCTGGGCGCCACCGAGGCGATCGGCCAACCAGCCACCGAGGGGGCGGGCCAGCGACCCGACCAGGGCGCCAAGGAAACTGAGACCGCCCAGGTAGGTGGCGACGACCGGGTGGTCGTTGAGAAAGGTCGGGAAGCTGTTCCTGATCACGAGCGGCAGCGCGAACGAGTAGCCGATGAACGAACCGAAGGTCCCGATGTAGAGCAGGGAGAGGAGCCACGTTTGCGGTGCGCGGACGGCGGCGAGGTAGGAGTGTCTGTCGCCCTTCGCCTGGTCGAGGCTGTCCATGTAGCGCCAGGCGCCGACCGCGCTGAGCAGGATGAGGGGAACCCAGAGCCAACCGGCGTAGGCCAGGTGCACCTGGTGGTGCGTGGAGCTCGCCGCGACGGCCGGTACGCCCGCGCTGATCACGAGCGGTACGAGCAGCTGGCTGACGGCGACCCCGACGTTGCCCCCGGCCGCATTGAGGCCGAGGGCGAGCCCTTGTGCCCGTTGCGGGTAGAAGTGCGAGATGTTGGCCATCGAGGAGGCGAAGTTCGCACCTCCGACGCCGGCACTCCCTGCACAGGCCAGCAGCACCCAGAACTGCGTGCCGTGGCGGAGGTGGGCAAGCCAGTGGCTTGGTACGACCAGGGCCAGGAGCAGTGCCGGGAGCAGGAGCAGTAGCGAGCTCGCCGTCGTCCATGCCCTGCCGCCGAACCTGGGCACGGCGAAGGTGTACGGGATGCGGAGCAAAGAGCCGATCAGGTTCGGCGCCAGCGTCAGGAAGAAGGAGGCCGAGAGCGACAGGTTGATGCCGGCATTGGGCAAGTTGACCACGACGACGGTCCACATGGTCCAGGTGCAGAAGGCGACGTGATCCGTCACGACCGAAAGGAAGAGGTTCTTGTTGGCGAGGCGCCTGCCGGTCGTGCGCCAGAAGTCGTCGTCCTCGGGTTCCCAGTGCGTTCTCCACTGTCCTCTCCGGGCAGCGCGCCGTGCTGATCGAGCGCTGGCGAGCGCGCGATCGGTGATCGGAACCGTTCTCACGGTCCGTACTGAACACGGCGAGTGGGTCCTCGACGTTGCAGGACGTCGAACAGCCCATGAACGCTGCCTCATGGCCTGGAGGGCAACGCGTGAGCGTCACGAAACACGCTCGTCATCCGGAGGAAATCCGCCGGAAAACGGGCGATGCTCCCATAGTGCGAGCACCATGGCCGCAGCACCGTCGACAACCGCGCACGGGGTCCTCACCGGCTTCACCGTCGGCATCACCGCCGACCGGCGCTGGTCCGAGCAGGCTGCCCTCTTCGAGCGCCGCGGAGCGGCGGTGCTGCACGGCCCGACCATCAGGACACTCCCGCTCGGGGCAGAGGCCCCGCTCCGGCTCGCAACCGAAGACGTCGTCGCCCGCCCGCCCGCGGTGCTGATCGCCAACACCGGGCTCGGGATGCGGTCGTGGTTCGCCTGTGCCGACAGCTGGGGCATGGGCAAATCGCTCGAAGGGGCGTTGCGCGCCACCCGCATCTACGCGAGAGGCCCGAAGGCATCGGGCGCCGTCCATGCGGCAGGCCTGCCGGTGGTGGCCCGCGCGCGAAGCGAGCGGCTGGGCGAGATCGTCGACATGGTCCTCGAGGACCTGGTGCGCGGTGAACGCGTCGTGATCCAGCTCGACGGCGCGCGGGCCTCGGCAGCCACAGAGGTTGGCCGGTTGCAACGTGCTGGAGCCGAGGTCGTGCCCCTCTCGGTCTACCGCTGGCAGCTCCCCGAGGACCTCGCGCCGGCGATCCGGCTGGCCGAGGGCGTGATCGCCGGGCGCGTGCAGGCCGTCACGTTCACATCCGGCCCTGCTGCCCGCAACTGGCTCGCCATCGCCGCCGAAGCCGGCCTCGAAGCCCAGCTCCGAGATGCGCTGACTGACGGTCGGGCAGTCGTCGGCTGCGTCGGGCCGGTGTGCGCCCAAGCCCTCGTCTCCGAGCGCCTGTGGACGGACAACGTGGTCCAGCCCGATGCCTTCCGGCTCGGCCCAATGGTGCGCGCCGTGACCGAGCGACTGCTCGACCGCAGGATCACCGTCGAGCTCGGCCCGACGTCCATGGTGCTGAGCGGCAATGGTGTGCTCCTCGGCGAGGACTTCGTCTCGCTGAGCGACGTGGAGGTGCGGCTCCTTGCCACGCTGGCCCGGCGTCCGGGTGCGGTGCTCACCAAGGAGGCACTGCGCCGGGCCGCATGGGCCGGCGCGGTCGTCGACGACCACGCGGTCGAAGCGGCAATCGCGAGGCTGCGCCGGCGCCTGGGTGACCACGCCGACCTGGTGCGCGCGGTCCCCCGGCGCGGCTACACCCTGCGTCGCGTGGGCAGCACCCCGTAACCGGCCGGGTGAGCTGGGATGGGATCGTGAGGCGACCGGCCAGGGTCAGGAGCGTGCACGGCCCATGGACCTGCCCCGGACCTCACCGGTGGGCGAGGGGGGACTTGAACCCCCACATCCTTTCGGACACAGGAACCTGAATCCTGCGCGTCTGCCAATTCCGCCACTCGCCCGGGGCGACCGTCAAGGTTAGCCGAGCGCCAGGAGGGCCCGGCCGTGCTCCCACCTGGCCCGCCGCGGAGGGTGCGCACGTAGGGGGTGGGCTCGACCAGTAGTGTTAGGCCGACCATGGGACTCCAGCGGTTCGAGGAGCGCCTCGAGCGTCTGGTGGAGGGTACGTTGGCCAAGCCCTTCCGCACCAACCTCCAGCCGGTAGAGATCGGCCGGAGGTTGACCCGCGAGATGGACCTGCAGCGGCGCGTGGGCGTCCGAGGGCTCATCGCTCCCAACGTGTTCATCGTGACGCTGGCCCCGGCCGACGTGGACCGCTTCGCCAACTACATCGACGCGCTGAGCAGGGAGCTGGCAGACGCCGCCCGCGAGCATGCCCGGATCGAGGGGTACAGCTTCGTGGGGCCGGTCGAGGTGCAGATCTTCGAGGGCACCCGGCTGCGGGCGGGGCGGTTCACGATCACCGCGGAGGTCCGGGAGGGTGACGGCGAGTACCCGCCGGCCGAGCTGGTCCTGCACGACGGCACTCGGGTGGCCATCGGTCCCGAGCCCGTCGTGATCGGGCGGCTCCCCGAGTGCGCGGTGGTCCTCGCGGACCCCAACGTCAGCCGCCGCCATGCCGAGGTCCGCCGGGTGGACGACTCGGTGGTGGTCACCGACCTGGGCTCCACCAACGGCACCCGGGTGAACGGCATCCCGGTGCGCGAGCAGGTGCTGGCCAGCGGTGACGAGATCACCGTCGGGTCGACCACCCTCGTCGTCGAGATGTCGTGACCGTAGCGGTCGGGGCGGGGCTGGCCGTCCAGGACTACACGGCGATTCTCAAGCCGCTCCAATGGCTGGTGATCGCGCTGATCTTCCTCTTCTTCCTGCGCGTGGTGCGTGCCGTGTGGGTGGAGGTCCGTCCGGCCGGGCCCCGTCCGCCCAGGGCAGAGCGGCGCCAGCAGCGGGCCGCGCCACAGGCACGTCCAAAGCGACGCCGGCGCCTGGTACTCGAGGTCGTCCAGCCTGCCGACCAGGCCGGGCGCGTCTACGAGCTCGAGGAGGAGTCGACGATCGGGCGCTCGCCCGGCTGCGCCGTCTCCACGGCCTACGACGAGTACAGCTCGTCGGTGCATGCCCGCCTGTTCCGGCGCGGGGACCAGCTCTGGGTGGAGGATCTGGGCTCCACCAACGGCACCTACGTCAACTCGGAGCAGATCACCAAGCCGACCCGGCTGGGCCGGGGCGACCTCCTCCAGGTCGGCGCGACCGTCTTCGAGGTGACGAGGTGACCGTCCTGCGGTCCGGCACCGCCAGCCATGTCGGCCGTGTCCGCCAGGTGAACCAGGACTTGGCGCTGGTGTCGTCGAACCTCTTCGCGGTCGCGGACGGCATGGGCGGCCACGCCGGCGGCGAGGTGGCCGCCCAGGTGGCGGTGGCCGCCCTGGCGGCCAGGTTCGGCCGTGAGCCGACGGCTGCCGGCCTCCGCGCGGCGGTGGCGGATGCCAACAGAGCAGTCTGGCAGCGGAGCCAGCTGGATCCGGAGCTGCGAGGCATGGGCACGACGCTCACCGCCATGGCCCTGGTCGGCGCACCGGATGGGTCCGACGTGCTGGCGCTCGCCAACGTGGGCGACTCACGGGCCTACCTCTTCTCGGAGAACCGGCTCACCCAGGTGACGGCCGACCACAGCCTGGCGGCCGAGAAGGTGCGGCACGGCGAGATGACCGAGGCTCAGGCCGCAGTCCACCCGCACCGCCACATCCTCACCCGGGCCCTCGGGGTCACCGACCAGGTCGAGGTGGACCTGTGGGAGCTCCGCGTGCGCACGGGTGATCGGGTGCTGCTGTGCAGCGACGGCCTGAGCAACGAGGTGGCCCCGGACGAGATCAGCGAGGTCCTCGCCACCGTGCCGGACCCCGCCGCAGCCGCCGGGGTGCTGGTGGCGCGGGCGAACGAGCACGGTGGGAGCGACAACGTGACCGTCGTGGTGGTGGACGTGCTGGTGGGCGAGGCCGAGACGACGGCTGCGACCCCCGTCGGCGTCACCATCCTGGCGGCGACGCACGCGCCTACCGCCTCCGACGGTCGCAGCTCGGCGCGCGCTGCCGGCATGCCTGGTCCAGGCACCGACAGTCCACCGGGTGAGGGGGTGCCAGGAACGACAGGCACCTTCGGAGGAGCGGGCACCGGGGCGGGGCACGGCCCCGGCGATCGTGCCGGCCCCCCGAGACCGACCTCCCCACCCGCCAGCACGTCCCCGGCCGCCGGGTTCGGCAGGCGAACGGCACTCGACGCCCCGGTCGAGCCGGACCCGCTCACAGCGGTCGTGCCGCGTGCGGCGGCTGGCAGGGAGCCCGCCGCGATACCAGCCGCCGGCAACCTCCGGGCCGCGAGCAGCGCACCAGCCCCCGACTCCTCCCCGGTCGGCGCGACCGGCGGCCGAGGACAAGCGGTGGGCACCGGCGGGGGCGGGCGCACTGGGCCCACCGGTGGGGCCCAGCAGGGCGAACCGGACAGGCGCAGAGGCCGGCGCGCGCGTCGCTCGGCCAGGCGGGCCCGCCGCCGCCAGCTCGGGGTGCCGCGCCGGGTGACCGTGCGGGTGGTCGGCTTCTTTCTCTTGCTGGCCGGCTTGCTCGCGGCTGCCTTCTTCGTGGTCCGCTGGTACGCATCGGACAACTGGTACGTCACGGTGCGCCACAGCGAGCTCGTCATCTACCAGGGCCGCCCGGGGGGCCTGCTGTGGTTCGAGCCGAAGCTGGTGGACCGTACCGGCATCACCACCTCCCAGGTGCCGGCGTTCCGCATCCCCCAGCTCCGCACCGGGGTGCAGGAGCCCTCGCTGTCGGCCGCCCGGGCCTACGTGCGGAACCTCCATCAGCAGGAGGAATCGACGACGGCACCCCAGAGCTCGGTGCCCGGGTCGACCCAGGCGCAGCCCGGGGCGGCGCCCCCTGCAACGCCCGGCACGACCGCGGCGCCGGCACCGTGACGGCCCACGTGGCGGCGCCGTCCGCCGGCCGGCGATGGGGGCCAGGCGAGCGCGCGCCAGGTGGGCGCGCGCCAGGTGAGGAGGGCTGATGGGACGCCGGATCCGCTGGTTGGCACTGGTGCTCGTGGCGTGCTTCGCCGTGGTCCTGATCCAGCTGTGGAACGTCCAGTTCCGCAAGGCCCAGGCGCTCGACAGCTCGTCCGAGAACCCCCTCAACGTGGTGAAGCGCTACGACAACCAGCGCGGCATGATCCTGGCCGCCGACGGCCAGACGGTGCTGGCCGAGTCGAAGCTCGCCACGTCGGGCCCGTACCACTACATGCGGGTGTACCCGACACCGGACCCCTCGGTGTACGCCCCGGTCGTCGGCTACTCCTCGATCTTCTACGGGACCTCGGGCATCGAGTACCAGTACGACCGGTACCTCGTCGCCCACAGCCAGCCCGTCCAGTCCCTCTCCCAGCTGCTCGACCCGCCGCCCGCGACGACCGACAACGTCGTGCTGACCATCGAGCCCTACCTCCAGCAGGCGGCGATGCAGGCCCTTCGCGACAACCCGCACCCCGACAAGGACGGCGCGGTCGTCGTCATCGACCCGCACACCGGTGCCATCTTGGCCATGGCGTCCAACCCCAGCTTCGACCCGAACCTATTGGCGTCGCCCGACATCCACCAGGAGCAGGTGGCCTACTACACCTACTCGCAGCGCGACGCCGAGGGGTTCATACCGTTGCGGCCGATCGCGACGGGCGAGATCTTCCCGCCCGGGTCCACGGCCAAGGTGATCACGACGACCGCCGTCTACAACTTGCGCCCCCAGCTGGCCAACTTCAGCTTCCCGACGGCCGGCTGCCTGCCGCTGCCCCAGTCGAACAGGCTCTTGTGCAACGACGCCCCGGGTCCCCAGGGCGCGGTTCCGTGCGGGGGCACGATGCAGGTGATGCTCCCGGAGTCCTGCGACCCCGGGTACGGAGCGCTCGGGATCGCCCTCGGGGCCGACGCGCTGTCGCAGCAGGCGGCCCAGTTCGGGTACAACGCCGTGCCCCCGATCGACCTGCCCGGGGTCGTCCGCTCGAACTACCCGACCGCCGCACAGCTGGCCTCGAACCAGCTCGGGGCGCCTGGCCTCGCCTACTCGGCGATCGGCCAGCAGGACGTGGCGGCGACTGCCCTCCAGAACGCCATGGTGGCAGCGGGCGTCGCCAACGGGGGGGTGGTGATGACCCCCCACCTGCTGGACCAGGTCCGCGACGCCCAGGGCCGCGTCGTGACGTCCTACCAGCCGACCCCGTACCTCCGGGCGGCGTCCCAGCAGGCGGCTGCGCAGGTGGTCCCGCTCATGGAGGCGGTGGCCACGAACGGCACCGCGGCGGGCATCTTCCCGCCGCAATGGCAGGTGGCGGCGAAGACCGGCACCGCCCAGACGGGTCGGCCGGACCCGACGGCCAACACCGACGACTGGATGATCGCCTTCGCGCCCGCCTCCAACCCCAAGGTGGCGGTCGCGGTGGTCGTGCCGTACCAGGAGGTGTCGACGAGCGGTGCCGAGGTCGCCGGCCCGATCATGAGGGCCGTGCTGCAGGCGGCGCTCAACCCGCCGCCGGGCACGGGGCCGCTGCCGTGAGAACCCGAGGCTGCTCCGACGTGCCGGCTGGCCCGCCGTCTCGCCGAACGCCTCGTCGCGGGGCGGATGGCCGGCGGTGGCGCGGGGCGGGTGGCCGGCGGTCCCGCGGGGCAGGCGGCCCCGGCGATGTCCGGATGCTTGCGTAGGCTCTGACCGCCATGGAACCCGTCCAAGCCCCGCGCGTCTTCTCGGGCCGCTACGAGATCACCCACCTGGTCGCGCGGGGGGGTATGGCCCAGGTCTACCGGGCACGCGACGCCCTGCTCGACCGGCCGGTGGCGCTCAAGGTGCTCTTCCCCGAGCTGTCCGTCGACCGGGCCTTCGTCGAGCGGTTTCGCCGGGAGGCGCAGGCGGCCGCGAACCTGTCGCATCCCAACATCGTGCCCGTGTTCGACTGGGGCGAGGACGACGGCACCTACTTCATCGTGATGGAGTACGTCGACGGCCGCCCACTCTCCGCGCTGCTGCGGGCCTCGGGGCCCCTTCCGCCGGAGCGTGCGGTCGACATCGGGGCCAACGTCGCCGCCGCCCTCGCCTACGCCCACCGCCACGGCGTGGTGCACCGCGACGTCAAGCCGGGCAACGTCCTCATCACCGACGACGGCCAGGTGAAGGTGACCGACTTCGGCATCGCCCGTGCCGTCAACACCGAAGAGAGCCTGACCCAGACCGGTGCGGTCATGGGCACCGCCGCCTACTTCTCGCCCGAGCAGGCCGAGGGCGTCGGCGTCGACGCCCGCAGCGACATCTACTCCCTGGGTGTCGTCCTCTTCGAGATGGTGGCCGGGCGGACCCCGTTCCTCGGGGAGTCGCCGGTGGCGGTGGCCTCGAAGCACGTGCGCGAGCAGCCGCCCCTCCCTCGCGACATCAATCCCCAGGTCCCGGTGTCGTTGCAGGCCGTGATCATGAAGGCGATGGCCAAGTCGCGCGAGGGTCGGTACGCGTCAGCCGAGGAGCTGCGTGCCGACCTGCTCCGCATTGCCGACGGCCGGCCGGTGCTCGCAGACGGCGCCGACGCGGCAGCCGTGGTCGCGGCCGCCCCGACTGCTTCCGTCGGGAGCGTCGCGCGGACTCAGGCCGTACCCGTGGCCGACGGCCCCCGTCCCCCGGCCCCCTCGCCGGTCGACGATCTGCGCCGCCGCCGCACCCGCCGCCTGCTCGCCGCCCTCGGGGTCCTGCTGGTCTTGCTGGCCGTGGTGGCCGTGCTCCTCCTGCGCTCTCTCGGGTACCTCGGCGGCAACGAGGTGGCGGTGCCGGCAGTGGTCGGCAAGCAGCTCAGCGTGGCCGAGGCCGAGGTGCGCGCTGTCGGCTTGCAGGTGGGGTCGGTCACCCGACGGGCCGACGCCAGGTACGCCGCGGGCACGGTCACGGGCACCGCCCCGCCGCCCGGCCGCCAGGTGAAGAAGGAGAGCAAGGTCGACCTCGTGGTGAGCTCCGGCCCGCCGGCGGACATCGCCGTGCCCGACGTGCGAGGCGAGCAGCTGGCGGCGGCCCAGGTCACGCTCGCCAACGCGAACCTCCGCTACCACGCCACGACGGTGCCGAGCGACAAGCCCTCGGGCACCGTGCTGACCGAGAGCCCGGCGCCGGGCACCAAGGTGCAGCCGCGCACGGTGGTGGAGCTGACCGTGTCGTCGGTCCAGACGACCACCACGGTCCCCGACGTGACCGGGCAGTCCCAGGCACAGGCCGGGGCGGCGCTCAAGGGGGCGAACCTGTCGGTCGGCTCGGTGTCGAGTGCCTGCTCGGCCAGCGGCCTTGCGAGCGGGCTCGTGTCGTCCACCGACCCGGGCGCCAACACGTCGGTGCCGACGGGTACCCCGGTCAACCTGGTCGTCTCCTCGGGGCCGTGCGCCACGGTGCCGGGTGTCGTTGGCCAGTCCCAGGCGCAGGCCGCGGCGGCGATCTCGGCCGCCCACCTCAGCCCGTCGCCCACCACCACGGCCAGCTGCGACCCGACCGCCAACGGGAACGTGGTGAGCCAGAACCCGCAGCCCGGCAGCCCGGTGCCCGCCGGCACGGCGGTGGCGATCGTGGTCTGCCAGAACACGGCGCCGCCTACGCCGTCGTCGACCACGACCACGAGCACGACGCAGTCCCAGAACGGCTGACGCGACCTGCAGAGGCCCGCCCGCCACCCCTCCGCCTGCCGGGAGCCTGGTGGCCCCGCTCGGCTCGCCACCACCATTCCGGATGCCGGGCTCGCCGGCCCGGCTTGCCGGTCGCCCGGCAGCCCCGCTCAGGTCGCCGCCACCTGCCGGAGGAAGTTGTCGAGCAGGCTCAGTCCCGACGGGGTGAGGATCGACTCAGGGTGGAACTGCACGCCCTCGACAGCGAGCTCCGCGTGGCGCAGGCCCATGACCACCCCGTCGGCCGTGGTGGCAGTGACCGTCAGCTCAGGCGGCACCGACTCGGGCGCCACCACCAGCGAGTGGTAGCGGGTGGCCACGAGCGGGTTCGGCAGTCCCGCGAAGATCCCCGTCCCGCAATGACGGATCTCGGACGTCTTGCCGTGCATGAGCTTCGGAGCCCCCACCACGCGTCCGCCGAAGACCTGCCCGATGCACTGGTGGCCGAGGCAGACACCGAGGATTGGGACCTCGCCGGCCAGGCTCTCGATCGCCGCCATGCTGATCCCGGCCGACTCGGGTCGCCCCGGGCCGGGCGAGATCACCACGGCGTCGGGGTTGGCCCGCCGGATGCCGGCTACGTCGATGGCGTCGTTGCGGTACACGATCGGGTCGGCTCCGAGCTCGCCGAGCTCCTGCACCAGGTTGTAGACGAACGAGTCGTAGTTGTCGACGAGCAGGACCCGCACCGGCACCGCCGCGATGGTACCGGGGTCGTGGCCCTCCACGGCTCCCCGGGGCTGTGTAGTGTGCGCCCATGGCCCCCTCGACGAGCACCGGACCTGGCCGGGCCCAGCGCAAGGGGCGCTCCGCGGGCCGCACGACGGTGAAGGGCACCGTCCCGCGGGCCGGCACCCGGCCCGGCCGCTCCCGCCCCGCGGAGGAGAGCGGCCGCTACACGCCCCCCGTGCCGCGCAGCGTCCGCAGGAGCCCGCGGTGGTTCGGGACGGCCATGCTCGCCCTCCTCGTGCTCGGCGTGCTCATGATCCTCCTCAACTACCTGTCGGTGCTGCCGGGCTCGGTGTCGGTCTGGTACCTGGTGGGAGGGCTCGGCCTGATCTTCGCGGGGTTCCTCATGGCGACCCGGTACCGCTGACCATGGCGAACTACGCCCGCTCCGAGCGCGAGGCACTGAGTGCGCTGCTGGAGGAGGTCGGCCCCGACGCCCCCACGCTGTGCGAGGGCTGGCAGACGGCCGACCTGGCCGCCCACCTGGTGCTCCGCGACCGCCGCCCGGACGCTGCAGCGGGCATCGTCATCAAGGCGCTGGCGGGCCATACCCAGCGAGTGCAGCGCCGGCTTCGCGACAGCCGTTCCTGGCCGGACCTCGTGGCGACGGTCCGGAGAGGGCCGCCGCTGCCCGTGCGCATCGCGGCAGTCGACGCTCAGGTCAACACCGCCGAGTACTTCGTGCACCACGAGGATGTCCGGCGCGCGCGGCCCGGCTGGGAGCCCCGCGACTTGCCGGTGGGGGAGGAGCAGGCCCTCTGGGCGCGCCTCAAGGGGCTCAGCCGCCTGGTTTTCCGCCGCTCGCCGGTCGGGGTCGTGCTCGACGCCCCTGGGCACGGCACCACCGTTGCCCGGCGCGCGAAGGACGGTGGATCGTCGGTGACGATCAGCGGGCCCCCGAGCGAGCTGGTGCTGTTCGCGTCGGGCCGTGACGCGGTGGCGCGAGTCGAGCTCCATGGCGACGAGCAGGCACAGGCCGAGCTGCGAGCCACCGCGCGCCGCCTCTGACGGTCCTCCTGCCGGTCGATGCCCGACCCGGCCGGGCTCCAGCCGACCCGGCCGGGCTCCAGCCGAGGCGCTCGATTCAGCCGGGGAGCTCGGCTCAGTGACGATGGAACGGCTGGCGCCGTTCAGCCAAGGTTGATCCGACGTGGGTCACCCATTCGGGCGGTGCCACACACTGAAGGAGCCAGCCATGTCCCATCGCCTCCCCCATCCTGACACCACCTTCGTGGGT
>DATGLW010000038.1:0-8660 GCA_035293965.1 Acidimicrobiales bacterium
CGACGGTGGCACGGTGATCGTGACCTGGGTGCAGCAGGTGGGCGGATGCTCGGGCGGGGCGAGGATCTCGGGACGGGTGGAGTCGAGGGCCATCGAGGCGGGACGCAGTGGGCAGCGGAGCTTGCCGGCGACCGCCGGGCAATAGAGGTTGCCGTTGTGGCAGATCGCGCCGCCATGGGTGCCCTGGGGACCCCGGTCCTGGGGGTGCACGTCGACCACGAGGTCTGCTCCTGCTGCCCGAAGCGGCAGAGCGAAGTGGCTGGGCACCCGATGGGCATAGCCCGAGTCGGCGAGCACGTCGCCCAGGTGGAGCCGGCCACTTCCTGCCGCCTGGGTGAGCGCCGTGACGAGGACGGGGACCGGGTCATGCGAACAGGCGCTCAGCGTCATCGCGGCGACGACCTCTGGTGACCGGGTCCTCTCGGTGATGGGCTTCACCGTCACGTCATCGACGGGAAGATCGACGAGATCGAGGTCCTCCGCGACCCCGCCAAGGTCAACTGCCTCGAGTTCTCCGCTTCGCTCGGCCGCCACGAGGGGCGAGCGGCAACTCTGGCTACCCCGTGATCGGCTGTCCCTCCGGCGCATCGGACACCTGATGGTAGCAGAACTGCTACCATGGCGGCGTGGGCGATATCGCACAGAAGGAGTTGCGGAACAACGTCGGCAAGGTGCTCCGTCGGGCCGAGGCCGGCGAGATCATCACCGTGACCGTCGCCGGACGTCCCGTGGCCGAGCTCGGTCCGGTGCACCGCCGCCGGTGGGTTCGCGGTGCCGCACTCGCCGCTGTCTGGCAAGCAGAGGCGCCACGAGGGCTGGATGTCGACCTCGAGCGACTGCCGGCCGGGGTCGCGGACCCCTTCGCTTCGTGAGGGTTCTGCTCGACACGTCGGTGCTCATCGGGGAGCTGCCCCCACCTGACGAGGTCGAGGCCGCCATCAGCGTCGTCTCGATCACGGAGCTGCATTTCGGTGTCCTCATCGCTGACGACGAAGACGAGCGAGCGCGCCGCATCGCTCGGCTAGCAGCGATCGAATCAACGTTCGACCCCCTGCCCGTGAGCGTCGACGTCGCCCGAGTCTGGGGCCAGCTCGCCGCCGCGGTGGCCCGTCGTGGTGGCAACCCGAGACGGCGCCAGATCGACCTCGCCATCGCGGCCACCGCGCGCGTGGAAGGAGTGCCCCTCCTCACCGAGAACGTTGGCGACTTCCAGATCATCCATGACCTCGTCGACGCTCGGCGACTCTCCGACCGCTAGCTCGGAGCGAGCTCCGGTCCGAACGCGGAACGCGGAACCAGTGTCCCGATTGGGTGAGGCTCTGGGGGCGGTGAACGGAAGATGAAGCCTGTCGGTGGCGCCACCGATGGCACGATAGATGCGCGGAGAAGACGACGCTGTACCTGTCAGAAGACCTGAAGGTGGCAATCAAGCGGGCTGCAGCCGGGCGCGGCGTGTCCGAAGCAGAGGTCATCCGCGAGTCGATCCGGCTGGCGGTCGGCGGTGTCCGTCCTCGTCCTCGTGGTGCGTTGTCTGCGAGCGGGCAACCGATCGCCCGCCAGGCCGAGCAGATGCTCGCCGGCTTCGGGGAGCGCTGAAAGTGCCCCCCGTGATCGTGGACACCAGCGCCCTCTTGGCGTTCTTCGACACCTCCGAGGCCGACCACGCGTCGGTATCAGAGGTCCTCGATGCGGCCGATGTCCTGGTCGTCTCCCCGTATGTCGTCGCTGAGGTGGACTACCTCGTTGCCACCCGACACGGGGTGGACGCCGAGCTGGCCGTGCTCGACGAGCTCGCTGCCGGCGACGTGGGACCTGGCAGGCTTCGACGAAGAGGGCCTTCGCCGTGCTCGTGAGGTCATCGCCGGCTACTCGGACCGGCAGATCGGCTTGGCGGATGCGTCGATCGTGGTCCTGGCCGATCGGTATCGGACGCGCACGGTCGCCAGCCTGGATCGTCGGCATGTTGACGTCCTGAGGTCGCTCGGCGGGGGGTACTTCGAGGTGCTCCCGTGGGCGGGTTGATGGGGCGCTGACACCTCGGGTCCCAAGGGCGTTTCCCGGGATGTTCGCCTTCCGGTCGCCAATGAGCTACGGCGCCGTCTTGGCGTGCCGGGGGGCACTGGCCGGTCGTGGGTCCCCGAAGGCCCTGCAGGGTGAACGGTGGACTCCGGCCTCAACCTCCGCGGCGCTCTGAACGCTTACCACGACGACATCGCCGCGAAGCTCACCGTGAACGTGTCGGTGCCAAAAACGGCATGCATCAGCTGTGAGCTGGACTTTGACGACTGGCGCCGGGTGCGGCGAGCAGCCGCGACCGTAACCCTGCCATTCCTCTACCGGGCACGTTCTGCCGCATCCCCCACCTCATCCGACTGCTTGGCCGCAATGCCGGTCGGGTCGACCTCCCCCGAGAACGACGGATCTCGTGCCACTGGGAGAACGACGAGCCGCGGTCACGCCGCGTTCCCACCTCGATGCTCGAGCCGTTCGGCGATCCAGACCTTGATAACCGACTGACGCGTCACCCCGAGGCGCTTGGCCTCCCGGTCGAGCTTTTCGATCATCCACGAGGGGAAGTCGACATTCACCCGCCGTTGCTCCAGGCCGGGGCGCCGCGCAGCGGGGAGGTCAAGGGCTGCCATCACATCCTCGCCGGCATCGAAGCGCTCGTCGAACTCCTCAGTGTTCATCTTGCTCATAGATCTTCACCTCTTCGCTCCGTGAGCGCCGTACCGAGATGATCCGGACTCGCAGGTCACGGTAAGTGACCACCGCCGACCAATGGACCACACCGACGCGTGCGACAACCAGCCAGCGCGGCTCGCCAAGGGTGAGCGCCGGCACCTCGATGCGATCCGGGTCCTCCCACAGTTCCTGGGCCTGCAGGAAATCGATGCCATGCTTGGCCCGGTTCGTCGCGCTCTTCCCTGGGTCGAACTCGAACTCCACGCCATCAGGGTATAGAAACTATACCCCAAGGTCCCGCCATCGAGGCATCTGAGGGTCCAACCGCCGGGCAGCCTGGTCGATGAGCGTGCCGGTCTCACGCAGCCGCTGGCGCCAGCGGTGCACTCGGTCGTCGGCGACACCCCAGCACCGGATCAGGAAATACCGGGGTAGGGTATATTCATGGAGGAGAGGAGCGCACCGTGGCCGAGACGATGACCTTCACCGTCGCAGGGATGACCTGCGACCACTGCAAGAACGCCGTGTCGAGAGGGGTCAGCCAGGTCGCCGGCGTGACCGGCGTCGAGGTGGACCTCGGCGCCAAGCTCGTGACCGTGACCGGCGAGGGCCTCGACGACCAGGAGCTGCGCGCCGCGATCGAAGAGGCCGGGTACGAGGCATCGTGATGACGGCGACCGGCACCGAGTCGACCGGCGCCGAGGCGACCGGCGCCGAGTCGGCCGGTACCGAGTCGGTCGGCACCGAGTCGACCGGCACCGAGTCGGCCCGCACCGAGTCGGCCGGCGCCGAGAGTCGCCACCACATCGAGCTGGCCATCATCGGCATGACGTGTGCCTCGTGCGCGGCCCGTGTCGAGAAGCGCCTCAACCAGGTGCCGGGTGTGACCACTGCCACGGTCAACTTCGCCAGCGAGCACGCAGCGGTTGTCTTCGACCCCGCGCAGGTGGACCTCGAGGAGCTGATCGGGGCCGTGGAGGCCGCTGGCTACGGCGCCAGCCTGCCCGAGGCGGTCACCGACGAGGACCCGGCTCGCCCCTACCGCGCCCGGCTCGTGCTCGCCGTGGCCCTGACCGTCCCCCTCATGGTGCTGGCCTGGATCCCGGCGTCCAGGTCCGCCGGGTGGGAGTGGCTCTCGTTCGCCCTCGCCACCCCGGTCGTCTTCTACGCCGGCTGGCCGTTCCACCGGGCGGCGGCGGCAAACGCCCGCCACGGAGTGGCCACCATGGACACCCTCGTCTCGATCGGCACCGCGGCCGCCTGGATCTGGTCGACGGTGGTGCTGGCAGCCTCGATCCCGACGACTGTCTACTTCGACACCGCCGGGGCCATCACCACGCTGATCCTCCTCGGTCGCTACCTGGAGGCCGGGGCGAAGCGCCGTTCGGGCGAGGCCATCCGCAAGCTCCTGGAGCTCGGGGCCAAGGAGGCCCGGGTGCTGCGCGACGGCGTCGAGGTGCTCGTGCCCGTCGGGGAGCTGGCGGTGGGCGAGCGCTTCGTGGTGCGACCCGGGGAGAAGGTCGCCACCGACGGCGTGGTCGAGTCGGGGACCTCGGCGATCGACCAGTCGATGCTGACGGGCGAGTCGCTCCCCGTCGAGGTCGGTCCCGGCGACGCCGTGGCGGGCGCGACGGTCAGCACGTCGGGCCGTCTCGTCGTCCGTGCCACCCGGGTCGGAGCCTCCACCGCCCTGGCCCAGATCACGCGGCTCGTGGCCGAGGCCCAGGCCGGCAAGGCACCGGTGCAGCGCCTGGCCGACCGCGTGTCCGCCGTGTTCGTGCCGATCGTGATCGCCGTGTCGGTGCTCACCTTGGTGGGCTGGCTCGTCGTGGGGGGTGCGGCCGCGACGGCAGCGTTCACCGCTGCGGTGGCGGTCGTCGTCATCGCCTGCCCGTGCGCCCTCGGGCTCGCCACCCCGACCGCCCTGATGGTCGGGACCGGGCGCGGCGCCCAGCTCGGCATCGTCATCAAGGGCCCCGAGGTGCTGGAGCAGACTCGCCAGGTCACCACCATCGTCTTGGACAAGACCGGCACGCTCACCGAGGGCAAGATGGCTGTCGCCGCCGCCGTTCCCGCCCCGGGCGTCAGAGAGGAGGAGCTCGTGCGCCTGGCGGCAGGTGCCGAGGACGCCAGCGAGCACCCGGTCGCCCGCGCGATCGCCGCGTACGGGCGCGAGCGGCTGGGCGCCTTGCCTGCCGTCGAGTCCTTCTCGGCCCGGGCAGGGCTCGGGGTCGAGGCTGTGGTCGACGGCCATGCCGTGACGGTCGGGCGTCCGGGCTTCCTCGCCGACCGGGGGACGCGCCTTCCTGGCGGGCTGGCGGCCGAAGTCGAACGCCTGGAGGCCGAGGGCTCGACTGTCGTCGCCGTCGCGGCCGACGGCGAGCCCCTGGGGCTCGTGGCGGTGGCGGATCGGATCAAGGCCACCAGCCGTCAGGCCGTCGCCGAGCTGCGGGCCCTCGGGCTCACCCCGGTGCTGCTGACCGGGGACAACGAGCGGACCGCCCGGGCGGTCGCGGCCGAGGTGGGGATCGACCGGGTGCTGGCTGGCGTGCTGCCCGAGGGCAAGGCGGCCGAGGTGGCGCGTCTCGAAGAGGCCGGCGAGGTCGTCGCCATGGTCGGCGACGGCGTGAACGACGCCCCCGCCCTGGCCCGCGCTGACCTCGGCCTGTCGATCGGGACCGGCAGCGACATCGCCATCGAGGCCGCCGACATCACCCTCGTGGCCGGCGACCTGCGCGCCGCTGTCGACGCGATCCGCCTCTCGCGGCGCACGCTGTCGACGATCAAGGGCAACCTCGTGTGGGCGTTCGGCTACAACGCGGCCGCCATCCCCCTGGCGGTCGCCGGGGTCGTCAACCCGATCGTTGCCGCAGCGGCGATGGCGTTCTCGAGCGTCTTCGTGGTCACCAACTCGCTGCGCTTGCGCCGATTCCACCCGATCGAGGAGCACCGATGACCGACGCTGCGCCGACCGTACCGGGATCGGACCGGCCCCACGGGTACGTGGCCGCCAAGGACAAGGAGGCGCTCATCAACCGGATGCGGCGCATCGAGGGTCAGGCTCGGGGGATCGAGAAGATGATCACCGAGGACCGCTACTGCATCGACATTCTCACCCAGATCGCCGCGGTCTCGACCGCCCTGGAGACCGTCGCCGGCATCCTCCTCGACGACCACGTCAACCATTGTGTGCGCCACGCCCTCTCATCGGGCGACGAAGCGGTGGCCGCCGAGAAGACTGCCGAGCTGCTCCAAGCCGTCCACCGCTTCACCCGGACCCGCTGACCCACTGACCAGGGCACCGATGGCACGCGACCTCGCAGCGCAATGCGGTCATGTGGCGACACGTGGGCATGCCGCGCCGGGTTAGCCTGGCGCCTGGGGGGATTGACGAAGGAGCACACCGTGGCCGACAGCTGCTCCCACCTCGGCACCGTCCGCGATGTCGTTCCCTCCAGCGACGGCTGTGAGGATTGCCTGAAGATGGGCGGGACCTGGGTGCACCTTCGCCTGTGCATGTCTTGCGGTCATGTCGGTTGCTGTGATGATTCGCCCAACCGTCACGCGACCGCTCACTGGCGAGCCCATCCTGACCACCCGCTGATCCGTTCCTTCGAACCCGGCGAGGATTGGTGGTGGTGCTATCCGGACGAGCTGCTCTTCGAGGTGGAAGGCGCCCCGCCCGCTCCGTCGCACCCTGAGGCCC
This sequence comes from Acidimicrobiales bacterium, assembly GCA_035293965.1. Lineage (GTDB taxonomy): Bacteria > Actinomycetota > Acidimicrobiia > Acidimicrobiales > RAAP-2 > DATGLW01. The sequence continues at coordinate 6,392 of DATGLW010000038.1, forward strand.
GGCGATGGTGACCCGCGGCTGGGATCTCCTCCCGTTCGAGCAGTGGCGGGCCACCTGCGACACGCTGCACGCTCACACGCAGGTCCTCGGGAAGCTGGCCGCTCGCCTCGCGTTCCCCGAGCCCCAGCTGCAGCACGCAGCCCTGCGTCTCACGGCCAGAGGGTGGGAGAGCATGCCGCTCCCGGCGCCAGACGGCTCGGGTGCGATCGTGCTGGCCCTGGATCTGCATGCGCACCAGAGCCTGATCGAGCACAGCGACGGGCGCCGCGAAAGGATCGATCTGGCTCCGCACCGGGCGGTCGGGGAGGTCACCCGAGAGGTCCTCGAGGCCGTCACGGTCATGGTGGGACCGGTTCCCTTCGATCCCCGCCCGCAGGAGGTCGCGTGGACGGTTCCACTCGACCAGGACGATCAGCACGCGACCTACGATCCTGGTCAGGTCGCCGCCTACCTGGGTGCCGCCACCCGAGCGGCGATCGTCCTCAGCGAAGTCCGGGCCCCGTTCCGTGGCCGCTGCACGCCGGTCAATGCATGGTGGGGATCGTTCGATCTCGCCGTCAGTTTGTTCTCCGGCGAGCCAGCCGATCCGGGAACCTCGGCCTTCATCATGCGCAACGCGATGGATGCCGAAGAGGTCGCCATCGGGTGGTGGCCAGGCGACCAGCGCTATCCACGGGCTGCCTATGCCTATGCCCACCCGGCCCCCCCTGCGTACGGGCAAGGGAGGCTCGAACCTCCGGCGGCGAGGTTCGAGCCGAGCCTCGGGGAGTACATCCTGGACTGGGACGACGTGGTCGCGTCCGATGATCCGCTGCGGACCGCGCTGTCGTTCGTGAGGTCGGCTGTCACGTACTCCTGTACGTCGTGCGGGTGGGACCCCGCGCTCGTCGACAGCCTGGAGGGTCGGCCGCCGCCGGTCCGCTAGAACCCTTTCGCAGGGTCGGGCGTCGAGTCGCCCAAGGAGACCGCCTGACTGATCGCCTCCGCCACGTTCCCAGGGCTCCGAGGACCGGGAGTGGGCACGCGTCACGATCCCGTGCTAGACCCGTGCTCGTGGTGGCGGACTCTGACGCGATCTTCCTCGGGGGCCTCGACCTCTTCAGCCGTACCGTTGCCCGGCTGGGGGCTGCCGATTGGGAGCGTCCGTCACCGTGTGCCGGGTGGCGAGCACTCGACGTGCTCGGTCACGCCGGTTCGGCCGTGCAGTTCGGCACGCAGCTGCTCCGAGGCGGCCGCCCTGCGTGGGAACCGCTGGACCCTCCCGGCACCGCGGTCGAAGGGGACCCCGGCACCTGGTGGGAGAGGATTGCCGGTGCCGCCCGCGAGGCGGTGAGGGGTGTCGAACTCTCCCGCGCCGTGGACTCCCCGAGAGGGCCGCGCCGCGTCGGGGAGGCCCTGAGCTTCCCGGCCCTCGACCTCTTCGTGCATGCCTGGGATCTCGGGCGTGCCGCCGGTGCCGATGTCGAGATCCCGCCCGAGGCGATCGAGTTCGCTCACACCGTGATCGATCCGATGCCCGCCCAGCAGGTGCGTAGCCCGCGCGTGTTCGGGCCGGAGGTCATGCCTCCACCCGGTGCCACGCCCACGCAGCGCTTCATCGCGTGGACGGGGCGTGACCCGCTCTGGTCGAAGGCGTCGAAGGAGGAGTCGTGACCGGATCGCCGACCGAAGGGATCAAGACTGTGCTGCATCCCGTGACCGACCTCGGCAGGGCGAAGGCGGTCTATGCCGCCCTGCTCGGGGTGGGCCCACAGGTGGACTCCCCCCACTACGTGGGATTCGACGCGGGCGGTCAGCACATCGGTCTCGTCCCCCGGGGAGGGCCGCAGAGCCCCTCCACGCCGGTTGCGTACTGGCACGTGGCGGACATCGAGGCGAAGCTGGCCGAGGTGGTGGCCGCAGGCGCCCGGGTCCAGGACCGACCCCGCGAGGTCGGTGGGGGACGGCTCGTGGCGACCGTCAGCGATCCTGACGGCAACGCCCTCGGGTTGATCCAGGATCCCCGACCGGCTTGACAGGGGTGGGGCCGGTGGATGCCGGCTCCTGCCGCGAGCCCACTTTCGGCGAGGCGGGCGGGCCGGGCTGAACGACGGCTTCGCCCCGCGCAGCCACACGCGACGTGTCGCCTCTCAGTGACGATGGAACGGCTGGCGCCGTTCAGCCAAGGTTGATCCGACGTGGGTCACCCATTCGGGCGGTGCCACACACTGAAGGAGCCAGCCATGTCCCATCGCCTCCCCCATCCTGACACCACCTTCGTGGGTCTTGA
>DATGLW010000039.1:0-40601 GCA_035293965.1 Acidimicrobiales bacterium
ACGTGGGGCAACCCGGCCGCAGCCGATCGTCGTCGCTGCGATGAGCGGCACCTTCGGGCCGCCGCGCCGCACCGAGCCTGGTAGCGGCGCCGGAGCCGGGCGCGCGGTGCCTGTGCCGGGAGGCCGCTAGGGGATGCACGACCTGCTGCCGTTCCTCGTGATCGGGCTCACGACCGGATCGGTCTACGGCCTGGCCGCCACCGGCCTCGTCATCAGCTACCGGACGTCGGGGATCTTCAACTTCTCGTTCGGCGCCATTGCCGCCATGGCGGTGTTCGTCTTCTACTGGCTGCACGTCCAGCACAAGATGGCGTGGCCCCTGGCTGCGATCGTCTGCGTGCTGGGTGTCGGGCCGGTCATGGGGCTCGCCCTCGAGCTGCTCGCCCGGCGCCTCCAGCGCGCCGACCACAACTTGCAGATCGCTGCCACCATCGGGCTCGTCCTGTGGATCGTCGGCATCGGCAACGTGTGGTTCGGCAACGTGAACGGGAGCTTCCCCTCGTTCCTGCCGACCTCGACCGTCAGGATCGCGGGCGTGAACGTCACGTGGGAGCAGATCGTCGTCGTCGCCGTCTCGCTGGTGACGGCGGCCGGCCTCTACGTGTTCCTCCAGCGCGCCAGGCTCGGGCGCTCCATGAGGGCGGTGGTCGACGATCCAGAGCTGGTGGCGATGGTCGGGAGCAGCCCGGCCGGCGTCCGGAGATGGGCGTGGGTCATCAGCACCGTGTTCGCCTCCCTGGCCGGGTTGCTCATCGCGCCGAGCCTCCCCCTCCAGGCCACGGTGCTGACGCTGCTCGTCGTGCAGGCGTTCGGCGCGGCCGCCATCGGCTCCTTCTCCAGTCTTCCGCTCACCTACGTCGGCGGCCTGGTGCTCGGGATCGCAGGAGCCGTGGCCACCAAGTACGTGAACGCCGTTCCGTGGTTGATCAACCTCCCCTCGGGGCTGCCGTTCATCATCCTCGTCGTCGTCCTCGTCGCCCTCCCGAGGTCGAAGCTGAGCCTGCGCCGCTTCACGGTCCCCCTCTCGGGCGCCCGGAGCTGGCAGGCTCCCCCGAGGATCCGGATCGCCGCTGGCCTCGCGTTCGTGGGTCTTCTGTGCGCGGTGCCGTCGCTGGTCGGCACGAAGCTCACCCTCTACGCGGGCGCGCTGACCCTTGTGATCCTGATCCTTTCGCTCGGCCTGCTGGTGCGCACGTCGCGGCAGGTGTCGCTCTGCCAGTACGCCTTCGCCGCGGTCGGGGCCGCGGCCATGGGCCATTTCACGTCCGGCTTCGGCCTGCCCTGGGTAGTGGCCCTCCTCCTGGCGGGCCTCGTCGCGGTTCCCGTCGGAGCCCTGGTCGCCATCCCGGCCATCCGATTGTCGGGGGTGTTCCTCGCCCTCGCCACCATGGGGTTCGGGATCCTGCTCGAGCAGGTCTTCTACGACCAGAGCTACATGTTCGGGTCCACCGGCAACGGGATCGCCACGGCGCGACCCGTCCTCGACATCGGGTCGCTCCACGTGTCCTCGGACACGGGGTTCTACTTCGTGATCCTGCTGTGCACGGTCGCCGCCGCCGTGGTCGTCATCTCGGTCACCGAGAGCCGCCTCGGGCGACTGCTGCGCGCTATGGGCGATGCACCGCTCGCCCTGGAGAGCTACGGGCTGAGCGTGAACGTCACGAGGGTCGTGGTGTTCTGCCTGTCGGCGTACCTCGCGGCGATCTCCGGGGCGCTGCTGGCCAGCCTCTATCACTACGCGCTCGGTGCCGACTTCCCCTCGTTCAGCTCGCTCACCTTGCTCACCCTGGTCGTGATCGTGGTCGCAGGGGACCCGTGGTACGCGGTCATGGCCGCAGCGGCACTCTCCCTGGTGCCCGCGTACCTGACCTCGAGCAATGTCGCCAACTACCTCAATGCCATCTTCGGCGTCGGTGCGGTGCTCACGCCGGCCTTCCGCGACAAGGTGAAGGGGACGCCCGAGGGGCTGCGCCGACTGGTCGAGCGGCTCGGCCGTCCGCACCGGGGCATGCCCGTCCGGGACGCTCGGGCCCCGGCGACGCCGCTGCCCGTCGACGCCCCCCCGCCGGCCGCGCAGCCAGCCCTGGCCGCCCCACCGCGCGGCCGCCGGCAGCCCGTCGGGGGGGAGGGCCTGGCGATCGAGCACCTGACCGTCCGCTTCGGGGGGGCAGTCGCCGTAGACGACGTCTCGCTGTCCGCGCCGTTGGGCGCCATCACCGGGCTGATCGGGCCGAACGGTGCCGGCAAGACGACCACGTTCAACGCGTGCTCGGGGCTCGTCAAGCCGGCCAGCGGGCGGGTGAGGCTGCTCGGGGTCGACGTCAGCGGCCTGAGCCCCGCAGCGCGGGCCCGCCGCGGCCTCGGGCGGACCTTCCAGCGGGTGCAGCTCTTCGAGACGCTCGACGTGCGGACGAACCTCGAGCTGGCACGCGAGTGCACCATCGCGGGTGCCAACCCGTACCGGCACGTCGTCTCGCGGCCCCGCGACGAGAGGACCGTCGCCGATGCCGTCGACGCGGCGGTCAGGCTGGTCGGGCTCGAACCGCTCCTCGACCTCACGGTCCAGGACCTGTCGACCGGGCAGCGGCGCTTGGTGGAGCTGGCGCGGGTGCTCGCCGCCCCGTTCGAGGTCCTCATGCTCGACGAGCCGTCGTCAGGGCTCGACGTCAACGAGACGCGGCAGCTCGGCGAGATCCTCGTTCGCGTGGTGAGGGAGCGAGGCATCGGGCTGCTGTTGGTGGAGCACGACATGTCGCTCGTCCGCCAGGTGTGCAGCCGGATCTACGTGCTGGACTTCGGCCTGCTCGTCTTCGAGGGGACTCCGGAGGAGATGGCGCGCAGCGACATCGTGAAGGCGGCCTACCTCGGGACCGAGGGGGAGGGATCCGGCCTGGCCCAGGCCAGGTGAGCGAACGGGGGGGGTCCGGGCCCACTGGCGGCGTCGCCCGCCAGGCCGAGTGGTCGGCGGCCGCAGCGCGGCGTCGAGCCGAGCAGGGCGACGCGGTCAGCCCGGTGCCGTCACGGCCACGGCCTGTTCCCGGAGCTCGGACTTGAGCACCTTCATGCTCGCGTTCTTGGGCAGCTGGCCGGTGACGATCACCCGGCGCGGCACCTTGAAGTTGGCGAGGCGCGCCCGTGCCCATGCGACGACCTCCGCCTCGTCGATCGAGCCGGCCGGCGCGTCCGGGGAGGGAACCACGAAGGCGACGCCGACCTCGCCGAGGCGCGCGTCGGGCACGCCGACCACCGCAACCTCGGCGACGCCCGGGTGCTCGCGCAGGACGGCTTCGACCTCGGCCGGCGCGACGTTGAAGCCACCCACGATGAACAGGTCCTTCTTGCGGTCGACGATCCGCAGGTACCCGCGCTCGTCGAGGATGCCGATGTCACCGGTGTGGAGCCAGCCTGCGGCATCGATGACCGCAGCGGTCGCCTCGGGGTCCTCCCAGTAGCCCCGGGTGACGTTGAACCCGCGCACGAGGACCTCGCCCGGCGAGCCGGGAGGGAGGTGGTGGCCGTCGTCGTCGACCACCACGACCTCGACCCCGTCCATCGCCCGGCCGACCGAGGTCGCGATGTCCTCGGGGTCGTCTTTGGGCCCGCAGCTCGTGACCACCGACGTTGCCTCGGTCAGTCCGTAGGCGGTCAGGACGACGTCAAAGCCGAGCGTGCCCCGGAGCTGGCGCACGAGCTCGACCGGCACGATGGTCGCCGACGGGGTGGCCACCCGCAGGCTCGTCAGGTCGTACTGCCGCCGAGCGGGGTGGTTGATGAGGTCGAGGTACAGCGTGGGGGGACCGAGCAGCACCGACACGCGCTCGGTGGCGATGCGCTCGAGGACTTCCGCGGGCGTGAACACCGACTGCGGGATGGCAGCCATCCCGAACATGATGCAGGCGAGCCAGCCGGCCTTGTAGCCGAAGGTGTGGAAGAACGGGGGCACGATCAGGTACCGGTCCCCCCTGCGGAACGTGAACTGCCCTCCCAGCCAGCCGTAGGTGCGGAGCGACTGCCCGTGGGTGAGCACGACGCCCTTGGGCATGCCGGTGGTGCCCGAGGTGAACATGATGTCCGACACGTCCTCGGCTCTCACCGAGGCGACGCGGGCCGCGGCATCGTCCAGCGCGACCGCCTCGCCCTCTACGACGAAGCGCTCCCAGGAGCGGCACTGCGCATCCCCTCCATCCGGCGGGCCGTCGAGCACGATCGTGTTCCGGTGGACAGCCAGCTCGGGGTCCGCCTCCCGGAGCATCGCGAGGTAGTCGACGCCGAGGAACGGGGCGGTGACGAAGAGCGCCGACGCGCCGCTCTTGCGCAGGACGTAGGCGGCCTCGTGCCCCCGGAACCGCGTGTTCACGGGGACCAGCACCCCGCCGGCGCCGAGGATCCCGAGGGCCGCCAGGATCCACTCCGGGCAGTTGGGAGCCCAGATGGCGGCACGATCCCCGGGGCGGATGCCGGCGGCCATCGCCGCCCGGACGGCGGCCAGCATCTCTTCCTCGAGCTTCGCGAAGGTCCAGCGCCGGTGCTGCCCGACGAGGGCCTCGTCGGCGCCGTAGCGGCTCGCCGCGACGCGCACTGCGTTGGGGATGCTCTCGAGCTCGAGGTCGGCTCGTTCCACGGGACCCCTCCCTGCTCCGGCCGAAACGTGGCGAAGCGGTCGTCGAACGTCACTGTCGCGGCGCGGCCCTTGCCTGCTGGCGCGCGGCGCTGGCACGGTTGAACGCGTCGACGCGCGCCTTGAAGTCGTCGGAGCTGAACAGGCGGGTCTGCGCGAAGCGGTCGAAGATCCGCGACGTCCCCCGGTCGACGGTGTCGGCGACGTCGATCGCCACCTTGGCCACCCCCAGGGCCTCCCTGGGCATCGACGCCAGCCTGCGGGCGAAGGCACGGACGCGTGCTGGGAACTCGGCGCGTGGGTACACGGCGTGCACGAGCCCGATGGCAAGGGCCTGGTGCGCGTCGACGGTCTCGCAGGCCATGGCCAGCCATCGCGCCCAGTGCGGCCCGACGAGGCGGGTCAACCGGCTGATGCCGCCAGAGCCGGGCAGGACCGCGAGGTTCTCGACCTCGGGGAGGCCGAAGGTCGCGCCCTCGGCCGCGAGCCGGAAGTCGCACGAGGCCCCCATCTCGATCCCCACGCCGAGGCAATGGCCCTGCGCCGCCAGGACGACGGGCTTCTCCACCTGCTCGATGGCGTCGAAGAGGTCGTGGTCGGCCTCGACCCGGTACTGGGAGCGGATGTTCGAGCCGCGAACGATGCCGTCCGTTCCCTCCCCGACGTTCGTCCGCAGATCGGCCACGTCCTTGCCGCCGGTGAAGTAGTCGCCCTCGGCCCCGATGACGAGCACGCGCAGGTGGTCCTGGTCACGTAGGTCTGCGACCGCATCCCTGATGAGCGAGAACATCGCTCGGCTGATCGCATTGCGCTTCTCGGGGCGGGTGAAGGTCACGTAGACGACCCCGTCCTCGTCCTCGCGGCGTGCATCAGTGCTCATCGGGTCCCCCAGGATCTCGCGACAACGTGCGCCGGCGCAGCGTCCCGCTGCGCCGGCGAGCCCTTGTCTGGCCCGACATCGCCGGCCGCGTGCTCGCGCGCGGGCACCGGCCCGACGGTACTCGCGCCCATCTGGAAAGTCACGCCTGAGCTCCGGCACCGAGCAGCTCGCGCAGCCGGCTCGTCGTGGACGAAATGGTCGTTCGATCGCACACCGCCGCCACGTAACGGTCGGGCCTGAGCACCACGATCTCGGCCCCGGGCCGGGCCAGGCGCCAGTCCCGGAACGCCCCGCCGACGTCCTCGACGACGAGGGAGCCGGTCGGCACTCCCGGGGGGCTGCCCGCGCGATCGCAGCTTCGGCCCGGGGGCGGCAAGGGGCCCGAGCGTGGCGGCACCACGTGGACGAGGCGAGCGCCGAGCGCCTGCCACCACCCGATGGCGTCGGGATCGAGCGAGGCAGGGTCGAGGTGCACCCCGATCAAGGCGAACCACGGGCCCACGGCGTCGTCGAGCTTGGCCAGCTGCCTGGTGCCCACCTCGACGACCGGTTGCATGAACATCTTCCCGACCGCCTCGTCCCACGTGCCGCGGGTGGGGTTCCGGACCACCGCACCCGCGTCGTAGCGGGGCATGGGCTTGTACTTCATCTGGAGGATGTACTCGTGGGCGCCCGGCAGCAGCTGGAGGGCGCGGAAGGCGAGGTCGCGCAGGTGCTCGGTCACGAGGCTCCTCGGGCGGTACATGGCGCCGATGCGCGTGGCGAAGCGGACCATGCGCGTCGCGTGCCCGCGACGCTCGACGTCGTAGGTGTCGAGCAGCGGCTCGCCCGCTCGGCCGCTCGTCACGGCGGCCAGCTTCCAGGCCAGGTTGGTCGCGTCGCGGATCCCCGAGTTCATGCCCTGGCCGAAGAAAGGTGGCTGCAGGTGGGCCGCGTCCCCGGCCAGGAAGACCCGGCCGCGGCGGAACGACGCCGCCACCCGCGAGTGGTGGAGGTACACGCGGCTGCGCAGGACGGTGGGGAGCGGCAGGTCCCCGTAGCGGCGCTCGAGCAGCGACCGGACGCGCTCGGGCCGGGTTGCCTCGACTTCGTCGTCGTCGGGGCCGAGCAGGAACTCGAAGCGCCGGTGGCGGTACGGCAGCGGCACGACGAGGACCGGCTGGACGGGGCTGCAGTACACGGCCGAGTAGGGAGCGTCGAGGTAGTCGTCGGCCACGTCCACCACGAGCCACTTGGCCGGCGCGGTGGTCCCGGTCAGCTCGATGCCGACGGCGCTGCGGACCGTGCTCCGCCCGCCGTCGGCGCCGACCACGTACCGCGAGCGGACGGAGGCAACCTGGCCGTCGGGGAGCAGGACCCGGCAGCGCACCTCGTCCTCGCCGGAATCGAGCGACTCGAGCTCCCACCCCACGCGGAGCTCGACGTCGGCGAAGCGCTCGAGGCCCCGACGCAGGGTCGCCTCGAGCAGCGGCTGGAGGAAGAGGTTGCGCCGCGGCCACCCGAAGGGCTGCTCGCTGGGCCTCACCTGCGCGAAGCAGCGGCCCCACGACGTGTGGTAGCGGATCGGCATGTTCTGGAGGATGTCGGCGAGGAGCTCGTCGACCAGGCCGACCGCTTGGTAGGTCCGCAGCGACTCGTCGTCGATGCCCACCGCTCTCGGGAAGTCCAGGATGCCCGGCGCGCGATCGATGACGAGCGTGTTGACGCCATAGGTACCGAGGAGGTTGGCAAGGGTGGTGCCGCAGGGGCCGGCACCAACGACGAGGACGTCGGTCTCGAGGGTCGTCTGCATCGTGCGGGGAGCTCGCGCCACCGGCTGGCTAGGGTTGCCGGTGCCCGATGACGACACCGAAGCTACCGGACGCAGTGGCGCCCGACCAGGTCCCGGTCGCCGCGGACCCCTCTGGGTGGGTCCTCGGCGCAGACGACGACACCCTGGCATGGGCCCTCGCCGACGCGGAGCTGCCCTCGCTGCTGCCGGCCCTGGCCTACCTGACCCGTGACCTGTCGCTCGTGGACCCTGAGCTCCGCCCGCCTGGCCTGCTCAGCCCCGTCGTCCTCCCCCAGGCGGGGATGCCCATCGGGGTCCAGCGCCGGGCTCGCGAGCTGGCGCTCGCCACCCTGCGCCGCCTTCGGGACCCCCGCCGGCGCCCGACGGGCCCCCCGACGCCGGCGGAGCTGCGCCAGATGATCGAGTTCGTGACCGGTGAGGTGGACGATGACCACATGCCGCTGCTCACCTACGAGCTGGGCCTGCCCGAGGCGGTTGGCGCGCCGGGTTGGCGCAAGGACGAGGTCGCCCCCTCCAGGCCCTTCTTCGTGGTGGTCATCGGCGCAGGCATGTCGGGGCTGGCCGTCGCACACCGTCTCCGCCAGGCGAACGTGCCCTTCGTGGTGATCGAGCGCAACGACGACGTCGGCGGGGTGTGGCTTGAGAACAGCTATCCCGGCTGCCGGCTCGACACCAGCAACTTCAACTACAGCTACTCCTTCGCCCAGAAGGCCGATTGGGCCGAGCAGTTCACGACCAGGGGCAGGATCCTCGAGTACTTCCAAGATGTCGCCGACCGCCTTGCCATCCGCCCCCACATCCGGTTCGGCACCAGGGTCCGCAGGCTCGATTTCGACGAGGGCGCGGCAAAATGGTCGGTCACGCTGCAGCGGCCCGACGGCACCGACGAGGTGATCGAAGCGCAGGCGGTGGTCAGCGCGGTCGGCCAGCTCAACCAGCCCAACATGCCCGACATCGCCGGGATCGACCGGTTCGCGGGGCCGTCGTGGCACACGGCCCGGTGGCGCCACGACGTGGACCTCACCGGCCGGCGCGTGGCGGTCATCGGCACCGGCGCGAGCGCGTACCAAGTGATCCCCTCGATCGCGGCCACCGTCGGGTCCCTCGTGGTGTTCCAGCGCAGCGCGCCGTGGATGATGCCGACCCCTGCCTACCACGAGCCCATTCCCTCGGGGCTCCGCTGGCTGTTCGCGAACGTTCCCCACTACCACCGGTGGTTCCGCTTCTACCAATTCTGGACCTCGGTGGAGGGCCGTCGGGCTTTCAGCGAGGTCGACCCTGCCTGGGACGGTCCCGAGTCGGTGTCGGCGCGCAACGAGCAGCTCCGCCTCCAGCTCGTCGAGCACCTCCGGCGCCAGTACGAGGACCGCCCGGACCTGCTCGGCAAGGTGGTGCCGCACTACCCGCCGTACGCGAAGCGGATGCTGCGCGACAACGGCGTCTGGGCGGCCACGCTCAAGCAGCCCAACGTCGCGCTCGTCACCGAGCCGATCGAGTGCATCGTCGAACGAGGGGTCCGGACCCGCGACGGGGCGACGCACGAGGTGGACGTCATCATGTACGGCACGGGCTTCGCGGCCCGGGACTTCCTCGGCACCATGTCGGTCACCGGTCGCGGAGGAGCCGACCTGCACGAGCAGTGGGCAGGTGATCCCCGCGCCCTCTACGGCATCACCGTGCCGAACTTCCCGAACCTGTTCTGCCTCTACGGCCCGAACACCAACCTCGTGGTCAACGGGAGCCTCTTTCTGTTCTCCGAGTGCGCGGCCCACTACACCCTCGCCTGCATCCACCTGCTCCTGCGATCGGGTGCGAAAGCGATGGACCCCCGCTGGGAGGTGGTCGAGGCCTACAACGCAAGGATCGACGCGGCGAACCGGCGGATGGCCTGGGGTATCGACGGGGTGACCAACTGGTACAAGAACGAGCGGGGGAGGGTGACCCAGAACTGGCCGCTGTCGACCATCGAGTACTGGAACGTCACCCGGGCTCCGGCCCTGGCGGACTACGAGCTCATCTGACATGCCCGCCGAAGACCTTCCCGCCGAAGACCTTCCCGCCGCCGACATGCCCGCCGCGGCCGGGTCCGCACCGAGCGACCCGGCCGACGACGGGGGGGCTCCGCCGCGCGCGCTGCTGACCCACGCCGGGCTGTACGTGACCGACCTGGAGGCGATGGTCACGTTCTACACGGCGCTGCTCGGCCTGGTGGTGACCGACCGCGGCGAGCACCTGGGGCGCGAGCTGGCCTTCTTGAGCCGCGATCCCAGCGAGCACCACCAGCTCGTCTTCGTGACCGGGCGCAGGGCGCCCGCTGACGTCCAGCTGCTGAGCCAGCTCTCCTTCCGCCTCGACGACGACGATCTCGTCTCCCTGCGATGGTTCGCCCGCCGCGCCGTGGAGCTCGGGGTCCGCGACCTGGAAGGGCGGAACCACGGCAACAGCTGGAGCATCTACTTCTCGGACCCCGAGCGGAACCGGCTCGAGCTCTACACCGCCACGCCCTGGTACGTTCGCCAGCCGTGGCGGGTGCCGCTCGATCTCGGCGAGACCGACGAGGCGATCAGGGAGGGGACCAAGCGGCTCATCGAGCAGACCGGCGTCGCGTGGAGCCCGGTCGAGGCATGGCGGGCGTCGGTCGCCTCGCAGATGGCCCTGCGCAAGCAGCTGCCGGCGGACCAGGAGGCGCAGCCCGGGCGCGCACCGGGGGCATCGGCCAGCGCGAGGTGAGGCCGGGGCGGGAACGCCACCGGGGAGGATGGGGATGACAGAGGGACCGGGTTATCGCAGCATCTGGACCGAGCTGTGCACGGTGGCGTTCCGCCAGGCGTGGGTCGACGCCGGTGGGGTCACCACGAGGCTGGCCGAGGCGGGGCCCCGCGACGCGCCTGCCGTGCTCATGCTGCACGGCACGGGCGGGCATTGGGAGACTTTCGCCTCGAACCTCGGCCCGTTCTCGGAGCACTTCCGGTGCATTGCGATCGACATGGTCGGCAACGGCTTCTCGGACAAGCCCGACGTCGACTACGAGATCGGCGTCTACGTCGAGCACGCGTTCGCGGTGCTCGACGCGCTCGGGGTCTCCTCGGCCTCGTTCATGGGCACGTCGCTCGGTGCCTGGGTCGCGGCTTCTGCCGCGCTGGCACGGCCCGAGCGCGTGGAGAAGCTCGTCCTCATGTCACCCGCCGGGCTGATGGCGACGGCGGGCAACATGGCGCGCATCCGCTCCGAGCGGACCGCCGCGGTCGACGATCCCTCGTGGTCGAGGATCAAGGCGCTCTTCGACCACCTGATCGCCGACGAGCGCAACCGGATCCCGGACCTGGTCGCGGTGCGCCAGGCCATCTACCGCCTCCCCGGCACGAAGGCCGCCATCGACCACGTGCTCGTCCTCCAGGACCCAGCCGTGCGGCACCGCAACCTGCTCACTGAGCAGCAGTGGTCGTCGATCGCGGCGCCGGCGCTCGTGGTCGCCTCCGGTCAGGACCACAGCGAGTACGAGAGCACCGCCCGGAGGGTCGCGGCGCTGCTCCCGAACGCCGAGGTCCTGGAGATGCCCTCCGTGCGGCACTGGCCTCACTTCGAGGATCCCGAGGCGTTCAACGCCGCCGCGATCGCGTTCCTCCGGCGGTGACCGGCTCCGGCCAGCCCCCTGCGCCGCCCCCGGCCCGCGCCGCTCGCTCCCTCGGCGAGGCAGCAGTGGCCGAGGCCGCTCGCCAGCTCTCGGAGGCCGAGCGGACCCGAGTGCCCGTGCGGCAGCTCTCCCTCCGGCACCCGCAGATGACGATCGAGGACGCCTATGCCGTCCAGCGGGCGCTGGTCGAGGCGAAGCTGGCCGAGGGCCGGCGGGTGGTGGGGCACAAGGTGGGCCTGACGTCGGTGGCCATGCAGCAGGCCGTGTCGATCACCGAGCCTGACTTCGGCGTGGTCTTCGACGACATGGTCTTCGACGACGGTGCCGACATCCCCGCCGCCCGCTTCATCCGTCCGCGGGTCGAGGTGGAGCTCGCCTTCGTGCTCGGGGAGGCGCTCACGGGGCCTGGCTGCACCGCGGCCGACGTGCTCCGGGCCTCGGCGGTGGTCGTCCCCGCGCTCGAGCTGCTCGACGCGAGGGTGCAGATGAGCGACCCGGACACGGGCCACCTCCGAACCATCGTCGACACCATCGCCGACAACGCCGCGGCAGCCGGGGTGGTCTTCGGGAGCAGCGCCGTGCGCCCCTTCGACCTCGACCTCCGCTGGGTCGCGGCGCTCCTCTCTCGCAACGGCGTCATCGAGGAGTCGGGCGTGGCCGCGGCCGTGCGCAACCACCCGGCGAACAGCGCGGCGTGGCTGGCCAACAAGCTGGCGTCCTACGGCGTCGAGCTCGAAGCCGGCCAGGTGATCCTGTCCGGCTCCTTCACGCGTGCGGTCCCCGCTGCCGCAGGCGACGTCTTCTGCGTCGACTACGGGCGGCTCGGGACCATCACCTGCCGGTTCACCCCTGCGCCCGGGGAGCCGCCCGCACCGGGGCCCGCGCGGTGACGGGGGAGGGGGCATCGCGCCGCTTCGCCGACGCCTTCTCGGCCGGTCGGGCACTCGTCGGCCTCTGGCTGTCCTCGGGGAGCGCCTACTGCGCCGAGATCTGCGCCGGTGCCGGGTTCGACTGGCTGTTGATCGACGCCGAGCACTCGCCGAACGACCTGCTCTCGGTGCTCGACCAGCTGCACGCGGTCGCGCCGTACCCATCCGAGGTGGTGGTCCGCCCTCCGGTTGCCGACCGCGTGGTCGTCAAGCAGCTCCTCGACATCGGGGTCCAGTCGATCCTGTTCCCGATGGTCGGCTCGGCCGAGGCAGCCCGCCAGGCGGTCGCCATGACCCGCTACCCGCCGCGCGGGGTCCGCGGCGTGGGGGCCGCGCTGGCCCGCGCGTCGCGGTGGGGCCGCGTGCCCGACTACCTCGCCTCGGCCGACGACGCGGTGACGGTCCTCGTGCAGGTCGAGGACCGGGCGGGCCTCGATGCCCTCGAGGCGATCGCGACGGTCGACGGCGTCGACGGCGTCTTCCTCGGCCCCGCGGACCTCGCCGCCTCCCTGGGCCACCTCGGCCATCCCGACCACCCTGAGGTGGTCGCGGCGATCGAGGGGGCGATCGGCCGCCTCGATCGGCTCGGGGTCCCCTGCGGCGTCAACGCCTTCGCGGAAGCCCGCGCGCGCCGCTGCATCGAGCTCGGCTGCCGCTTCGTCGTGGTCGGAGCCGACGTGGCGGTGCTGGCACGCGGCACCGAGGAGCTGGCGGCCCGCTACCGCCGCCCCGCCAGCCAGTCCGCGGAAGGGGGCTCCTCTCCAGCGGACGGGCCCGGAGGGGACGGGTCGACCGGGCCGCGGTGAGGAGGCCGGGGCCCCGTTGCCGGAGGCGACGACCGGCGTCGGGGAGGCGCCATCGAATCCTCAGAGCTGCGCTGCCCAGCCGCACAGGGCGTCGAGCGCCTCGCCGAGCGCCTGGGGCTGGCCCTCGAAGTAGTGCGTGCCCCCCTTGATCTCGACGAGGGCTCGAGACGAGGCGGCCGACGCCGCATCGTGCATCTGGCGTGCCATCTGGGGAGTGACCACGGGATCGGCCGTGCCGACCCCCACCCACACCGGGCAGGTGATCGTCGGGAGCCACCGCAGCGAGTCGCCGAGCGAGTGGTCGAGCGACCACTGGTTGAGCCACGACCGCAGCGTCGAGCAGCGCCCGATGCCTGCGGGCAGGTAGTTGGCGATCGCGGGCGGCCCCCAGAGGGAGACGCCGACCTCGCGGTCGCTCGGCTCGATCCCGCCGTCGAGGAACCGCAGGTCGGCCGTCGTGCCCTGCACGACGAAGGTCATGTCGTCCAGCCCGGCGGGGGCGTGGCCCGCGGCAGTGATGGCGGCCAGCATGCCCTCTGCCCACGCCGAGATCCGCCTGTTGCGGGCGCGCTGTGCCTCCCGGTACCGCTGCACGAACGCCGGCGTGAAGGGCGGCCCGTTCCTCGGGTCGTACATGTCGAGCGACGGGTCGCGCTCGAAGGGTTGGTGCTCGTCGACGATCGCCGGGTCGATCCACTCGGCGCACAGGCGGGCGCGCGAGGGGTGGGCGTTGAACATGGCGATGGCGTCGGCCGGCGCCAGGCGGGCCTCGGTGAGGTCCGGGCCGCCGCCCGGTGGTGTGCTGACCGACGGGGCCACCGCCTGGGCCTGGTAGTAGGGCACGATCGACGCGCCCCCCGAGTTGCCGACCAGGACCACCTTGTCGTAGCCGCGCTCGCGCAGGTGCGCCACCATCGCGCCGATGTCGAGCAGGCAGTTCTCGAGGATGAGGCTGGTGTCGTTGCCCACGTAGCGAGTTGTCAGCCCGATCGCGCCGAACCCGCGCTCGGCCACGCCCGCCAGCGCGTAGTGCCCGAGGAAGTTGGCGGTCGGGTGGCACCAGACGATCGCGGTCGCAGGGGTGGTCCCGGCCCGCTTGACCTCGCTGGCCCAGACGGTCCTGGCCAGGCGCGCGACGCCCGAGTAGATCTCCACGCGGGCGTGCGCCGCCTGGGGGGCGGCGAGGAGCGTCCGCTCGAGCTCGCTCACGAGGGCCTCCTGTGGGCTGTGCTGCGATGGTCGCGGCCGCCGGGGTGCGACCGCGACCGCGAACCGGTGCCCGCCGGGGGGCTGCCAGCGGGCACCCCACGATGGGCCAGGTAGTCCGGGGAGAGCTCGGGGACGGGCAGGCCGAGCCGTCGGGCCAGCATCTGGGTCACCGTGTTGTCGTGGCCCATGCGGGTGCCGGGCCGGGCCAAACCCCGCGCGACCCGCGCGTCGGCCTGGCGGATCAAGGTCGTCGCCATGAAGACCAATTCCATCACGTCGAAGAGGGCGAGGTCCGCGAGGCGCCGGCCGGCGCGCGCCTCGTAGGCGGCG
This sequence comes from Acidimicrobiales bacterium, assembly GCA_035293965.1. Lineage (GTDB taxonomy): Bacteria > Actinomycetota > Acidimicrobiia > Acidimicrobiales > RAAP-2 > DATGLW01. The sequence goes on from DATGLW010000039.1 coordinate 14,199, forward strand.
ATGGTCGCCTCGCGGTCGGGCCAGCCGGGAAGCCGCTCGACGCCGATCGCCTCGGTCTGGAACTCGTCGAAGAAGAGCCAGTGCGCGACGTCGCGCTCGGGCGGGCCGATGGCAGCGGTCTCCCAGTCGATGGCCGCAGCCACCGACAGGTCCGGCGCGATGATCATGTTCCCCACCCGCGGGTCGCCCCACAGCAGGACCGGTTCGCCGAGGTCGAGCCGGCCGGCCTCCCGCTCGAGGTGCTCGACCGCCGCGTCGGTGACGGGGAACTCGCGCCCCGCCGTGCTCCAGCGGTACCACTCGGCGAGGGCGGCCACGTGGGACGCGACCGTGGCCGTGGCAGGGTCGCCGTCGAGGAGGAAGGCGTGGGTCGCGCGCCAGTCGACGGCGTGCACCGCCACGAGCACGTCGAGGGACGCGTGCCACAGGCGTTCGCGTTCGGCCGTCGAGAGGCTCGGCAGCCACCCCACTGCGTGGATGGAGGGCTTGGCTGCGGGGACGTGCCCGGGCACCCGCTCCATCACGAAGAACGGCGCGCCGAGCACGGCGGGATCGGGTTCGACCCAGCGCACGGCGGGGACCGGTATGCCGGCTTGCCGGAGCCCCAGGAGCACCCGCGCCTCGCGTTGCACGTCGGGCGAGCGGAAGATCGTCGTCCCCCTCGCCTCGCGGCGCACCACGAGCTGCTCGCGGTGCCCGTCGGCCAGGACGCTGCACAGGAGCGTGTCGTTGGACTGGCCGGCGGGCGCCCTCGACAGGTCGGTCACCTCGACGTGGCCCGCGCCGAGCTTCCGGGCGAGCCAGGCGGCGAGGGGGGCGGCCAGCTCGTCGGGGGCAGGGGTCATCGTGGGGGGCCGAAGGCTGCCACGAGCGGACCGAGGCGCTCCGCCGTGGTGCCGTGGAGGACCAGCTCGTCCGCGCCCGCGTCGAGGTACTCGCCGAGCCGGCGCGCGCAGTCGGCCGCCGTGCCGCTCGCCGCGGCCGACGTGAGCCAGTGCGCCGGCAATCGTCCGGCGAGCTGGACGAGCTCGGCGCGCGAGAGCGCCTTGTCCGCCTGCCGGTCGCCGAGGGAAGCGAGCGCCGGCTCCGCCCGGTAGCGGGCGAGGTCGGCAGGATCCCACCCGTTCGCGGCGACGAGTGCGTCACCGAGGCCTGCGACGTGGAAGTACCCTGCCGCTCGCGCGTGGACGGCCAGGCGCGTCGTTGCCTCGTCGAGGTCCGGCGCGACGACCACCGCGGCGTACGCGAGCACCCGGGCCGGGTCGCGCCCGGCGCGGCGGGCCGCGTCGCGGACGATCGCGATCGAGCGAGCCGTCGCCTCGGGCGTCAAGAAGGGGTGGAGCACCACGCCGTCGAAGCAGCGGCCCGCCAGCGCGAGCGTCTTCGGGCCGACGGCGGCGAGCAGGAGCGGTGGGGGGTCGACGTCCGGGCGCTGGGGGAGGCGCAGGTTGGGGAAGTGCCCGGCGGGGCCCTCGTAGTGCACCGTCTCGCCGCGCCACAGCCGCCGGAGGACCTCGGCCGTGTCACCCAGGGAGGCGAGCGTCGGAGCCGGCAGCCCGTAGTCGCGCCACCTCCATGGCGCGGAGCGGCCGATCCCGAGGAGGAACCGGCCGCCGGACAGGGCTTGGAGCGTCTGGCCCATGGAGGCCAGCACCATCGGATGGCGCAGCGAGGTGTGGGTCACCGCCGCGCCGATCCGAACCGTCGAGGTCCGCTGGGTGAGGGCGCCTGCGAGCGAGGGCAGGTCCTTGGTGTCGTAGCGCTCCCCGATCCATACGGTCCCGAGGCCGATCGCCTCGGCCGCGGCGGCCTGGCCGAGGGCGGGGCGGGGGTCGCGCACCCCCCCGGGCAGCACGTAGCTGCCCAGCAGGGCCGGGTCCCGCCCGTTCCCGCTCGTCTGCGGGCCGATCTCGTGGCGCGGGCCCTCGTCCACTGCTGCACGCACACGGTTCGGCGGGCTCACGGCCCGAACGGTACCGCCGTTCGCCGGGCGGCGCGCTGCGTGCTTGGATGTCGCCGTGGTACGAGGCAGCAGATGAACGTCGGCCAGCTCCTTGCCAACAGCGCTCGTCGCTTCCCCGACCGCCCTGCGGTCACCTGGGGGGTGCACACGCGCACCTACGGCGAGCTGGACCGCCGCACGAACGCCCTGGCGCGGGCCCTCGGCTCCCTCGGCGTCGCCAGAGGCGACCGCGTGTGCGTGCTCATGCGGAACCGACCCGAGATGCTCGAGGCGATGTTCGCGTGCTTCAAGGGGGGCTTCTGTGTCGTCCCCCTCAACAGCCGGTTCACCCCCGAGGAGGTGGCCTTCCACGTCGAGGATGCCGGGGCTCGGGCGGTGCTGACCGATGCCGAGGGGGCGCCGGTGGTCGCCGGCGCCAGCGTCCCCGCGGGCAGGGTCGTGGTCGCCGGCGGCGACGGTGCGGGCCAGAGTGCGGGCCATCTCGACCACGACGAGCTCATCGCGGGCGCGGACGGCGCGCCGGTCGCGGCCGACGTCGGCCGCGACGACCTGGCGTGGCTCTTCTACACATCGGGCACGACCGGGCACCCGAAGGGCGCGATGCTCACCCACGGCGTGCTGGGCTTCGTGGTCGCGTCGTGGCTCGCCGACCTCACCCCGCTCGACGAGCGCGACGTCACGCTGCACGCGGCCCCCCTGAGCCACGGGGCCGGGTTCCACGCCCTGGCGGCAACCGCCCGCGGCGCCCGCCAGGTCATCCCTGCCGGCGCCCACTTCGAGCCACGCGCCATCCTGGAGCTGCTCGCACGCGAGCGCGTCACCAACACCTGGCTCGTCCCGACCCAGATCGTGATGCTGCTCGACGCACTGGACGGGGCTCGACCGGAGCTCCCCGACCTGCGCGCCGTGGTCTACGGCGGCGCCCCCTTCGCCCCGGCGGACCTCCGCCTGGCCCTCGAGACCTTCGGCCCGGTGCTCGTCCAGCTCTTCGGCCAGGGTGAGACCCCCATGACGGCCACCGTGCTCTCGGCGCGTGACCACGCCGCGGCCCTCGCCGGCGACCGGCCTGAGCGGCTCTCGTCGGCGGGCGTCGCCCGGCCCGGGACTGACGTGCGCATTCTCGGCGAGGGCGACGCCGAGCTGCCTGCCGGCGAGGTCGGCGAGGTCTGCGTGCGGGGCGGGGCGGTGATGGCCGGGTACTGGAGGCGGCCCGAGGACACCGCGGCCACCCTGCGCAACGGCTGGCTGCACACGGGCGACCTCGGCCGCATGGACGAGCAGGGCTACCTCTACCTGCTCGACCGCGCGAAGGACATGATCATCAGCGGCGGGTCGAACGTCTACGCCGTCGAGGTCGAGGCGGTCCTCGCGGAGCACCCGGCCGTCCACGAGGTCGCCGTGGTCGGGACGCCCGATCGCACGTGGGGGGAGGTGGTGACCGCCGTCGTGGTCCCCCGCGAAGGTGTCGCCACGGCCGACCTCGGGAGCGTGCTCGCCGAGCACTGCGGGGCGGTCCTGGCCGGCTACAAGCGCCCGCGCCGGTTCGTCTTCCGCCAGTCCCTGCCCCGCAACTCCTACGGCAAGGTCCTCAAGCGGGAGCTTCGCGAGTCGCTGGCGCGCGCCGACGAGGACGCGAGGGACCCCGCCGGCACCTGAGGTCGCTCAGCCCAGGTCGAGCCGCAGCAGCTCGGCCGCGTTGGTGCGCAGGATGCGTCGCACCGTGTCGTCGGGGAGGTCCGCCGTCAGCTTCGTCATGACTTCCTTGGTGGCGGGCCAGGTCGAGTCGGAGTGGGGGTAGTCCGTTTCGACGGTGACGTTGCCGACCCCGATCTCGTCGAGCGACTTGAGGCCGTGGGGGTCGTTGATGAAGCACCCGTACACGGACGCGAAGTAGTAGGTCGACGGCGGCTCGGGGATGTGCTTGGTCTGGGCCCAGCCCTGGTTGTCCTCCCAGACCTGGTCGACGCGCTGGAGCGCGTAGGGGATCCAACCGATCTGGCTCTCGGCGTACAGCAACCTGAGCGCGGGGTAACGGACGAGCACCCCCGACATCAAGAAGTCGACGAGCGACGACATGGCGTTGCCGAACGCCAGCGTGGCGCTGACCGAAGGGGGTGCGTCGGGCGACGCGGCGGGCATCTTCGACGAGGAGCCGATGTGCATGGCCACGACCGTCCCCGTGTCGGCGCAGGCGGCGAAGAAGGGGTCCCAGTGGCCGCTGTGGATCGTCGGCAGCCCGAGGTGGAAGGGGAGCTCGCTGAAGCAGACCGCCGGGAAGCCGCGCGCCGCGTTGCGCTGGACCTCCTGCGCGGCGAGCCACGGGTCCCAGAGGGGGACGATCCCGAGCGGGATGAGCCGGCCACCCGTGGGACCGCACCACTCCTCGGCCATCCAGTCGTTGTAGGCCCGCACGCAGGCGAGCGCGAGCTCCTTGTCCGAAGCCTCGAGGAACGTCTGCCCGCAGAAGCGGGGAAAGGTCGGGAAGCACATCGACGCCTCGACCCACGCGGCATCCATGTCGGCCAGCCGGGCACCGGGGTCGTAGCAGCCGCGGCGCATGTCGTCGTAGGTGATCGGCGTGAGGGTCTGCTCCTCCTTGGGGTAGCCGGCGGCCGCGACCATGCGCTTGTGGGTGTACACGAGGTCCTCGTAGACCCAGCAGTCGACCTTCGTCGGCGAGTCGTCGTCGAAGTGCTCGACGTAGTTCGCCGTGCCCACGTAGTCGATCGCGCCGATCCCGCGCCGCACCACCTTCGGGCCGCGGTCGCGGAACTTCGCCGGGAGCCAGCGTTCCCAGACGTGCGGTGGCTCGACGACGTGGTCGTCGACGCTGACGAGCTTGGGGATCTCGTTCATGACCGGCGGTGGCTGCGCTCGCTCGCGAGGCGGTGGAGCACGGTGGCCATGTCGTCGCCCGTCTGGCGCGCCCGCTCCTTCACGGTGGTCCAGTCGGCGAGCTGCTCGGCCGCATGCTCGGCGTTGTCGTTCCACGACGGCGATGTCGGCGCGGTGATCTCCAGGCGGATGCCGTTGGGGTCGTGAAAGTAGATGCTGTAGATGATCTTGTGGTCGACTGGCCCGAGCACGTCCACCCCGTTCTGCTCGAGCCACGCTCGCCAGCGGTCCACGGTCGCCGGTGTGTCGACCTGCAGCGCGAGATGCTGGAAGGTGTCGTACGCAGGGTGTGGCGGGTCGCCGAGGGGAGGGAGCTCGGGTGCCTCGAAGAAGGCCACGGTCGAGCCGTCCTCCATCCGGAAGAACGAGTGGAAGTACGGGACGGGCTCCCCGGTCGATGGGATGGCGTCGTCGAGCACTGCGTTGACCAGTTCCATCCCGAGCACCTTCGTGTAGAAGGCGGCCGTGGCGGCCGTGTCCCTCGTGATGTAGGCGACGTGGCTCAGCATCGCCGGCCTGCCGGGCCGGCGGGCACTCGGGGCGAGATGGGACTGGCCGACGGTGGCCGCCGGGTCCTCGGTCGTCGTCTGGCTCATCGACTGCTCCTCCCGGTGCTCGCCGGACCGCCCGCGACGGCCCCGGCACCTTTCACCCGCGATGTTAGGGGCCGCGTCAGGCGCGTACGTCCACCACGCTGCGCCCGGTGATCCCGCCCCTCAGGATCGAGTCGAGCACGGGGTCGAGATGGCTGAGGGCGACGTCGGTGATCATCGAGTCGAGGCCGCGGGGGGCAAGCGGCCCGGCCAGCTGGGCCCAGATCTCGCGCCGCCGCTCGATGGGGGTCTCGACCGAGTCGATGCCGAGCAGGGAGACGCCCCGGAGGATGAAGGGCATGACGGTGGTCCGGAGGGCGGACCCTCCGGTCAGGCCGCTCGCCGCGACGGCGCCGCCGTAGCGGATCCGTGCGAGCACGTTCGCGAGCGTCTGGCCGCCCACGCAGTCGATGGCCGCTGCCCACGTCGCCCGCTCGAGCGGGCGGCCGCCCTCGCCGGCCAGCTCGTCGCGCGAGAGGATGCTGGACGCGCCCAGGGCCTCGAGGTAAGGGGCGGCCGCCGCCTTGCCCGTGCTCGCCACGACCTCGTAGCCACGGTTCGCGAGGATGCCCACCGCGGTCGACCCCACGCCGCCGGAGGCACCCGTCACGAGGACCGGGCCCGCGTCGGGGGTGAGACCCTGGTGCTCGAGGGCGAGGACCGAGAGGGCTGCGGTGAAGCCGGCCGTGCCGATCGCCATGGCACGCCGGGCATCGAGGCCGTCGGGGATGCGGACGAGCCACGCGGCAGGGACCCTGGCGTACTCGGCGAACCCGCCGTGGCGCGAGACCCCGAGGGCGTAGCCCTGGGCGAGGACGGGCGTCCCCTCGGGGAAGCCCTCGGTGCCTGGCTCGACGACGGTGCCGGCGAGATCGATCCCCGGGACGAGCGGGGAGATGCGGGCGACCTGGCCGCCAGAGATCGTAGCGAGCGCGTCCTTGTAGTTGACGCTCGACCGCTCCACCGCGACGAGCACGCCATCAGGCGGGAGATCGTCGGTGGACAGCGTGGTGAGCTCGCGGGTGACGGTGTCGGCGTGCTGGGTCGCGGTGAACGCACGGAACGTGTGTGGCATGGCCTGTCACGCTAGTTGCTCGTCGACCGAGCGGGCCGCGCCGTCGCGGGCGAGCATCAACGCGTCGACGGCGACCACCCGGTCGGCCATGACGACGAGCGGGTTGACGTCGAGGGAGTCCAGCCAGGAGCTGGTCCGTTCCCAGAGCCGTCCGGCCGCCTCGACGGTGGCCGAGAGCGCCCCGCGGGGCCAGGGTTGCTGGCCGCGGATCGTCCCGACACGGCCGGCCACCTCGTCGGCGAGGGACGCGGCCGCGCCCGCGCCCAACGGCAGGAGCCTGCCGCCGACATTGCGGGTCAGCTCCACGAGCACGCCGCCGGCGCCGAGCAGGACCAGGGGGCCCAGGTCGGTGCGCCCTTGCACGCCCACGAAGGCTTCGCCGTGCCCGACGAGCATCGGTTGGACCACGACCGTGGTGGGAAGGCCGTGCGCTGCCGCCAGTTCGCGCAGCTCCCGGACGGTTCGCACCAGGTCGGTCGGCGCCACGTCGACGCGGACGGCCCCGTGCTCGGTGCGGTGGGGGACGTCGGCCAACTTCACCACCAGCCGGTCGCCGAGCGAGGAGATGGCGGGATCGTCGTCAGCATCCTCGCCGAGGAGCACGAAGGGGGCGATCGGGATGCCCACCTCGTCCAGCAGCGCCATGGCCTCTGCGAACGTGGCGACGCCCTGCCCGGGGACGAGGGTCGGGACCGCCGAGCGAGCGGTGCCCGCTGGCTTGCCCTGGCGGGCCCGCGCGGCGGATGGCCGGGCGGCGGCAGCCGGCGCAGCCACGCCCGCAGCCGGCGCAGCCACGCCCGCAGCCGGTGCAGCCACGCCCCCGGCCGGCGAGTCGGCTGCCGCGGCCGCCCCGAGCGCCTGGAGGGCACGGTAGGTCGAGCGGAGCCCTCGGCAGAAGCTGAGCCCGCGTTCGCCGTACGCGGCAGTCCAGCTGCCGACCGCGGTCGCCTCGACGGGGCTCACCACGAGCGGCACCGGGCTCGCGGCCGCCACGTCCGCGAACGGATCGAGGAGGGTCCTCGCCCAACCCTCGTCCCCCTCACCTGCCCACCAGCACAGCACGAGTGCATCGAGGCCGGGGGCGGTGGCGTAGCCCGTGAAGATCTCGCGGAGCAGGTCCGGGTCGCGCATCACGAACCCCGTGAGGTCGAGAGGGTTCACGCTGGCGTCGGTGCCCGGGACCCGGTCCCGTACCCACGGCTCGAGCGGGCTCAGGTCCGCCAGCTCCACCCCCTCTTCCGCCGACAGGTCTGCGGCCACGCCGGCGACCCCCCCCGAGGAGGCCATGACGGCGATGCCGCGGACGGGCCGCCAGCGCTCCGGCGGGAGCTGGGCGAGGAGCTGGGCCCGGTCGAGCAGGTCGTCGACGTCGACGCTCGTCACCACGCCGGCCTGGCGCAGGACGAGGTCGTAGACCCAGCTCTCGTCGGCGATCGCGCCGGTGTGGGATCGCATGATGTCGCGCGAGCGCGCCGTGCGGCCGAGCTTCAGGGCGACGACCCCCTTCCCCGCGGCCCGGGCCCGGGCGACGGCACCGAGGAAGGACGCGGCATCGCGGACTTTCTCGATCACGAGGCAGATGACCCTCGTCGCAGGGTCGTCCGCGAAGTGGTCGAGGTAGTCGGCCAGGTCGCAGACCGCTTCGTTGCCCGAGGAGACGGCCACGCTGAAGCCGAGCTGTCGCTGCTGGCCCGCCGCCAGGCACGAGCGCAGGAGGAAGCCGCTCTGGGAGACCACGGCAACGGGCCCGGGCCGCAGCGAGATGCGGCCGCCGGTGAACAGGTTGGCGCCCGTCACGACGTTCATGAAGCCGCTGCAGTTGGGACCGACGACTGCCAGTGCCGGCCCGGCTGCCTCGACCAGCGCCCGCTGCAAGGCAGCGCCATCCCCGCCCAGCTCTGCGAAGCCGCCGGCTGCCACGGCCACGCCGCCGCACCCGAGGCGGGCCGCCTCTGCGACCACCCCGACGGAGCGATCGGCGCTCACGAGCGAGAGCACGGCGTCGACCGGAGCCGCAAGGTCGGCCAGGCTGGGCACGGTCGGGCGCCCGTACACCGAGTCGCGATTGGGATTGACCAGGTGGACCTCGCGGCCGGCCTCGAGCATGGGCAGGACGGCGTTGTTGGACATGGCGAGCTTCTCGCTGGCCCCGACCACCGCCACCGATGTGGGGTCGAGCAGGCGCGCTAGGTTCGTGCGGTCCACGGCGCCGACTGTAGAGCGGTGCGGGCGGCGAGGACGACACGGAGGCGACCACGTGGAGCTCGACGAGATCAGTTACGAGAAGGCCGACGGTGTTGCTGTCGTCATGCTGAGCCGTCCGGCCACGCTCAACGCGATCTCCGCGCGCCCCGGGGGCACGCGCGACCAGATTGCCTGGGCGCTCGCCGACGCCGAGGCCGACCCCGGCATCGGCTGCGTGGTCGTGCGGGGCGCGGGCAACGGGTTCTCGTCGGGGGGCGACGTGACCGGCAATGCGCGGAGGGAGACGGCCTTCGAGCACCAGGAGTTCCTCGAACGGGCCGAGGCGTTCCACCGCCGCGTTCGCGAGGCGCGCCTGCCGGTCCTCGCTGCGGTCCACGGGGTCTGCCTGGGGGCCGCCCTCACCCTGGTCGCGTCCTGCGACCTGGTGGTCGCCGGGGAGTCGGCACGCTTCGGCCTCCCCGAGGGGCGGATCGGCCTGGTGGGGGCGGCCGCGCTGGTGCCGATCGTGGGGAGGCAGTGGGCGAAGTTCCTCATGTTCTCGGGGGAGACCATCACCGCCGCCCAGGCGCGCGAGATCGGGCTGGTGCTGGCGGTCGAGCCGGACGCCGATCTCCACGAGCGGGTCCTCGACCTCGCGCGGCGCCTCGCCCGCCTGCCACGCGAGGCGCTGCTCCTCAACAAGCGGGCGATCGACGCGGTCGCGGAGGCAGGCGGCGACGCCGCCGGGCGGGTGGCCGGGATGGCCGCGGACGCGACCACCCTTGCCAACAGCGGGCGGGCAACAGCGCCCGACGGGCGTACATTCAGGGAGATCATCGACCGCGACGGCATCGCCGGCCTCAAGGCAGCGCGTTCGGCGCAGTACGACACGCCCTGGCTGCGATGACGGCGCGCCACGGCAGCGGTCGGGGCACGGAGGGAGGAGCGGGTATGCGGCTCGAGGGCAGGGTGGCGCTGGTGTCGGGGTCGACGAGGGGCATCGGCCGATCGATCTGCCAGGTGTTCGCCTCGGAGGGGGCAAAGGTGGCGGTCACCGGCCGCACGGTCGAGCGGGGCCGCAAGGTCGTCGACCTGATCCGTGAAGCCGGCGGGGAGGCGGAGTTCTTCGAGCTGGACGTGAGCAGGGAGGACAGCGTGCGGTCGGTGACCGAGGCCGTGGCCGACCGGTTCGGCTCGATCACCACCCTCGTCAACAATGCCGCCCCGACTGTCGAGGTCGGGTCGTCGATCAAGCCGCTCACCGACTTCAGCACCGAGGAATGGAACTACGTCCTCACCGCGACGCTCACCGGCCCGGTGTTCTGGGCGTGCAAGTACGGGATCCCTCACCTGCGCGCCGCCGGCGGGGGCACCATCGTCAACATCAGCTCGGGCCAGTCGGTGATCGGCATGGGAGGCTTCAGCCCCTACACCGCGGCGAAGGGCGGCATCAACAGCCTGACCCGCTCGATCGCGGTGGAGGAGGCCGAGCACAACATCCGCTGCAACGCGATCGTCGTGGGCCGGGTCGTGGCGAAGGGGGACATGGGTGCCGGCATGGTGCCGGGCCACCTCACCCGTTACGGCCATCCCGACGACATCGCCTACGCTGCGCTCTACCTTGCCTCGGACGAGTCGGCCTTCGTGACCGGGTCCATCCTGACCGCCGACGGCGGGTTCACCATCAACGCCGGCCGCGCAACGCCGGCCGGTTGAACGGAGCAGGCATGGCGTCGGAGGTGCTCGGCACGACAGTCCTCCACCAGGTCGCGGACGGCGTGTCGACGATCACCCTCAACCGGCCCGACGCGGCGAACGCGCTCCTCCCCGAGATGCGAGACGCGCTCGTCGCGCTGCTCGCGGCCGCCGAGGCGGACCGGCAGGTGCGGGTGGTGGCCATCCGTGCCAACGGCCGGCACTTCTGCTCGGGCGCCGACGTGGGATCCATCGCAGCCGGTCGGGCCGATTCGCTGGTCGGCGACGGCATGAGCCGCCTGCTGCACGGCGCCCAGCGGCTGGTCGCCGCGGTCCTCGACTGCCCCAAGCCCGTGGTGGCCGTGGTGCAGGGCGTGGCGGCGGGGCTCGGGGCCCACCTGGCCTACGCCTGCGACCTCGTCGTGGCCGCAGAGGAAGCCTCGTTCCTCGAGCCGTTCCTGCTCCGAGGCATCGTCGTGGATGCCGGCGGCGCCTACCTGCTGCCGCGCCTGGTGGGGATGCAGCGGGCCAAGGAGCTCATGTTCCTCTCCGAGCGGCTCCCGGCCGCCGAGGCCAAGGCGATCGGCCTGGTGAACCGCGTCGTGGCCGCCGGCGAGCTGGATGCTGCCGCGGGGGAGCTGCTCGCCCGGCTGGCGGCACTGCCCACCAGCGCGCTCGCGATGACCAAGCGGCTCGTGAACGCGTCCTTCGACCATGACCGCGCCGCCTCGTTCCTCCAGGAGGCGGCCTTCCAGGAGCTCCAGTCACATGCCGGCGACGCCAAGGAGGGCGTGGCCGCCTTCCTCGAGCACCGACAAGCCGTCTTCAAGGGGTACTGAGTGGCCGAGCATCGTTCCGACCTGCCGACGATCGAAGCGGAGAGCCAGCCGTTCTGGGAGGCGGCCCGCGAGGGCCGCCTGCTCCTCCAGCGCTGCGAGGACTGCGGCGCCGCCCAGCACTACCCGAGGCCGTTCTGCGCCTCGTGCTGGAGCGAACGGGTCCGCTGGGAGGAGGCGAGCGGGAAGGGGCGCGTGTACACGTACTCGGTCGTCCACGTGAACGACCTCCCTCCCTTCGCTGCTCGGGTGCCCTACGTGGTCGCGGCCGTGGACCTCGACGAGGGGCCCCGGATCATGGTCAACCTCGTCGACGTGGACCCCTCGGAGCTCGCGGTGGGGATGGCGGTGGTCGTGGCCTTCGAGCAGCTGACCGAGGAGGTCACGGTGCCGGTGTTCCGCCCGGCCCGAGGGGGCTGACCCGGCAGGGGTGGCCGAGTCCCACCGGGGGTAGCCGACCCGGCTCGGATGGCCGGGTCCCACCGGGGGCCGACCCGGCTCGGTGGCCGAGTCCGGTCGAGAACGCGTACGACCGCGCAGTCCGAAAGGAGAGACGATGGGGTTGCTCGAGGGGAAGGTGGCCCTCGTGACCGGGGCCGGCCACGGCATCGGCCGGGCGCACGCCCTGGAGCTGGCCAGGCAGGGGGCCAGGGTGGTGGTCAACGATCTCGGCTCGTCGGTGGCGGGAGAAGGAGCCGGCAGGGACGCCGATCGGGTGGCCGAGCTCATCGCGGGGCGCGGGGGCCAGGCCGTCGCCGACTACGGAGACGTCGGTGACGAGGAGCAGGCCGCCGCGATGGTGTCCCGGGGCATCGAGGAATGGGGCAGGCTCGACGTGGTCGTCAACAACGCCGGCATCGTGCGCGACCGGGCGGTGTGGAACATGGAGGCGGCCGACTTCGACCTGGTGATGCGGGTGCACGTGCGCGGGAGCTGGCTCGTCTCGCGTGCCGCGGCACGCCACTGGCGAGAGGTCGCCCGGCGCGAGGGAGCCCCGGTCGGTGGCCGCATCATCAACACCGTCTCGGGCGCCGGGCTCTTCGGCAACTTCGGCCAGTCCAATTACGCGACGGCCAAGGCGGCGATCATGGGCCTGACCCTCACGTTGAGCCTCGAGCTGGCCAGGATCGGGGTCACCGTCAACGCGATCGGGCCGGGCGCGGTCACCCGCCTGTCCGCTGGGGTGAGCGGCGGTGCAGAGGTCAAGGAGCCCGATGAGTACGACCCCGAGGTCTTTGACCCGATGAACCCGTCGGTGAGCTCTCCGGTGGTCGCGTGGCTCGCTAGCGACCAGGCCGACCACGTGAGCGGCCAGTGCCTTCGCGTGATGCGCACGCAGCTGCACCTCATGGGCGGATGGACCGAGTCGGTCACGATCGACAACGGCGGCACCTACTGGGATGCCGAGGCACTGGGCCGTCGCATGGACACCGAGGTCTTCCGGACCCGGGCTCCCGGGCTGAGCCTCGGGGGCTGATCCCCAGGGGAGACCCTCCCGCGAGGGACCCGGGCCCGGCGGTCTCTCAGCGTGCTGTCGCCAGCGCCCGCAGCGCGGCCTTGTCCACCTTCATCATGGCGGTGAGCGGCAGCGCCTCGACCACCTCGAGCCGGTCGGGAGCCTTGTAGTCGGCCAGGCGCTCCCTGCAGAACGTCCGAAGCTCCTCGAGGGTGGGCGGCTGGCTGCCGGCCTCCACGGTGATGAAGGCGACGCCGATCTCGCCGAGCACGGGAGCCGGCACGCCGACGACGGCGGCACCGGCCACGGCGGGGTGCTCGTCGAGCACGCGCTCCACCTCGAGCGGGTAGACGTTGTAGCCCCCGCGCACGTACATGTCGTCCACCCTGCCGACGAGCGAAAGGTTCCCCGCCGCATCGACGAAGCCGAGATCGCCGCTGCGCAGCCACCCATGGTCGTCGAGCACCTCGGCGGTGAGCTCGGGCTCGTTCCAGTAGCCGCGCATGACGCAGGCGCCGCGGACGTGGACCCTGCCGACCTCGCCGCTGCCGACGGGGTGGCCGTGGTCGTCGCGGATGGCCACGTCGATGCCCGCTTGTGGGCGCCCGACGGACCGATGGAGGACCTCGGGTGGGTCGCCGGGCTCGGTGCCGGTGATCGACGGGCACTCGGTCATCGCGTACCGGACGACGAGCGGGCAGCCGCACCGCCGCTCGACCTCGGCGACCAGCTCCGGCGGGACGGGTGCCGTCGCCGCGATCCCCAGACGGAGCGCCGAGAGGTCGGCATCGTCGAGGGCCGGCTGCTCGAGGAGCTTCGCCCACTGGGCCGGGGCACCACCGGCGACGGTGATCCGCTCGTCGACCAGCAGGCGCAGCATGTCCGCAGCGCGCCACGGCGTCGGGCTGATCACCGTCGTGGTCGCCCATGCGAGCTGCTCCCAGAGCTTGGTCATGTAGCCGGCGTGCGCGAAGGGCGTGGATGCCAGGCGGCGGTCGAAGGGCCCGGTCATCACGCCCGCACTCGTGACGGCGGCCCGCAGGTTCAGGTGATCGAACCAGGCACCCTTCGGGAGGCCGGTCGTGCCGCTCGTCCACACGATGACCGCCGGGTCGGTCGGGGACCGGCGCACCGGCCTCGCCAGGGTAGGCCCCCGGGCGGCTCGCTCGAGCCCGTCGCGGTCGACGGTGGGGAGGCCGTCGGGCAGGCCGGGGGGCACGCACCCGCCGGGCACGAAGGCGAGGGCCGGCTCGCAGCGCGCCATGATCGCCGCCACCTCGCGGGGCCCGAGCCGGGTGTTGACGGCCGTCGCGACGGCACCGGCGCGGAGGGCGGCCGCGAAGGCCACGGCGAAGTCGATGGACGAGGGGAGGACGATCGCGACCACGTCCCCAGGGCGGACGCCACGGTCGACCAGCGCGGCGGCCAGGCGGTCTGCCGCGTCGATCCATGCTGCGAAGCTGACCCGCTGCCCGCCGTCGACGTAGGCCTCGGCGGTGCCGAACTGCTCGACGGCTGCGTCCATCGCGTCGACGACGGTCTCGAAGGTGCCCCGCAGGGGGGTGCCGGCGCCGGCCGCTGCCGAGCCGAGCGCATCGGGCTCGACGTTGCCCCCGAATGGGGTGCCGACGTCGAAGCGGCGAGCGGGAGGGCGAGGGCCCGGGCTGGCTCCCTGCGCGCCGGGCCTGGCGGCCATCGGCTCAGTCGCTCCCGAGGATCATCGTCCCGCTGCTGCAGAACCACCCCCCGGTGCCGCTCACGCAGGCGAGGCGCGCTCCGGGGACCTGGCGACCCTCCGCCTGCCCGCGCAGCTGCCGCGCGGCTTCGACCAGCAGGAACAAGCCGCGCTGGCCCGGGTGGCACGAGCTCAGCCCGCCGCCGTCGGTATTGGTGGGGAGCTCCCCACCCAGGCGGAGCCGGCCCCCCTCCACGAAGGCTCCGCCCTCGCCCTTCTTGCAGAAGCCGAGGTCCTCCAGGGTGATGAGCAGCATGGAGGTGAACGCGTCGTAGAGCTCGCAGACGTCGATGTCTGCGGGGGTCACCCCTGCCCGCTCGAAGGCCAATGGCCCCGATATGGCGGCGGGCCCGGTCGTGAAGTCGTCCCACTGGCCCATCGACACGTGGGAGACGTGCTCGGCGGCGCCGAGGACCCACACCGGCCGCAGGGGGAGGTCCGCGGCCCGCTCCTCCGACACGAGCACGGCGGCGGCCCCGCCGTCGGAGCGCAGGCAGCAGTGCAACGCGGTGAAGGGATCCGCGATCATGCGGCTGGCGAGCACGTCGTCGACGGTGATCGGGTCGCGGGCCTGCGCGTCGGGGTTCGACGCGGCGTTGAAGCGGGCGGAGACGGCGATCTCGGCGAGCTGCTCGAGGGTGGTGCCGTACTCGTGCATGTGGCGCCGCGCCGCCATGGCGTACTTGGAGATCAGGGTGATCCCGTAGGGGACCTCCCATTGCTGGGGGCCGCGGGAGCCCCAGTCGAGGTTCGCCGTGCGCAGCCCCGCGCGCAGGTCGCTCCGTGCGGTCGAGCCGTAGGTGAGCAGCACGACGTCGGCGCGGCCGGCCGCGATGGCGTCGACGGCGTGCGCGGCCATGACTTCCCAGGCAGCTCCTCCGACGGCGGTCGAGTCGACCCACCGGGGGCGCAGGCCGAGGTACTCGGCCACGTCCACCGGCGGGAGCGCGCCGAGCCCGGTCGACCCGAGCCCGTCGACGTCGGAGATCGTGAGCCCGGACTCGGCGAGCGCATGCCGCGCGGCCTGCGCGATCAGCCCGTAGGGGGTGAGGCCACCGGCCTGCCCGTTGCGCCCGGCCAGGCCGACACCGGCGATCGCCACCTGCCGGGTCATCCGCCGCACTCGCCGCTCATGAAGCTGCTCCTCGTCCGAGGCCGTCGTGACGCCGACACGTTACCAACCAGGCCGCTCGGGCCCCCCCTGGGGTGAGGGACCCTGCTCGCTGCCGGCTGTCCGGAGCGGGGATCGACCTCGACCACCGGATCGGGTGTGGGATCCGGGTGTGGGAGAAGGTGTGCCGGCTGTCCGGAGCGGGGATCGACCACCGGGCACGCCGTCGGCCGACTCCCTACCATGGCGCCGTGCGCTACTGCCTGCAGTTCCCCAACCGGGCCGCGAAGGTGCTGGCCGAGTGGCTCGGCGACGGCCGCTTCAGCGACTTCGGCGTCGTCGCCGAGGAGGCGGGCTTCGATGCCGTCTCGGTGTACGACCACCCGTTCCCCGACGACGGCTGGGCCGCGCACGGCCACCTCGCGCTCGATCCGTTCGTGTCGCTCGCCGCGGTCGGCGAGGCGACGCGACGGATCAGGCTGGTGACCAACATCTTGGTCTCCGGCTACCGGAGCCCGTACGTCGCCGCGCAGGCCCTCGCCACGCTCGACCGGTTCTCGGGAGGGCGGGTGGTCGTCGGCATCGCCGCCGGGTACCTCCGGTCCGAGTTCGAGGTGCTGGGCGGGCGCTACGAGGGCCGCGGTGAGCGGCTCGACGACGCGATCGCGGCGATGCGGAGCGCGTGGACCGGCTCGTCCGTCGACCGCGACGGCCACTTCCCGGCGCACGGCCACACGATGTTCCCCACCCCGGTCCAGCAGCCGGTGCCCGTCTGGGTCGGCGGCAACAGCCGGCGGGCCATGCGCCGGGCGGCCGAGCTCGGCGACGGCTGGCTGCCCCTGTCCATGACCGAGGCCGAGGCAGCCGTGGCGAAGACGCCGCCGTTGTCGACGTTCGACCACCTGCGCGAGCGGATCGGCATCATGGCTCGCCTGCGCGAGGACGCCGGCAAGGGGCCGATCGAGATCGCCTTCCCCCCCTTCGAGCGCTACGTCCGCGACTGGGACGAGTCGACGGCGCAGCTGGCTGCCAACCGCCAGCAGTACGCGGACGCCGGCGTGACGTGGATGATGGTGGTCGCTACCGCCCGCAGCCTGGCACAGCTCCGAGACCAGGCTGCTCGCTTCGCCGATGTGGTGATCTCGAAGGACCCCGATCGCTGACCGACCCCTGCGCGGCCGGCCGGCCTGACCCCCGGGCGCCTGCGTGCCGGGCCCGACCTCCGCGTGGTCACCGGCGGGTCCGCCGAGCCGCCTCGAGCACCGCCCTCGCCTGGCGGGCGACGACCTCGTCGACCATCGTCCCCTCGAAGCCAACCGTGGCCCGCCCCTGGGCCAGCGCGTCCTCGAAGGCCGCCAGCAGGCGGGTCGCGCGGCTCACCTCTGCCTCTGTAGGGGTGAAGGCAGCGTTGGCGAGGGGGACCTGTGCCGGATGGACGCACAGCTTGCCCGCGTAGCCGAGCGACCGTGCCTCGTGCGCCTCGGCACTGAACCGGCTGGCGTCGGTCACGTCGAGGACGACCATGTCGTACGCGGCGATCCCGGCCAGGCGCGCGGCCATGGCGACGAGCGAGCGCGCCGTCAGGACCTCGAGGTTGCCAGGTGTGCGCGCGCCCCCCAGGTCGGCCACGTAGTCCTCGGCGCCGAAGTAGCAGGCCGCCACCGGATGGGCGAGCACGGCACGGGCGTCGAGGACGCCGCGGACGGTCTCGAGGCCGGCGACGAGCGGCAGGCCGCCGGTGCGACGGGCCACCGCCCGGGCGGCGTCGGGCGTCTCGAGCTTGGGGACCACGACCGCCGCCACCCCGTTGCCGGGCAGGGCAGCCAGGTCGTCGGCCAGCCACGCCGAGCCCGGGGCGTTGACGCGGACCAGGGCGTCGATGCCGTGCCCCACGACGGTGGCGATGCTTTCGGCCAGACCTGCGCGCGCGGCGGCTTTCTCGGCGGCCGGGACGGCGTCCTCGAGGTCGAGCACGACCGCGTCGGGCTGGGAGCGGTGCGCCTTGGCGACGAGGTCCTCCCGGTTCGCGGGGACGAACAGGAGGCTCTTGAAGCGCATCAGGTGGGCCGCATCCGGACGAGCGCGCTCCTGCGGCATCGCGCCACCAGCTCGCCGCGCTGGTTGAACGCGCGGTGCTCGAAGGTGACCACTCCCTCTCCCGGGCGCGACGCCGAGGGCCGTGCGGCGAGCACCTCGGTCTCGGCGTGCAGCGAGTCGCCGTGGAAGACGGGCGCGGGAAAGACCACCTCTTCGAACCCGAGGTTCGCGACCGTGGTCCCGAGGGTCGTCTCGTGCACCGAGATGCCGACGAGCATCGACAGGGTCAGCAGGCTGTTGACGATCCTCGTGCCGAAAGGCGTGCCCTCGGCGAACGACTCGTCGAGGTGCAGCGGCTGGGGGTTCATCGTCATCACCGAGAACAGCGTGTTGTCCGCCTCGGTGACGGTCCGGGTGATGGCGTGCGGGATGACGAGCCCCGGCGCCAGCTCCTCGAACCACCGCCCGCTCACGGCAGCCTCACCGGACCGGGAGCCCCAGCTCGCGGCTGATCACGAGCCGCTGAACCTCGCTCGTGCCCTCGCCGATCTCGAGGACCTTCGCGTCGCGGTAGTGGCGGGCGATGGGCGACTCCTCCATGAAGCCCGCGCCGCCGAACACCTGCGCGGCGCTCCTCGTCGCCTCGACCGCCGCCTCGGAGCTGAAGAGCTTGGCGACGGCCGCCTCCCGCTTGAAGGGCTTGCCGCGGTCGCGCAGCCAGGCCGCGTGGTACACGAGCGCCCGGGCCGAGTCGAGGGCCACCTGGAGGTCCGCGATGCGGAAGGCGACTGCCTGGTTGCTGCCGATGGCACGCCCGAACGACCGACGGGCCGTCGCGTAGGCGAGCGCCTCGTCGAGGCATCGCCGGATGACGCCGACGGCGAGCGCACCGATCGCCACCCTGCCCTCGTCGAGGACGGTCAGCAGCTGCGCCAGCCCCCGCCCGCGCTCGCCGAGGAGGTTCTCGGCGGCCACCCGGCAGCCCGTGAAGGCGAGGCCGTGGGTGTCCGATGCCCGCCATCCGAGCTTGCGGTAGGCCGGCTCGACCTCGAGGCCCGGTGCGTGCGCCGGCACGATGATCGTGGAGATCTCCTCCGGGCCGGTGCGCGCGGCCACCGTGACGAGCGAGGTGATCGGCGTGCCCGAATTGGTGATGAAGGACTTCCGCCCGTCGATCACCCATGCCTCGCCGTCCTCGTCGAGCGTCGCCGTCGTCCGCAGGGCCCGGGCGTCGCTGCCTCCGTCCGGCTCGGTCAGCCCGAAGGCGGCCAACGCCTTCCCTGCGCACAGGTCGGGGAGCCAGCGATCGCGCTGGGCGTCGGTGCCGAAGCGTGCGATGGGCGCGGCACCGAGGCCCACACCCGCCTCGAGCGTCACGGCGAGCGACTGGTCGGCCCAGGCGATCTCCTCGACGGCGATGCACAGGGCCGTGAGGTCCCCGCCAGCCCCCCAGGGCTCGGGGACGGAGATCCCGAACAACCCGAGCTCCCCCATGGCCAGGACGGTGCCGAGCGGGAAGGCTGCCTCGCGGTCCCAGCGCGACGCGTGGGGCTCGATCTCCGAGCGCACGAAGGACCGGACCATGGCCCGCAACTCCTCGTGCTGTTCGGTGACGTAGGGGTGCACCGGTGGTCCTCAGACCGGAGGGACGCCGTGGCGGCGGTGGGAGAACGTCCGGTCCTTGCCTGCTGCGTGCCGAAGGCGGAGGGCGAGCTCGTCCCTGAGGTCGCCCGGCTCCACGACGGCGTCCACCACGAGGTCCGACGCCAGCCGCAGGAGGTCGATGTCCTCTTCGTAGGCGCGGTGCTGCTCCTCGACGAAACGGGCGCGCTCGCGCTCGTCCTCGATCGCCGCGATGCGGTTGGCGTGCACCGCGTTGACGGCTGCCTCGGCACCCATGACGGCGATGCGCGCGGTCGGGAGGGCGAGGGTCGCGTCCGAGCCGAAGGCTGGCCCGGCCATCGCGTAGAGCCCCGCGCCGTAGGCCTTCCTCACGATCACCGAGATCTTCGGCACCGTGGCCTCGGAGACGGCCGTGATCATCTTGGCGCCGTGCCGGATGATCCCCTGCCGCTCGACGTGCGAGCCGATCATGAAGCCCGGCACGTCTGCGAGGAAGACGAGCGGGATGTTGAACGCGTCGCACGCCCAGACGAACCGGGCTGCCTTGTCGGCCGAGTCGACGAAGAGCACGCCGCCCAGATGGGCGGGGTTGCTGGCGACGATGCCCACCGGGCTGCCCTCGACGAGGCCGAGCCCGACGATGAGCTCTCTGGCGAACAGCGGCTTGATCTCGAAGAAGCTCTCGTCGTCGACGAGCGCGTCGATGACGGTGTGCATGTCGAAGGCCACGCGCTGGTCCGCGGGGATGTCGTCGGGACCGAGGAGCCGGGCGGGGGGCGCGGGCGAGTAGGTGGGCGGGTCCTCCTGCCAGCTCTGGGGGAAGTAGCTGAGGTACGCGCGGGCCTGGGCGATGGCGTCCTCGTCGTCGGCGGCGAGGTTGTCGGCGCACCCCGACACCGTGGCGTGCATGCGGGCCCCGCCCAGCTCCTCGAGGGAGAGGTGCTCGTTCACCACCACCTCGGCCATCCTGGGCGACCCCAGGTACATCGAGGCGTTCCCCTCCACCATGAACACCACGTCGCAGAAGGCCGGCAGGTAGGCGCCCCCGGCCGCGCTCGGCCCGAACAGGCAGCACACCTGGGGGACGCGACCCGACAGGCGGACCTGGTTGTAGAAGATGCGGCCTGCCCCGCGGCGGCCGGGGAACAGCTCGACCTGCTCGGTGATGCGCGCCCCTGCAGAGTCGACCAGCCAGAAGAGCGGGGTCTGCTCGCTCAGCGCGATCTCCGTTGCCCGCACCATCTTCTCGACGGTCCGCGGCCCCCACGAACCCGCCTTGACGGTCGGGTCGTTGGCGACCACGACGACGGGGCGACCGTCGACCGTGCCGCGGCCCGTGACGACGCCGTCGGCCGGGAGCCCGGCAACGAGGGCGTTGGCGAGGAGGCCGTCCTCGAGGAAGGAGCCGCGATCGCAGAGCAGATCGATGCGCTCGCGGGCGGTCAGCTTGTTCTGGCGCCGGAGCTTCTCGACGCCGGCCTGGTCCGGCTGGCCGGCCCGGGCGAGGGCCTCTGCCAGGTCGCGGCCTGTCACCTCAGAGCTCCCACAGCGCCAGCTCGGGGGCCTCGACCAGCGACCGCAGCCGGCTGAGGAGGCGGCCCGCCTCGGCGCCGTCGGCGACCCGGTGGTCGAAGGCCAAGGTCAGCGTCGCGGTCGGTCGGGCGACGACCTCGCCGTCGACGACGTGGGGCCGCTGCCTGATCGCCCCGAGGCCGAGGATCGCTGCCTCGGGGTAGTTGATCACCGGGATCCCCTCGTCGAGGCCCAGGGCGCCGAAGTTGGAGACGGTGAACGTGGACCCCGTCAGCTCTGCCGGGGTGAGGGTGCCGGCTCGGGCCTGCGCGACGAGCCGGTGCACCTCGGCGGCGAGCTCTCGCGTCGGCCGTCGCTCCGCATCGCGCACCACCGGCACGAGGAGGCCGCGTTCGGTGGCGGTCCCGATCCCGAGGTGCATGCTGCGGTGGACGCGCACGGCGGGACCGTCGTCGATCCACGAGGCGTTGAGCGCCGGGTTCTCGCGCAGGGCGAGCACGAGGAGCCTGCAGACGAGCACGAAGGGCGTGACGGGAGGGGTGCCGCCGGAAGCCGCGGCCTCGCCGAGGGTTGCGCGGAGCTCGAGGAGCCGCGTGCAGTCGGCGACGACGCTGCAGGTGGCATCGGGGATGCGCTGTCGCGACGTGGCGAGGTTCTGGGCGATGCGTGCCCGGACGCCGCCCACCTGGACCACGTCGGCCACCGCTGCGGGACCGCCGCCCACCGCGGGTGCGGACGGTGGCGCCGCGGGTGGGGACGCGCCGGACCACGTGGCCGACGTCGACGCGGCTGCGCACACGTCCTTGCGGGTCACCGTGCCGCCAGGGCCGCTCCCGGGAGCGATGGCGGCGAGGTCGACGCCGAGGTCGAGCGCGAGCTTGCGGACCGGGGGTGGCGCCAGCGCCCGTGCCCCCCCGGCACCGGCAGGCGCGGCGGCGACCCCCGTGCGCCGGCGTCGCTGGCGGCGCGGCCCGAGGGACGGATCGGGGCCGTAGCCGACGAGCGTCGCCCGCGTGCCCGGAGGCGTCGGCGACGACGTGCCCGGCGCCGCCGGCGTGCCCGGCCGCGTTGGCGGTGGCGCCGGCGCCGGCGACGTGCCCGGAGGCGTCGGCGACGACGTTCCCGGCGCAGGCTCGACGTCGATGCGAGCCAGCACGGCCCCGACCTCGAGGGTGTCGCCGGGCGACCCTCCCAGCTCCACGACCGCGCCCGACCAGGGCGAGGGGATCTCCACCGTGGCCTTGGCGGTCTCGACGACGCACAGCGGCTGGTTGAGGGCGACCGCCTCCCCGACCGACACCAGCCACTCCACCACGGTCACGTCGGCGAGGCCCTCGCCGAGGTCGGGCACGAGGAACTCGCGCAGGTCAGGCATGCTCGTAGCTCAGGGATCGCTCGACGGCGTCGAGGAGGCGGTCGACCCCCGGCAGCCAGTCGCGCTCGAGGCGAGCGGGCGGGTACGGCGTGTCGAACCCGGTCACCCGGAGGACGGGGGCCTCGAGGTTCCAGAACAGCTCTTCCTGGACGCGCGCCGCGATCTCGGCGCCCATGCCGAGCGTCCGTGGCGCCTCGTGGAGCACGATGCAGTGGCCGGTCGCGGCCACCGATGCGGCAACCGTCTCGAAGTCGAGCGGGACGAGCGTGCGGAGGTCGATCACCTCGAGCTCCCAGCCTTCCTCGGCTGCAGCCAGGCTCGCTGCCTCCATGGCCGTGGCGACCAGGTTACCGTAGGTGACCACCGTTGCCGTCGAGCCGCTCCTGCGGACGACCGCCTTCCCGAGAGGTTCCCGGTTGCCGCCGCGCTCCACCTCGTCGCGCACCCAGTACTGGCGCTTGGGCTCGAGGAACAGCACCGGGTCGTCGCACTCGATCGAGCCGAGGAGCAGCGAGTAGGCGTCCGCGGGACCCGAGGGCACCACGACCTTGAGCCCGGCCGTGTGGACCCAGTAGGACTCGGTCGACTCCGAATGGTGCTCGGCTGACCCGATGGCGCCGAACGAGGGGACCCGGATGGTCACCGGCATCGAGATCAGCCCCCCGCTGCGGCTCCGGTACTTGGCCAGGTTGGTGACGATCTGGTCGAAGGCGGGATAGGTGAACCCGTCGAACTGGATCTCGGGGACCGGCCGGAAGCCGCGCAGGGCCATGCCGATCGCCGCCCCGACGATCGACGATTCGGCGAGGGGGACGTCGAAGCACCGCTCGGGGCCGAACCGCGCCTGGAGACCCTCGGTCACCCGGAAGACCCCACCGAGCCGCCCCACGTCCTCGCCGAAGACGACCACCTTGTCGTCGGCCTCCATCGCGTCGGACAGGGCCGCGTTGAGGGCCTGGACCATGGTGAGCCGGCTCACCTCAGCCGGCCTCGAGCTCGGAGGCGAGCGCCGCGCGCTGGCGGAGCAGCTCGTCGGTCGGTTCGCTGAAGACGCAGTCGAAGAGCTCGAGCGGCGCCGGGTCGGGGGCGTCGAACACGCCGGCGCGCAGCCGGGCGCGCAGGGACCCAGCGCGCTCCCGGGCTCTTCGCTCGATCGCCTCGTCGAAGCGGCCCGCGTGCTCGAGGAAGCGGCGACAGCGCGCGAGGGGGTCACGCGCCTCCCACGAGTGCACCTCGGCGTCGTCACGGTAGCGGCTCGGGTCGTCCGAAGTCGTGTGGGGGCCCAGACGGTAGGTGACCGCCTCGACCAACGTCGGCCCCTCGCCCGCCCGTGCCCGAGCGGCAGCCTGCTCGACCACGAGGAGGCAGGCGACCACGTCGTTGCCGTCCACTCGGACGGCCGGCATGCCGTAGCCGATCCCCTTGTGGGCGATCGACGGTGCGCGCAGCTGCTCGGCAACCGGTGTCGAGATCGCCCAGTGGTTGTTCTGCACGTAGAAGATGCACGGCGCCCGCGTGACGGCGGCCAGGTTCAGGGCCTCGTGCACGTCGCCTTCGCTCGTGGCGCCGTCGCCGATGAAGGCGACCGTGACGCCGCCGTCGCCGAGCCAGCGCGTCGCCATCGCTGCCCCCACCGCGTGCAATGCCTGGCCGCCGATCGAGATGCAGACCGGTGCGATCGCTCGCTCGACCAGGCCCCGCGCCCCGTGCGAGGCGCCCCGCCAGAGGAGCCCGATGCCGACGGGGTCCACCCCCCGGTAGAGGAAGCAGCCGAGCTCACGGTACTGGGGGAACATCCAGTCCGTGTCGCGCAGGGCCGCCGCGCACCCCACCTGGGCAGCCTCCTGGCCGCGGCAGGGGGCGAAGAGCGCGAGCTGGCCCTGGCGCTGCAAGTTGACGAGCTCGTCGTCGAGCTCGCGGGTGACGACCATGGTCTCGTAGAGGGAGGGCAACCGGTCGAGGGCGGACGCCGGGTCGAGGCCGCTCCGGGCCGATGGCGAGCCGTCCACGTCGATCAGTTGCACGCACGCCAGGTCGTCTGCTACCAGCACGTCCACGAAGCCCCTCCTCCTCGTATTCTGCAGGATCGCCGGACGTCGCGCTATCGTGGCGAAGATGATTCTTGAAGAGGTGAGGATGTGCGCAGATGTTTCGGCTGAGCCGCATCGCAACGCGGCCCCGCCGAAGGACCCGCGCCGGTCCGGCGTGCCGTCCCCGTTGCACGCCCTCGCCGCGCCGGTCCGCCTGCCCCGTTCCTGCGCCCCGGGAAGCCGCCGGTGCCGACGCTGAGCCCGCTCACGGAGATCGAGCGCACCCTGGTGATGCTCCTCCAGCAGAACGCGCGGATCACCAACCGCGACCTGGCCCGGGCCGCCGGGGTGGCAGAGTCGACATGCCTCGAGCGCGTGCGCAGCCTCCAGGAGCGTGGCGTCATTCGCGGCTGGCACGCAGACGTCGACCTGGCCGCGCTCGGTCGTCCCATCCGCGCCCTCATCAGCGTCCGGCTCCAGCCCAAGACGACCGCTTCGGTCCGCGCCTTCGGCGAGTCGATCCTCGCCGCCCCCGAGACCGTTGCCGTCGACACGGTCACCGGTGCCGACGACTTCATCGTCGAGGTCGCAGTGCCCGACGTCGACCGGCTCCGGACCTTTGTGCTGGAGCGGGTCACGAGCGGGCCGGACGTGGCCGATACCCGCACCGCCCTCGTCTACGAGCACCACCGCCGGGCCGTCCTCGAGTTCCTCGACGCCGGAGGCTGAGCGATCGGAGCGGGCGCGCCCGATGCGCCCGGCGTTTCGTCCGGCGCCCCCCGCCCCGGGGGCTCCGCGCGAGCGCCGCGTGAGCGCCCGCCCGAGGCGCCGGCTGTCCGACCGGGGCTCTTCCCCACTTGGACAACACCTCGGGCCTCGATGGCGCGGCCACTGCCGCGTACACTCGCGACGGTGCCTGCGCCGCTCGCCACCCCCGGTCCGCTCCACCGTATCGGCCTCGCGGTCGGCGACGCCGATGCGGCAGCTGCCTGGTTCAGCAGGGTGCTGGGCGCCGCGCCGTTCGCCACCCTGTCGAGCTCGACCGGCACAGACGGCGACCCCGACGGGAGCTACATGCGGATGCTCGCCCTCGCGGGCCAGCCTTTCCTGCTCATGAGCCCGAGCACCGACGAGGGCTTCGCCGCCGCCTTCCTCCGCCGTTACGGCCCTGCCGTCCATTCCCTCGCGTGGGAGATCGAGGATCTCTGGGGGACCGAGCACCGCCTCGCGCTCCGGGGGATCCGCATCACCGGGGTCAGCATCGAGGGACGCCATTTCTTCATGCACCCCAAGGACACGTTCGGCCTGCTCATGGAGTGGACCGACGACCGGGTCGACAACTTCGGCTCGGGCGTGCCGACGATCGGGGAGATCGGGGTGCCGGTGCCCGAGGTCGCGTGGGTGGCGGCTGTCGTCGAGGACGTCGAGGCCGCAGCCAGGTTCCTCGGCGAACTGGGCGGTGCGCGTCCTCTCGAGGGTCTCCCCGCCGCGCACGGCACTGCCGACCAGACGATCGACCTGTCCATGGGCCCGGTGCCGCTGCGCCTCGTCACCCCCCGGTCGGAGGAGAGCCCGTACTCGCTCGCCCGTGGCCCGCGCTGGTTCTCGGTGTGCCTCCGCGTGCCCGATCTCGCGGCGGCGCTGGGAGGGCTCGAGCGCGCCGGGTGCCCGGTCGTGCGCGAGGGCGAGGTCGCCTGGACCGACCCGGCTGCCACGGCGGGTCTCCAGCTGCAGTGGACGAGCTGGGCGTGAGCGCCCTCCGGGCAGAGCCCGGCGGGCTCATGGCCGCAGGTGCGCCACGAACCAATCGCGCGCCGCGCCCGCCGTCTCTGCGAACCGGTCCGTGTAGACCGCGTAGTGCGATCCGGGCACGGTGACCAGCCGTTTGGGCTCGAGCGCCCGCTGGTAGGCGTCGAGGGCGTCCTCTGCGGGGGTCATGGTGTCGCCGAGGGCGACGATCATGAGCAGCGGGGTCGGCGCGATCCGGGCGATGGATGCCGCCGGCTCGTACTCGTCGTAGAGCTCCCACGTCCGCAGCGTCACCTCGTTGCGCCAGCCCGTGCGCTCGGCGGCCGGCCGCGCGGCCTGGAACCGCACGCTCTCGCTGTCCTCGCCGAACGCGGCCACGAGCCTCGGGGGAGCACCGGCGGCGAGGCGGAGCCGCTCGTCGGCCCAGCTCTGCTGGAGCGCCGCGTACCCGGCAGGGGTGTGCCTGCGGAGCAGGTTCCGATGGCCGCTGATGGTCATCGCCTGCGAGACGAC